>CAYGZA010000406.1:0-5012 GCA_964354135.1 uncultured Planctomycetaceae bacterium
ACTCGGCGGCAGGAGTCTCGTCAAAAGGTTCCTGGGAACGGAGCCCTCGGTTGCAGAAACGGATCAACCGCTTGCCCGGGGTTTGGGGCCTGCTCAACCAGCTCCCCGCTTGCCGGAGGAGCCAACCGCCGATGCCAAGCGACCTGACGGAGAAACTCCAGGGAAACGGCAGGGTGATGCAGCCGAATTCGGTTCCCCCGGCAAAGTGCTGAAACCGGCACCTCCCCCCGCGGCACGGGCCGACGCCGGCGCGGGGAAAACGGCGTCCCAGGACACGCCCGATTCGTTAAGTGAGCCAGGCCGGGCGAAGACCGGCGTACAGCCGACGGGACAGGCAAGACCGGCAATCGCGCCGGCGGGGCCCCCGGGGGGCGACCCCGGCGCGACAAGAGGAGAATCTCCGCTTCGTCCCGGGAAGGCGGGCGCCGATCGGGCGGGTAACGACTTGCGGCCCCGAGGGAAGTCAGGCCCTGAAGGGCGGGACCTCGCCGGCTCCACGCTGGCACAGCCCGGGGGGGCCATAGGCGCGGAATCTCGCCCCCCCTCTCTGACCCCTCCGGCAGCGCGGCCGGCGCCCAAGGCTAAACCCCAACCCGCCGAACCCGTCGCCGTCGTCATTTCTCCGAAAGAAGTTCTCCTGGGGGCGGATCGCGCATCCGGCCAGTGGTATCGCTTGGCCGCCAAGACGCCGATCGCCCCCGGCGAGCGGCTCCTTGCGCTGCCTCCGTTCCGGCCGGTGGTTTCCTTGGCCGGCCAGGTCCAGCTTCAGTTGCTCGACGGCTCGGCCATCGAGTTCCTGGCGCCCGATGCTGCCGGAGTCGTGGGCCTGCGCGTCGAGCAGGGTCGGATGATCCTGAGGGCCGAACGCCTGCCGGACAAGGGGCCGTCGGGCGAGGTCCGGCTACGGCTCCAAGTCGGCGAGCGGAGCGGGGTGCTGCGGTTCACCGAGGTGGAGTCCACGTTGGCCATCGAGAGCAGGCGTCTGGAAGGCCGCGGCGGTGATCCCGAGACCCAACCCGGCCCGCTGGTCACCGATCTCTATGCCACCTCCGGAAAGATCGTCTGGGAGGATAACCAGGATGGAAAGCCGGTGCCGTTGGATGCCCCCAGGCGGCACACGATGAGCGATCCCCCGCTGGTGGCCGAGGTGACGCAGCAGTTTCCCAAGTGGGTCTTCAGCGATACGACCAGTCCCTTGGATCAGCGCGGGGCCCCGATCCTGGAACGGGATCTGACCGTCGGCAAACCGGCGAACCTGGTCTTGCGGGAGCTCGTGGGGCACCGGCTGAAGGAGGTCCGCATGCTGGCCGTGCGGGGCCTAGCCTGGTTCGGCGATTATGAGCCCTTGCTGAAAGTGCTCAACGACCCGGAACAGAAAGTCGCCTCCTGGGTCGACGCCATCGAGCAGCTCCGGGCGGCCGTGGTTCGGAGCCCTCAAGCGGCTGCCGGGGTCCGCGCAGCGATGGAAGAGCTATTCGGGATGGAGGGGACCGGGCTCTACGCCATGCTCTGGAAATACCGCCTCGAGACGTTCCAAGAGGCGGAGGCGGCCCAGTTGACCACCTATTTGGACCATCAGGCACTCGCCTTCCGCGTGCTCAGCTCGTGGAACCTGAAAAAGCTCACCGGTTTGACCATGCCATACCGTCCGGAAGACCCCTCCGCAAAGCGGCAAGTAGCAATCCAGAAGTGGAAGGCACGGCTGAAGATTGCCCCCGCCCCTCGCGGGGACACCCTTTTGGATCGCAGCGGTATTCCGGAGACAAAGGCCCCCGAGCGAAGTAAGCCTTCCCGAAAGGCTGCTTCGGAGTGAGATTGCCGGGCATGGCGCGACGCCGGCCGCTTTTCCCTCTTCCGCTCCCCCCGTGCAACGCACCCGTTCGGGGGCGCCTCGTTCCCACGCTCTGCGGTGCAGGGCACAGAGCCTTGTCCTCCGAACGCCCCCACTCCCGGCGGCGTAACGTTTTACGTGAAAACGCCTTACGTTGTGAGAACCTGCCCGGTGTACCCCCTGGCGTTGCAGCCGCAAAAAGGTACAGTTGGGAGGAGCGGCCGGGGGGCCAGACGGCGGCGGGAGGCTTTGCGTTTGTAGGGCCGCCCGCATTCCGTTAGAATTACTCGCTTCGCGGTCGCGAAGACGGACTTGCTCCGGGGTCGGCACGAAGGAGTGTTTTGGTGCAGATCAAGATATCGGCACGGCACGGAAACCTCAGCGATGAGACCCGATCGAAGATTTCTGCCAAAGTGGAGAAGTTGAGCCGTCTTTTCGAGCGGCTCACCGCGATTGACGTCACGGTTGACATGGAGCGGCGCGAGGCGCCGCACGTCGACGTCCGCGTCTCGGCCGAGCACAAGCACGACTTCGTGGCCGCCCATCGTTCCGGTGATCTGATGGGGTCGGTCGACCAGGTTGTACACAAGCTGGAGCAGCAGCTTCGCAGATACAAACAGAAGATCCAGGAACACCACCGCAGCCCGGGAGATCGCCAGGCCGGCGTCTGACGCCGTTTCGCGCCGGCAATGCCGCTTGACCCCGGCCTTCCGACACCGTTGCCCGCCCGTGATCCCAAGCCGATCGCCCGGTTCTGCGGCTAAGGCATTAGCCACAAGGAGAATGCGTGCATGAAGTTCGCGGACTTCGTAAGTCCTGAGGCAGTCCGTGCGGATCTGTCCGCGGACGGCAAAGAGGGGGTTATCCGGGAAATGGTCCAAGCGCTGTTGGACGCGGGGAGAATCCGGGTCGATCAAATGGAGAGCATTGTCCGTGCGATCCTCAATCGCGAGGAGCTCGGCAGCACCGGAATCGGCCGCGGCGTGGCGGTCCCGCACACCAAGCATCCCAGCGTCGACGGCCTCGTGGGCACCGTGGGCGTCAGCAGCGAAGGAGTCGATTTCGACAGCCTGGACGGCGAGAGGGTCTATCTCTTCTTCCTGTTGATTTCGCCGCCGGACCGCCCGGGAGACCATTTGCGGGCGCTGGAGAACATCTCGCGGCAGCTCCGCGACGACACCTTCTGCCGCTTTCTCAAGCAGTCGAAGACGGCAGAGGAAATCCGCCAACTGCTCGAGGAGGCCGACACCAACCAGTTCGGGTCGTGAGGATGCTCCGCAAGCATGGATCCGGCCAGGCGATCGTCACGAAGCCATGAATCAAGTCACGCACACCCGGACTGTCACCGTTGCCAACCGTACCGGACTGCACGCGCGGGCTGCGCTCCTGCTTGCCAGCCTGGCCCGCGAGTATGAGGTGAAGGTGCTGCTGGTGAGGGATTCGGATCGCGTCGACGTCGCCGACATGATCCAGGTGCTTTCCTTGGGGGTCCGGCAGGGCCAAGAGCTCCTGGTGGAAGTCACCGGGCCGCAGGCCGAGGCGGCCTTGGACGCCGTCGTGCGCTTGGTGGACGCTAGGTTTCACGAAGAGGAGACAGACGCGGAAGCCAACGGATGAGAGAAACCGGGCGGCCGCCCGCGCCGCGGGTCCGGCCGCGCCCGTCTTCCGCCCAACGGTAGCCATGCAGAAGCTTCAAGGTATCGCGGTTTCGCCCGCGATTGCCACCGGCGAAGCGCTGGTGATGGACAACGAGGGATTCCGCATCCCCCGCCGTTTCGTCACGCGCGATTCCGTCGACTACGAGCTGGAGCGGCTCAACAAGGCCATCGATGCCGCCAGCGAGGAGATCGTCCAGAACCGCGATGCCATCTCCCAGGAACTCGGAGAAAAGTACGGGGCGATCTTTGAAGCCCACCTCCAGATGCTCCAGGATTCCCGCTTCCGCAGCGAGCTGGAGGAGATAGTCCGCCAGCAGCACTATTCCCCGGAATACGCCGTCAGCCGCGTCCTCGGCCAGTACGCCCAGGTCTTTGAGAAGGTCCAAACCCGGAACGTAAGCGACATCCGGGACATCGAGAAACACGTGCTGCGGAAGCTCTTGGGGCGCCGCCGCGAGGAGCTTTCGCGGCTCCGCTCGCCGGTGCTCGTGCTGGCCCACACCCTCACCCCCAGCGAAGCCGCCAATCTGGACCGGCGGTTTGTCCGCGGTTTTGTGACCGAGGTGGGCGGCCCCGGAAGTCACACGGCCATTGTCGCCGCCGGAATGGCGATCCCCGCGGTCGTGGGAACCGGTCCCTTCCTGAACCAGGTCTCCGGCGGCGACCTGGTGATCATCGACGGCGACAAGGGGCTGGTGATCATTCACCCGGATGAGGAAACCGTCGCCCGCTACCGGCACGAGGCCGCCGAACACCGCAACCTGGCCAGGCGGCTGGGGCTCCTCCGCGATCTCCCCGCGGAAACCTCCGACGGAGTCCGCATCGAGCTGACGGGCAACATCGAGTTTCCCCACGAGGTCGACCAGTGCGTCGCCCGCGGGGCCGACGGCATCGGCCTGTATCGCACCGAGTTCCTTTACCTCGGTGCAGAACACGAGCCCAACGAAGAGGACCACTTCCAGGCCTACCACCGCGTGGTCCAGGCGATGGGGCGCCGGCCGGTGACGATCCGCACGTTCGACCTGGGGGCCGACAAGGTCCCCCATCTTCCCGACCCGGAGGACGAGCGCAACCCCGCCCTCGGCCAGCGGAGCATCCGCCTCTCGCTCCGCAACGTGCCGATGTTCCGCAGGCAACTGCGGGCCCTGTTGCGGGCAAGTGCGTTCGGCGACGTGCGGATCATGTTCCCCTTGATCTCCACGCTCCTGGAATTCCGCCAGGCCAAGATGATCCTCTCCGACGTGATGGAAGACCTGGTGGAGCACCGCATCAAGTTCAACCCCGGTTTGCCGGTGGGAATGATGGTCGAAGTGCCGGCGGCGGTGATGATGATCGACCACTTCGTCGAGGAGGTCGATTTCCTCAGCATCGGCACCAACGACCTGATCCAATACACCCTGGCCGTCGACCGGAGCAACAAGGACGTCGTTTGGCTCTACAACGCCTCCGATCCGGCCGTGCTCGCGCTCATCGACAAGACCATCCGGGCTGCGCAGCGGAAATCGCTGCCGGTGAACCTGTGC
>CAYGZA010000407.1:0-5010 GCA_964354135.1 uncultured Planctomycetaceae bacterium
GCAGGTCCATCGTGTGGCTGCCCATGTCGCCGATCTGGCCGGCGCCGAAGTCCCAGAACATGTTCCACGACAGGCAGTTCATGCCCGGCCCGCCGGAGAAATACTCGGAGTGGTAGGGATGAAACGGCGACGGGCCGATCCAAAGATCGTAGTGGAAACCTCCCGGCGGCTGGCCCTGGGCGGGCCAGTAGCCTTTACGGCGGATCTGGCGGTCGCCCCACGCGTAGGCCGCCGTCAGGTCGCCGATGACGCCGTCGCGCACGAGCTCGCGCACGCGGTTGAAATTCTGCATCGCGTGCCGCTGCATGCCGACTTGCGTGGCAAGCTTGTCCTTCTTCTTCATCCAGTTCGCCCGCACCACGCGGGCCTCTTCGACGCTGATCGCCAGCGGCTTCTCCATATAGCAGTGCAGGTCGCGGTTCAACGACCAGTTGGCCACAAACGCGTGCGTGTGGTCGGCCGTGCAGCAGACGACCGCGTCGAGGTCTTTCTGATCGAGACACTTCCGCCAGTCCACGTAGGTCTTGGCTTTCGGGAATCGCTTGACGGCGTCGGGAAATCGCTTTTCGTTCACGTCGCACAGGGCGACCACGTTCTCGTCGGCCAGCGAGTCGTAGTGCGCCAGGCCGCGGCCCCAGACGCCGATCAGGGCGATGTTGAGTTTGTTGCCGGGGGCATTCTTGCCCGCCCGGGCACCGCTCGGCAGGAGGAGCCATCCGGTCCCGGCGGCAGCGGTGGTCTTCAGGAATTGGCGACGCTTCATGGTGGGTTCTCCTCTGACTGATTGATTTCCGCGATTGCGAACATTGCCGACACTGTAGCGGCCCCAGCGGCCGGGGAAAACACTCTTGCAGAGGCGTCCCCGGCAAGAACTCCGTGCGCCTTGTTCTACAAACACTTGCGTCGATTGACAAGACTGTCGCCCTGGCCGCGCTGGGGGGGCTCTCCGGCTCGGAAACGGTAGAGATCGTGCTTTCCGTCTGGGCTGCCTGGCGAAGACCTCGTCCCGCGGACCAAGAATCAGACGGCGGACCCTTTGGAGAGGGAACCGGCTCGCGGTACCCACGCTGGGATCAAGCGTAACTCGGTTCAGCGTGAGGTTTTCCACTTCCGGTAGATTCGTTGGCCTTCCTGCCAGTCGCCGTCGTGGGCCTGGAGGACGACCGGTGCGGCCTCATAGGTCTTGCCTGGAGGATGGTTCGCGAACTCGACAAATGAGAGGAGCACCCCTGCGGGCAGCCCGTTGAGTTCTTCCGGACGCGGCCAGTTGCCGTCCCAGCGTGGAGTCTGGGCGTGGCCCGGCAGCAGTTCCAGGTGCAGTACCCTCGAACGGTCGGCACGATCGTGGGCACCAAGGTACACCGAGCGGCGGCGGCCGGCGCCGGAAAGCTCCATCCACGGCTCAGACAGGTCCTTGGGATAAAGGTAGAACTGCTCCGCGCTCTGGTCGCCCAGGTCGGAGAGATTCTTGAAGAGGAAGAAGACATCCGAACCTGCGACGCCGGTTCCGGCGGGGCGCACCAGGCGGGTCGATTTCAGCTCCCGGTACGTATCGCCCAGGCCCGTCACGCCGCCGAGGATCGGGAAGAAGACCTCGCCGATTTTGTACGGTGTCCGGTTCTCGATCTGCAAGGTGAAGCGGATGGCCTCGCCTTTCAACTCGATCCCCATGGTCGCCGCCACGTCGTACTTGTCACCCGTGCGGCTCTTAAGCGGCTGCCGCCAGAGTAGCGTGAGTGTCCGCCCCTGGACATCGAAGGAAGACAGCGGTTGAACCTCGCCGAGAATGTAGTTCGCCTCGATCGTCTCCCAGGGCTCCTTGCCGGGCAGAGGCAGCGTGAATTTGAAGTTGCCGGCCAAACGCGGCTCACGCATCAGCTCCAGTTTGCCGGCCTTGTCGAGGATCCGCGTGATCGCCCCGTGGGCCCGGCTCACCTCGACGCGATAGCGGTTGTTCTCCAGCTTAATGGACGTCCTATCGTCAAACCGAGGCAGCGGCTCGAGCGGCCGGGCGTGGCTGGGCGGCAGCGAAATCATCCGCACGGCGTCAATCGAGAACATGGAAAAGCCGTTCTGGTCGGCATCGTCTACGGCCTCGACATAGACGATCTGTCCCTTGTGGCCCGACCCGTCGAGCAGCACCGGCGCAAAGGTGAGGCTGTTCGGCGCGCTGCGGCGGTCGATCTCCGTGCCGTCGGCCGCCTTGAGCATCACGTAGTTCCAGGTCCGCTTCGACCCGGGGGCCCGGTCCCAGCCGGCGATCCGCAGGCGCACGGCGTCGTTGTCCAGCACAAACGGCTTGGACTTCAAGCGGCCGGTCGCGGCCTCGCCCCGCCCTCCGCTCCAGGCAAAAGAGTTCCCCTCCCATCCCCGGTACTCGCCGCACGTGTTCCGGTCGACCCGCCAATTCGGGTCCGCCGTCCAGCCCGTGAAGTCGCCCGTTTCAAAACCGCCGTTTTCGATCCCCCGGCCCGCCACGGCCGCGGGCGTTTCTTTGGCGCTGGGAGGCGGAGGGCTGCAGGTCGGAGCGCTGGCCGTGGACCGTTCCTCGACGAACACGATGCGTTCGGCGGGGACGGTCACCTTGACCGGCAACGAAAGATCGCGGGGCGGCGCCAGCGGCACGTGGATCCGCACGGTCCCGCCCGCGTTGCCCGCAAACGCCTGGATCCCCTGGCTGCAATCCTCCATGCCGCTGTTGGTCAAGATGCACACCCGCTTGCCGGTCCTAAGACTCCGGAAGACGTTGTACTCTACGCCGTACGCTGGCCCATGCCCTAGCTCGATCTGGGCGTGGCCGAGGACTTCACCGAAGAAGACGGCCTCGCTCAGGTTGTCCTGGATCCGCTTGACCTCGCGAATGTATCCGGCCAGCCCCTTCCACGGCTCCCAGCCAACCGAGCGGGAATAGTTCAGCGGGCCAACCATGCCGACCTGGCTGGAGCGCACCGAGTCGTTGATGCCCAGGTAATCGTAGGGCGAGGTGATCGCCCGCGTTTCGACCATCTCTGGGAAAACGCTCCGCACCAGCGACATGTTCCCCACCCACCAGATGGCATCGCCGAACTCGAGCATCCGGTCCCAGTTGCACTCGAACGACATGGCGAAGTCCGGATCGATCCTCCGCGCCCCGTCGACGAGTCTCCGCGTGAGCCGGATCGCGCCTTCCCAAGTGGACGTGTCCGGGCCGAGCTCGCAGCGGGGGTTGAAGTTCAGGGGACTGGGCCACATCTTGTCCACGTGCAGGCCGTCCGCGCCGACCTCGACGAGCTTCAGGAACTGCCGCAGCAGGGTCTCGCGGTACTCGGGGAAGGAGGGATCGACCGAGGTCATCGGCTTCGCGTTGCCCATGCGGGCCCATAGGGTTCCCATGCCCCACCCGCAGGCCCCGTAACCGCCGTCCTCGCGCATCTCGACGTAGCGGCTCAGCTCCTTCTTGAACCAGTCCGACTCGATCATCACCGGCTGGTAGTTGACGAAGAAGTACACGCGGACGCCCATCTTGTGACATGCCTCCAGCCCGCGCCGGAGGTCGTCGTAGGTGCCAAGCCGCGGGTCGGGCTCGTAGTGCGGGTAGCCGTTGTCGTGCCCACCGCGATGCCACCCGCTGATCAGGACCGCGGTGATGCCGTGATCGCGGGCATCCTTGGCCCAGCGGGGGATGTCTTGGAACGTGTAGTTGAGCGTTCCTTCCGGGAGGAGGAACATCGTGTCCTGGATGAAGGATTGGCGGCGGATCCAGCTTCGCGATGGGTCCATGAGCCCGAACGTCTTCTTAAACCACTCCCGGTAGATCGGCCCGGCGGCCCTCCATGTGCCGTCGTGGAATCGCAAGACCACCGGCGATCCTTCAAACGCCTTCCCGGGCCGCGTGAAGGGCACGTGCTGGATGCACGCGAAAATGTCCTTGCCGGCGGGCGAGGACTGCTCGAAAAAGCGGTAGCGCTTGAGTCGGGCCACCGTGTCGTGGGAGGCGAAATACATGGCCCGGTTGGCCGTCGTGTTGTACACACTACTGAATGACATGTTCATCTGGCCGGGGTAGTCGAGCGCCCCCTCGCCGAACGGGATCGCGACCTTCTTGCTCGTCGGCGAGGCGGTGGGCAGCATCACCGAGGTCTCACCCCGCTCCTGCCCGCGGCCGAACCCGGTCAAGCCGCCGATGAGCGGATACCACGCCTCGGTTACCCGGTGAGCCGTGTCGTTCTGCAAGACGAGTCGGAACTGAAGCGAGGGACCGGCCAGCCGGACCTCCATGCGCACGCGGAGGCTGTGCGTGCCGCCTTCGCTATCAGTCAGAGGTCCGTTCCAAGCCAGGTCGAACCCGCTACCGGACTTCGACAACGCGGTGAGCTTCTGGCTCCGGCCCAGGATCACCCTGTTCTTCTTGTCGGCATCGCGAAGGGTCAGCCTGAAGTTGTCGGCCAGACCGCCGACGGGAGTGAGGTGAATCTGCCCCTGTTTGTCGACGATGCGGGCGATCGCCCCGTTGCCCGGATCGACTTCCAGGCGCAGGTGCTCGTTGTCGAGAACGAGGGGGCCTTGGCCCAACGCGCCGGCCGGGCAAGAGCAAAGCAGAAGCCCACCGGCGATCGCAGCGAGTCGAGAAGCACTCGGGAGTGCCCGGGTGATCCGATCAGCCATGTTCGTTGCCCTCCGCAAGATCGGCTCTTGCGTCGTTGCCACGTTCGCTTGCGCCTTCGTCTGTCGTCCACGATCCGACACTTCTTGCTCATCGCGAGCCTGAAGCCGATCCGGAGTCACGATGCCAACCATCTTACCAAGGCGGCGTGTCTCACGCCCGGTGAATCTTCTCTGCTGGACGACCAGTTGAGCCCCACAAAGCCTTGGATTGTTCGGAGTCCCCTTCCGGTGACCTGGACTAGCCTTTTCGCCGCTTACCGCAGTCTCGTTTACTCGTCTCGCAAATCAACGTCCTGTTTACCCGTCGGCGACGTAAGCGTCCGTCTGATCCATACTTGCCGGCCCTGGTAAGCTGAGGACATTCAC
>CAYGZA010000408.1:0-389 GCA_964354135.1 uncultured Planctomycetaceae bacterium
TCCCACGCAATCGTTTGTCACCCCGGCTATCCGGATTGGACGATTCCGTTACAGGAAACGTCGCTGACGGAGGCGGGTGGAGAGGTTTGCAGCGGGGGGAGAAATAGGTAGACTAAGGGGGAGCGGTCCCTCGCAGGAATGCCGCGTAGAGCTTCGGGGAGATGCGACGGTGCGGGTACGAAAACGGCTGGACATCGGGTGGTCGGATTTCCTTTGGGGAGTCTGTTGGAGTTGCCTCCCCGGCGATCGGGCAGCGATGCAGGAGAAGATCGAACGCGGTTGGTCGCCGTCGGGCGATGCGCTGGCGTGCCTTTCGGTGCGGAGCGGGCTCGACATGCTCTTGGGCACTCTCCAGTTGCCGTCCAAGAGCGAGGTGCAGCGCATGGCCG
>CAYGZA010000408.1:399-4967 GCA_964354135.1 uncultured Planctomycetaceae bacterium
CCATCCCGGACATGGCCAGGATTGTCGAGCACCACGGCCTGGTCCCCGTGCCGGTGGACCTGGATGTCGACACCGCGGCTCCAAACCTGGAATCCCTGCGGCGGGCGATCACCCCGGCGACGCGGGCAGTCCTGGTGGCGCACCTCTTCGGCGCGCGGATTCCCATGGAACCGATCATCGCCTTCGCCCGTGCGCACGAGCTGCTGGTCATTGAAGACTGCGCCCAGGCGTACGACGGTGGACAATACTCGGGGCACCCGGAAGGCGACGTGGCCATGTTCAGCTTCGGCCCGATCAAGACGGCCACGGCGCTGGGCGGGGCCGTGCTGCGGATCCGCGACCCCGAGCTTCTTCGTCGAATGCGGGAAAGGCAGTCAAGCTATTCCTTGCAGAGGCGTCTCGGCTACCTCGGCCGCGTGCTGAAGTACTCCGTCTTGCACGCGATTTCCTCACGGCCGCTGTTTACCGCGCTGGTGCAATTCTGGACCGCGATGGGTTACGATTACGACCGCTTTGTGAACGGCACGACGCGGGGATTCCCCGGGCCGGCCTTCTTCGACCGGATCCGGCGGCAGCCCTCGACGCCGCTTTTGGCCCTTTTTGAGCGGCGTTTGCGCAAGTACGACCGCCGGCGTCTGGCGCGGCGGACGGCCCGCGGCAGGCTGCTGGCCGGGCTGCTCGAAGAGAAGGTGGTCTGTCCCGGCGCCGCGTCGGCGGAGCACAACCACTGGGTCTTTCCGATCCTGGTGGAAAACCCGGAGGGCGTGATTGCCGCGCTCCGGCAGGCAGGTTTCGACGCGACCCAGGGCCAAAGTATGGCCACCGTGCCCACGCCCGCCGACCGCCCCGAGCTAGCGCCCCGTCTGGCGGCCAACAGCCTGGCCAAGATGGTCTACCTGCCGATGTACCCGGAGATGCCGGAGCAGGCCCTGGAGAGAATGGCCCAGGTCGTCCTGGCGGTCGCCCAGAGGCCGGCGTTTCTCAACGGCGCGACGCAGGCCCCGCGGGCAACGATCGCCGGACTAGCGGCTACGCCATCTCCAGCACACCCGTCCCGCTGATCCGGTCGTTCTTCAGGTCCTGGAGGGCCCGGTTGGCGTCGGCCAAGGGATAGATCGCCGTGTTTGGGCGAATCGGGATCCGAGCCGCCTCACCCAGCAGCTCCGCACCGTCTTGGCGGGTATTGCACGTGACGGAGTGGATGTCGCGCTCGTAGAAGACGCAGCGCCGGTAGTCCATTGCGGGGATGCGAGTCATGTGGATCCCGGCCAGGGCGAGCGTTCCGCCTTTCTTCAAACGTTCCAGCGCGACGGGCACCAATTCCCCCGCGGGGGCGAAGATGATCGCGCTATCCACCTTCACCGGCATTCCCGCCGCATCCTGGCCGGCCCACGCGGCCCCCATGCGCCGGGCCAGCTCGGCGTGTTTCTCGCCCCGCGTCACCACGTAGACCTTGCAGCCGCGATGCCGGGCAATTTGGATCACCACGTGCGCCGAGGAGCCGAATCCGAATAGCGCCAGCTTGCCTCCGTGGGGCAGGTGGCTCCGCTTCAAGGCCCGATAGCCGATGATCCCGGCACAGAGCAGGGGGGCAGCATCCACGTCGGAGAAGGCGTCCGGAATCGCATACGCGAAATCCTCGGGGACGACGGCGTATTCCGCGTAGCCGCCGTCGGCATGGTAGCCGGTGAACCGGGCGGCCTCGCAGAGGTTCTCCCGCCCGGCCGAGCAATAGCCGCACCGCCCGCAAGTCCAGCGGAGCCAGGCCACTCCCACCCGCTGGCCCACCTCGAACCGCCCTGCGCCGGGCCCGAGGGCATCGACCGTGCCCACCGCCTGGTGCCCGGGCACGATCGGCAGCTTCTGTTGCGGCAGGTCGCCCTCGATCACGTGCAGGTCGGTGCGGCAGATGGCGCAGCAACGGACCTTCAGCCGGACCTCCCCGTTGGTGGGCTGCGGAACAGGCAAATCGGTCAGACGCAGCGGAGACCGCTCGATAGGCGCAATCTGCTCCAAGACCATCGCCTTCATCAGGTTTCGCTCCGGCGGGGCCGTCTCCGTTCTCGAGTTGGCCACCGCGGCATCTTCCGCGCAAGGCCCCCCAGCATGGGCCCTTGTGGTCGGGCCTTCCGATCCTGTATTCTATCATTTTGAGGGCGCCGGTTCTCGGGGCAGGCTTCTTTCGGGCGCGCAAGACACCACGATTTGCCCAGGGTGAATTCGTTTCCAAGGCAACTGACATAGATCGACATTCGCGCACAATCCCGTTTTCTCCATTGAGGAGTGACCCGTGGCCGAACGACGCTTCGTGACCGTTGACGGCAATGAAGCGACCGCCAACATAGCCCACCTCTTGAACGAGGTGATGGCCATCTATCCGATTACTCCCTCCTCCGGGCTGGGCGAGATGCCCGATGCGTGGGCGGCTGCCGGCCGGAAGAACATCTTTGGGACCGTTCCCAACGTCGTCGAGATGCAGAGCGAGGCCGGCGCCGCGGGGGCCGTCCACGGCTCGCTTCAGGCCGGGGCCCTGACGAGCACGTTCACGGCTTCCCAGGGCCTCCTCCTGATGATCCCCAATATGTTCAAGATCGCGGGGGAGCTGACCTCGACGGTCTTCCACGTCACCGCGCGGACCATCGCCGTGCACGCCCTCTCCATTTTCGGCGACCACAGCGACGTAATGGCCTGCCGGTCCACCGGGTGGGCCATGCTCTCCAGCGCGTCGGTGCAGGAAACGCAGGACATGGCCCTGATCGCCCATGCGGCCACCTTGGAGGCCCGGATCCCCTTCCTCCACTTCTACGACGGCTTCCGCATCTCCCACGAAGTGAACAAGATCGAGCAGCTCAGCGACGACGACGTGCGGGCCATGATCGACATGGAGTTGGTCAATGCCCACCGCCGGCGGGCCCTCAGCCCCGAGAAGCCGGTCCTGCGCGGGACCGCCCAGAACCCGGACGTCTTTTTCCAGGCCCGCGAGGCCTGCAACCCGTTCTATCAGGCCTGCGCCGGGATCGTCCAGAAGACGATGGACAAGTTTGCCCGGCTCGCGGGGCGGCGGTACCACTTGTTCGATTACACCGGCGCCCCGGATGCGGAGCGGGTGATTGTGGTCATCGGTTCCGGGATCGGCGTGGTGGAAGAGACGGTGGATAAGCTGGTGGCGGAGGGCCGGAAGGTCGGGCTGGTCAAGGTGCGGCTCTTCCGCCCCTTCGACGGCAAGGCATTTGTCTCCGTGCTTCCGAAGACCGTGAAGATGCTCGCTGCCCTGGATCGCACCAAGGAGCCGGGGGCCCTGGGCGAGCCGCTTTACCAGGACGTGGTCACCGCCCTGGCCGAGGAGTGGGCCGCCCACAGCGGCCAGGCGATTCCGCGGGTGATCGGCGGCCGCTACGGTCTTTCGTCCAAGGAGTTCACGCCCGCCACGGCCGCCGGCGTGTTCGCCGAAATGGCCAAGCCGAATCCGAAGCAGCACTTCACCGTCGGGATCAACGACGACGTGACCCATACGAGCATCGAGTATGATCCGGGCTTCTCCACCGAGACAGACGACGTGACCCGGGCCGTCTTCTTCGGGCTGGGGAGCGACGGCACCGTGAGCGCCAACCGCAGCTCGGTGAAGATCATCGGCGAAAACACCCCGTGGTACGCCCAGGGATACTTCGTTTACGACTCCCGCAAGGCGGGGTCGGTGACGACCTCGCACGTCCGTTTCAGCCCGCGGCCGATCAAGGGCTCGTACCTGGTCCACAGGGCGAACTTCGTGGCCTGCCACCAGTTCCATTTCCTGGAACGGATCGACATGCTCTCGATGGCCGAGCCGGGGGCGACCTTCCTTCTGAACAGCCCCTACGGGCCCGACGAGGTCTGGGACAAGATCCCGGCCGAAGTCCAGGAGGAGATCGTCAAGAAGAAGCTGAAGTTCTACGTGGTCGATGCCTATCGCGTGGCGCGGGAAGCGCAGATGGGCGTGCGGATCAACACGGTGATGCAGACCTGCTTCTTCAAGCTGGCCAACATCCTCCCGCCCGAGGAGGCCATTGCCCAAATCAAGGACGGCATCAAGAAGACCTATGGAAAGAAAGGGGGCGGCAAGATCGTCGATCAGAACTTCGCCGCCGTGGACGGGGCCTTGGCGGCCCTCCACGAGGTGAAGGTCCCCGGCAAGGTCACTTCGCCGCTCCGGATGGTCCCGCCCGTGCCGGACCACGCCCCGCCGTTTGTCAAGGACGTGCTGGGGGTGATGATCGCCAACCGCGGCGACGACCTGCCGGTCGGGGCCTTTCCGGCCGACGGCACCTTCCCCACCGGCACCACGCAATACGAGAAGCGGAGCATCGCCCAGGACATCCCGATCTGGGACCCGAAGATCTGCATCCAGTGCGGTCTGTGCTCGCTGGTCTGCCCCCATGCCACGATCCGCATGAAGGCTTACACCCCGGCGGTCCTCGGCAAGGCCCCGCCGGAGTTCAAGGCGACCGAGTGGAAGGGGAAAGAGTTCCCCGGCTGGAAGATGACCGTTCAGGTCTTCCCCGACGACTGCACCGGCTGCGGCGTGTGCGTGG
>CAYGZA010000409.1:0-4964 GCA_964354135.1 uncultured Planctomycetaceae bacterium
GTTGACAAGTCGGCGCTGTCTCGATTCCTCCGCAGAGAGCGCGGGCTTTCGATGGAGGGCCTGGACAGCGTGGGCAGGTACCTTGGCTTGGAAATCAGATTGACGAAGCGGTGCAAACCGAAAGGCAGGTGACGCATGGCATCCATTTCCCGGGAACCCAACGGCCGGCGGACGATCCAGTTTTTTGGGGCGGATGGCAAGCGGCGGTCGATCCGACTCGGCCGAGTTCCCCAGAAGGCCGCGGAGACGGTGCGAATCAGAGTGGAATGCTTGCTTGCGGCGGGTATCACGGGGACGCCCCTGGACAACGAGACGGCCCAATGGGTGGCGAACCTTGACCAGGTGATGAGCGACAAGCTGGCCCGGGTGGGCCTGATTCAGCCGAGAAACTCCAAGGTGCAGGTCGCCCTGGGCGCGTTCCTCGATCAATACATCAAAAGTCGGGCCGACGTGAAGCAGCGCTCCGTCCTGAACTACCGGCAGACGGCGCAGAGCCTCCTGAATTACTTTGGCCCGGAGAAACCCCTATCGGGGATTTCCGAGGGGGACGCCGACGGGTACAAGCTGGACCAGAAGACCCGCGGCTACGCGCCGGCGACAGTGAGCCGGCGGGTGAAGTACGCCCGGCAGTTCTTCAAGGCGGCCGTGCGTGCGAAGCTGATTCCGAGCAACCCTTTCGCCGACCTGAAGGCCGGTGCGCAGGAAAACCGCAGCAGGTTCTACTTTGTGACCAGAGAGGAGGCGCGGAAGGTCCTGGATGCTTGCCCCGATGCCCAATGGCGATTGATTTTCACTCTGGCACGCTACGGCGGGCTCCGGTGCCCTTCGGAACATCTTGCCCTGCAATGGGGCGACGTGAACTGGGCAAACGACCGGATTACGGTTCGGAGTCCCAAGACTGAAGGGCATGAAGGGAAGGCCAGTCGGGTGATACCCCTCTTCCCTGAGTTGAGGCGGTATCTCCAAGAGGTCTGGGAGCAAACCGAGCCCGGGACAGAGTACGTTCTCACGCGGTATCGGGACACCAACGCGAACCTCCGCACCCAGTTGGAGCGGATCATCCGGCGGGCCGGCTTGAACCCCTGGCCCAAGCCCTTTCAGAATCTCCGGGCGACGCGTGAAACGGAACTCGCGGAGACCTACCCGATCCAAGTTGTGTGCGATTGGATCGGCAACAGCCCGACCGTCGCAAGCCGGCATTACCTTCAAGTGACGGAGGCACACTTCCGGCGTGCCGTGAAAACCGCCGTAGGCGGGGAGAAAAAAGCGCTGCAGAATCCGGTGCAGCAAACGCACGCGGGGGCCCGTAAGGCGTCGCAACCGGGACCCGAGCTCCCCGGTTTTTCCGGGGAATGCGACACCTTGCGAACCCCCGCTACAGGGGGAGTACGCCTGGCAGGAATCGAACCTGCGACCTACGGTTTAGGAAACCGTCGCTCTATCCCCTGAGCTACAGGCGCAAACTCTTGCAGGGAAACGCGTTACAGATACTCTCTGCAATCCGTTCTCTGCCTGTTGACAACCACTGAGACACCCGCTAGCTTGATGGGAGTGGTCCCCCCCGACGATTGAAGCCGGAGGGACCGGGTCAACGCCCTGTGAAGCAGGGCGCGACCATGAGCTATTCTAGCACCGGACGGCGGAAGTCGAAACCGGTCACCAAGCCCCGCCCCGACTTTCCCCCTCTTCCCTCACGCCGGGCTGGTTTTCGTCACGAAGTACGGGGATTCATGGGCCAAGGCGAGTGCCGACAACCCCGTCTCCAAGGAGTTTGCCAAGGACCTGGACGCGATAGGGATGCTGCCATGATGCCGCATTGCCGCCTGCTCTGCAACGCGTCCCGGGGTCTGGTGGATGCGCACCGCCCCAATGGCAACGACCCTTTCGGGAAACACCCGTAGAGTCGCGTTTTCGCGCCGCTAGGAAAAACCCGGCGGGGCCTCTTGCATCGTACGAAGGACTTCGTATAATACGAATCGTTTCGTATTCTCAGGGTTGCCTCAGGCCCCTCGCTGCGGAAGGACTCTGCTCATGGCCAAACCGACGACTCCTCATCCTACTGAAGGAGAGTTGGCGATCCTCAAAGTCTTCTGGCAGCGCGGCCCAAGCACCGTGCGGCAAGTCAACGAGGTCCTCAGCGAAGGCCGCGCCACCGGATATACCACCACGCTGAAGCTCATGCAGATCATGATCGACAAGGGGCTGCTCGTGCGGGACTCGTCCCAATGGCCCCATGTCTATCGGGCCCGGCTGGGCGAAGAACAAACGCAGAACCAGATCCTGGACCGGGTCCTGAAGCGGGCGTTTGGCGGATCGGTCGCCAAGCTCATGATGCGATTGCTGGCCGTCAAGAAGGTCAGCCCCGAGGAGCTCGCCAGGATCAAAGATATGCTGGATGAAATGGAGAGGGGGCCATCGTGAGCGCCATCGAGCACTTCCTGCCCCCGGCGGTCGTTGAAAAGCTGGGCTGGGCGCTAGTTCATTTCACTTGGCAGGCGACGGGGATTGCGCTGCTGCTGGCCGCGACGCTGGCGCTCTTGCGGAACGCCTCGGCCAAGGCACGCTACGCGGCCAGTTGCCTGGCGCTGAGCCTCATGGTGCTCGCCCCGGCGGCGACGTTGTTGTATACGACCACCAAGGATGGCGAAGCCGGGGAGGATGCCCCGCCCGCGGAGCCAAGCCCGCGGGAGCCCCGGGCGGGATTCGTTGGGACGCGTGGGGTCTGGATCGGGCCCGCTGCGGGAGAGCCCGCCGACGAGCCCGCGGCGGTTGAGCCCGGCACGGTGGCCAGCTCTCCGGGCTGGGGCGATTGGATGAGCCGGACCGTCCAAAAGTCCCTCCCCTGGGTCGTACTTGCCTGGACCTTGGGCGTGCTGGCCCTTTCCGTGCGGAATCTGGGAGGCTTCGTGCAGGTCCAGATGCTGAAGCATCGGCACGTCCGACGGCTGGACGCCCAGTGGCAATGGCGTTTTGAGGCCCTGGCCCGCAGGCTCTCGCTGCGGTGCAAGGTGCGGTTCTTGGAGTCGCTCGTGCTGGAGGTGCCGGCGGCGATTGGGTGGCTTCGGCCCGTGGTCTTGATCCCCGCGTCGGTACTCACCGGAATTCGGCCGGACCTGCTGGAGGCGGTGCTACTACACGAGCTGGCGCACATCCGCCGGCACGACTACCTTGTGAATCTCGTGCAGACAGTGGTGGAGACGCTGGGGTTTTTCCATCCAGCGGTGTGGTGGGTGTCGCGGCAAATCCGCCTGGAGCGGGAGAACTGTTGCGACGACGTGGCGGTCGAGGCCCTCGGCGACAGGCCGCGGTTTGCCCGGGCATTGGTCCGCCTGGAAGAAATCCGGAACGAGGCCCCGCACTTGGCGGTGGCCGGAACAGGAGGCATTCTCATGCAACGCATTGCTCGATTGGTGGCCGCGCCGTCGGCCAGAGGGAATGGGTCGGTTTGTGGGACCGCATTGGCGATGGTGTGTCTGGCTCTCTTGCTCCCGCTAGCTTCCGTGCTGGGAGCGGAGCCGCCCACGGCAGACGAACTGCTGCGCAAGTTCGCAGAAGCGCAGGACCAAATGAAGTCGTTTGTGCTCAAGAGCGACGTCTCGACCGAACACGGGGGGGCGGGCCGGGAGGGTGTGTACGCGACTCACAATTCGTTTGAGGCCCGATCCGACGGCCAACGATGGTCCGTACGCTGGCTCGAGGTCGATCACACGACGACCGACCACATGCTCTGCTGGTGGGACGGCAAGCTGCTGACGCAGTTCCACCGGCGGTACCGCGACAACGCGATCGTCATCGATGCGGCCAATCGCCCCACGGAAAGGTTCTTCACCTGGTTCGGCGCAGGCATGGCGAGCGGTTACATGCCTTTCGACACCGAGCGCGTGGACGTGATCCTCGGCAAGGCCCGGAAAGTCACGGTGCGGCCCAAGCCGGAGCGCGCGGCGGCGGCGGACTGCTACGTCCTCGATGCCGACACCGAGCGGGGGAAGTACTCGCTGTGGATTGCCCCCAAGTTCGGCCACCACATCGCCAAGGTGAAGATCGAGCGAGGCGGCGGCGACAGGATCTTCGGCGGAGACTCGCTGCTCCCGAAAGGCCACGTCATGCGCGAGTCGCTCGACAGCGTGCGCTTCGAGCAACGAGGCGGCGTCTGGGTCCCGGTGGAAACGCGCTCCAGCGGCCATCAGCGCACTCCCCAGGGAAGCGAGTCCTGGGACAACGTCCACTTCAAGGTCCACGACATCACGGTCAACCCCGATCATCAGGCGATTGGGTCGTTTCGGGCGTCGAAGGATCGCCTGGAAGGGGCCCAGGTGTTGGCGATGGGCCTCTCCGATTACATCGGCGTCTGGCAAGACGGGAAGATCGTGCGCAACGACGGACAGATCCTGGAGTTGGACGATCTGTTGAAGCAGCTCAGAGCGGCACAGAAGCCAGCGCCCGAGGAGGTCAAGCGGCAAGGCCAGCAGGCCCTCCGGCAAGCCCGGCAGCAAGCCGAAGAGCGGGCCGAAAAGCTCGTGCGCCAGGCGGAAGCGGAATCGGAGGCCGGCTCGCATGAGCAGGCGGTCGCTACGCTCAAGGAGGCCGAGAAGCAGCTCTGGGCCAGTCCCGACTCGCCGCTGGTTGTCGCCTGCGCATACAATATGGCGTGCGCCTACAGCCGCCTGGGCAAGAAGGCGGAGGCGATTGCCAGCCTCCGCAAGGCGGTTTCTCTCGGGTTCTCGAATACCGAGCACCTTCGCAAGGACCCGGACCTGGCGAACATCCGGGACGAGAAGGCGTACAAGGAAATCGTGGCCGCAATCGAGAAGAACAGCGAGGCTCCCGTCAAGCGGTAGCGTTCATGCCGTCCGACCGAATGCCGAGTTGCCCGAGCCCGACCGCGGCGGCCGCGGTGGTGGGCGGAACTGTCGAGTAGGCCCGGGGGATCGCTCCCCCGGGCCTCTCACGGAACCGGACTTGTG
>CAYGZA010000410.1:0-4946 GCA_964354135.1 uncultured Planctomycetaceae bacterium
TGACGAAAACCTTTATGGAGTCGGTGGTTATGACTATTTGAACGGTATTGGGCCTTGTCAAGCCGAGTCTCTGCGCCGCACAACGGGTGGAAAGGCCGCAGATTCCGGGACGCAACACGTTGGCCAGCCAAGGGTTCATGGCCCAAGTCGCCCCAGATTCACAAGAAGCGAAATTGCCGCGCAAAACGGGTTCTTGGCTTTCGCCGCAAGTCGTTGCCATGTAAGCACTTCATGGCGGTTTCCCGGGAGATCGTTGACCATACCTCCAGGGGCTGGTACGCCATGCCCCATAAGATAACCACTTAAGTCCTTATCCGGCAAAGGATTACGATCGGGCCGTCTCCGGCCCAAAACGTGCCAAACGCCTCATATTGTGCACAATCCGATTTTGGCCACTTCAGAGGAGGCCGCGGGCCCGACGGTGGCCAACAACGACGGCACCCTCTGCACGCCCGCCTACGGCAATCCGTGCTCGTTCCATGGGAACGTCGGGCCGGGCTACCCGCGTTCTCGCGGTTGTTGAAAAGGCGCAGACGCCGATCACTTGGCGACAAACTCGTACACCTCCACCGCGTCGCAACGATCGCGCCGATCAAGCCACGAGATCGGGAAGCGGTGCGTTTCGCGGCCGGCAAGCCGATATTGCGACTGCCGGCCCTGCAGCCAGCGGCCCAGCGCCGCGTCGTCATGGCTGAAGGCCCACGAACGGAAGTACACATAGCGCACGGGGCGCTGGGCTGAGCCCTGCTTCGGGTCCGGGTCCGGCGGATTCGCCTTGGGGCGGTAGATCTCCCGGTTGCACCGGTAGAGCGCCGACGTATCGAACAGGTTCGACCACTTCTTCCCTTCGATCGGCCCGCCGGAGAAATCGAGGTGCAGGTCGCTTTCGAGGCACACCAAGTCTGCGTCGTGTGCCTTGCTCGCCCAGAACCAGCGGGCGAAGTCGCGGGTCTCCCGGGAGATTTCCATTTTGTACGGCCGCACCAGGTCGCGGACCGCCGAACCGACGGCCACCATCGCCAGAAGGCCCGACACCACCAGGACCGGCACGTGCGCTTGCCCGGGACGAGTGCGGAGCCGCGACAAGAATAGGGCGGCTCCCAAGCCCGCGGGCAGGCAAAGGAGGGGAGCCGCGTAGAGCATCACGCGGACGTGGCCGCCGTAGGGATACAGCTTGAGGCACGCCGCCACGAAGTTCGCCAAGAGCGGCGTGAGGCACGAGGAAACGACGAAGAACTGCCGCCTGCGCAGAAGCGCGGCGAGCCCGAATAGGGTGCAGACGAAGGTCGGCGTGCTGGCATAGTGCGCGCCGCCGATCGGATAGGCGGCCATGTCTCCCGCATGTTGCCTGAGCAGCCAGCCGGGGAGTCTCCCGATGTCTCTTAGCGGCGGGAAGGCATCTTGGAGGTTCCAGTACCACTCCATGCACTCCCTGGTGGCGGCGCGTTGCCCGCCCGCAGAGAGGACGAACAGGCCGCAGAGACTGGCGGCCAGCGAGAGATTGTAGGCCGTCCACGCGAGCCAGCCGCGGCGGCAACGCAACCGCCACAACACCGCCGCCGCGCTGAGACTGATTGCGCCGGCGACGAATACCGGCGCGTACGACAGTCCCAACAGGATCGGCAGCGAGGCCGCCAAGGCCCACAACCACCGCTGGGTCCGCGGGTCGCTCCGCCACTTGACGGCCATCGCCAAGAGGACGGTCGCGGCCAAGAGGTCGCAGCTATACGGCTTTGCCTGAGACGCGTACCGCACCAGCGGGTAGGCGACCGAGAAGGCGCCGACGGCCAAGAGCAGTGCAGTCCCCTTGAACACCATCCGCGCCAAAGAGCGAAACGCAAGCAGGCTCGCCAGCCCGCACACAAGCGGCACAAGCCGCAGCGCATACTCGGAGAACCCGAGCAGGGCAACGACCGCCCACTGCACCCAGAGGAACCAGAGTGGACAGACCTGGTAGTACTCCAGCGGCCGCATGAGATCCAGGGGACCGCGACCCACGTGGTTGACGGACAGGAAAGCCTCGTCGAGGTACAGAGGGAAACGTAGCAGGTAGCGGAGCGACAGGGCCAATGCCCCAAGCCCGACGAAATACCAGGTCCACCGGTTCACCCGCCCGGCATCCCAGAACCGGTCCTCTCCCGGCGGCACGAGGGGACGCACGACCTCGGCAGCGCCGGGCCGGCGCTCGTCTGGAGGGATGGGGTTGCGATCTGCACGCTCCACGGTCGCGCTTTCCAATGGGGTTTCACGATTTCGGGAGGGAAAGGCTCCGGCCAAGCCGCACTTCGGATCGCCGGACTCGCGCTTGCGTTCGGCTCGGCAGGAGCCTTGCCCTGCCGGAGTCGCGTAGCAGCGATTATCGCCGGAAACAGTACACGGCCGCCTCTTTGATGCTGTGGTGTTCGAGGTCGGGGACGGTCCGCACCTTGTAGCGCGCCAATTCGTGGAGCGTGCTCCTGTCCAGGCCCGACCGGCCGGCGTCGCCGATCAGCACGAGCCCGTCGTGGTCGGCCAAGCCGTGCAGCCAGCCGGCGTTCTCGCTCCGATAGCAGACGTCGCAGGCCAAGAGGACCTGCCAGTCGCGATTGTTCGTCTGCACCACGTCTTCCGCGCTGAGCTGGAGGGCCACCTCGTTGAGTCCGGCGTTGATCCGGATGGCCAAGAGCGCCCGGGGGTCGATCTCCGCAGCAGTCACGTGGGCCGCACCCGCCTTGGCGGCCGCGATCGCGGCGACACCGCAGCCCGCACCGAAGTCAAGGACGCTCCGCCCACGAACCATCTCGGGATGGTCGAGAAGATACCGGGCCAGCGCTTGGCCGCTCCCCCAGCAAAAGGCCCAATAGGGTCTTAACCCCGTATCGTCGAACAGGTGCTTCTCGGAGGCGTGCCAGACGGGGGCGTCGTCGCGCAACAGGCGCAGCCGGATCTCCGGGCACAGCGGCGGCGATTGCACCACCGTGTTCTCGTCGATCAGTGCCATGCCCGATTCCGGGGCCGCCATACCCGACGCTCCTTCCCTTCCTCCCCCCTGCGAGCGAGGTGGAGAACGTTGCGCAACGATCATCCTCAGAGAATAGGGGCCGCCCCCTGCCGGTGCAAGCCGCCGTCATACGGTATAGCCGCTCCTCGGCGACCGGGCGGCGACGGACGAGACCAGCCGAGTGAGGTGCGACCAAGTCGTGGTGGGGCTGCGCTGCCGGGCTACCGATTGCCCCCCAACGGTGCGGAGCACCCAGTACTCAGAGTTTGTGAAAAAATCGACCTGAGCTTGGATTGACCACAATAGGTTGTGGTGGCGGAGATGTATTCACCACAACATCTTGTATGTGCGGCACGGCTCCGTCGATTTTTTCACAAACTCTCAGTGCCGCTGTCCGGGCTGGCAACGACGACGGAACCTTGGGGACGGAGCCATGCGTATTCTCCGCGAATCTCTCTAAGACGATCTTGTGCTCGCTGCGACCACCAAGGCTGAGTCCCGTCACCTGCCAGAACCCGCTGGATCGCCTGGCAGAGCCGGAACGACAGGCATTGTCCCTGGTCCTTCCATCGCGTGCGGCCGCGGTCGTCTCCGGCAAAACCGTGGATCTCGTCCACGATCACCACCCGCAGGTTGCAGAACAGGCCGCGGGAATCGACATTGGGCGAGACCAGCATCACCTCCAGCGACTCCGGCGTGATGAGCAGGCAGTCGGGCGGGTCGCGGAGTATATGCCGACGGGCGGTTGTGGTCACGTCGCCGTGCCAAAGGGCCGAAGCTCCCGCCATCCCATGCTGTTGACGACATGGTGCTGGACAGCAGGATGAAGTTGCTCGAAGTTACTCACAGTTGCAGCTCGATTTCATCGACGTCCGACGCGCCCATCGCCTGCCGTTCCACGGGCGTCAGCTCCGTCTCCACGATGGTCAGGGCGTAGTGTTGCCGGGGGTGGAAGTCGGGGAACTGATCCACGCGGTCCAGGACATCGGCCACGAGTTTCTTCAGGAAGATCCGCGGGGCCCCGCCGGCCTTGATGGCTTCGAGTTCCTCTCCGAGCGTGCCGGCAAAGCGATCCAGGCCCACAGCCAGTAGATCGAGACTCTGCATGGGAACCGTGCCCCTGCGAAGTGCATCGATCAGTTCATCGCGGCGTTGGCGGCTGATGGTCTTCATGCAATCAATCGAGCCTCATTGAACGACTGACCGAGTTGGAGCGGTGGCTGGCCAAGGCGGCGCAACAGGGGACTGCCGAGCACGAGGTGGAAGGACACCTGTTTCGGGAAATGCTGGCCTTGGGGGCCCAGTTGCTTGGGGCCTTCTTGAAGCCGGTGGGGCCAGGCGATTGGGGAGAGGAAGTCGCGTTGGAAGACGGACGTACCGTAAAACGTTGGCCGGAGCAGCACGCGCGACGGCTGCTGTACCCGCACGCACGCATTCTCCAAAACACTACCTGGAGTCTAGCCCTTTGAACGCTCCGCCTTCGCGAGAGCGAAGCCGGTTGCACCCATTTCAATTCGTCCGCCCGTTGGATGGGAAACTCCGGTTGGACACCAGGATTCTCCCAGAATCCTGGTGTCCAACCGGCCTACGGAACGTGTCGCCCGTCAAGTTCGGTAGGCTGGGGCGGAGTGCAGCGAAGCCCCAGCAATAGTCCCGCGCTGGGGCTCCGCCCCAGCCTACGGCTGCCCTCTGCGCGGCACCGTTGTTGACCACCGTCGGGCCCGCGGGCTCCTCTGAAGTGGCCAAAATCGGATTGTGGACAACATGAGGCGTTTGGCACTTTTTGGCGAGAAACGGACGAATCGTAATCTTTTGCGAAATAAGGACTTAAATGGCTATCTTATGGGGCATGGCGTACCAGCCCCTGGAGGCATGGTCAACGATCTCCCTGGAAACCGCCATGAAGTGCTGACCCGGCAAGGACTTGCGGCGAAAGCCAGGAAGCCGTTTTGCGCGGCAATTTCGC
>CAYGZA010000411.1:0-4937 GCA_964354135.1 uncultured Planctomycetaceae bacterium
GCGCAACACGTTGGCCAGCCAAGGGTTCATGGCCCAGGTCGCCCCAGATTCACAAAAGGCAAAATTGCCGCGGAAAACGGGTCCTTGGTTTTCGCCGCAAGTCGTTTCCGGGTCGGCAGTTAATGGCGATTTCCCGGGAGATCGTTGACCATGCCCCCAGGGGCCGGTACGCCATGCCCCATACGATAGCCACTTAAGTCCTTATTTCGCAAAGGATTACGGTTCGGCCGTTTCTCGCCAAAACGTGCCAAACGCCTCATATTGTCCACAATCCGATTTTGGCCAGTTCCGAGGAGCCCGCGGGCCCGACGGTGGTCAACAACGGCACCGGGCAGAGGGCAGTAGGCAGTCGGCAGCGGGTTCTTGCCCTTCGGGCTCAACCCGACCTGTATTACCTTGGTCCGTGGACCGCCCTAAGGTCACGGGCCCTTCCGCGCGGCCCACGTCCAGTGCCGGTCGCTGGTGGCCCGGACGGTCTCGCCGGAGACACCGAAGGGCGTGACGATCTCGCGGACTTCGTCGATCGTGAGCGACGCCCGGAACGAATCGGCGAACATCTGACGCTGATGCTCGTTCGCGCCCGGGGCGTAGGTCGCTACGAGGCGCTGGACGGTCTGCTCGTCGGCCGGTCGGACCAGGTCGCGAATGAAAACCAGCCCTCCGGCGGCAAGCACGCGCCATGCTTCGCCTAGCGCGAGGCGAGGGTCCGGGATGTGGTGCAGGATGCTGTTGGAGACGACCGTGGCCAACGACCCGTCGGCGTAGGGGAGCCGCTTGGCGTCGGCTCGCTCGACGCGGATGCGGTCCGCCAAACCAGCCCGGCGGACGTTTTCCCGGGCCAGCAGGAGCATGTGCCGGGCCATGTCGACGGTCAGCACCTTGGCGCTCGGGTCTTGCCGGCACAGCTCGATGGGGATCTGGGCGGTGCCGGTGCCGATGTCGAGGATCCAGCCTGGGGCGGGACGGGCGGCCAACAAGTCAGCCACGAAGGCGCGGTTCACCTCGCGGTGGTCCATCGTATCGTAGTCGATGGCCTCCGCGAGGGTGTCCATGGCCTCGGTTTCGAGCGTGCGGGGGAGCATGGATGGGCGTTCTGGAGCAGTCCGGGCCATGGGCGTCTTGGACGACACGAACCCCTTTTCATGGGGCCGGCAAGCGACTTGCCGCCGGAGACGCTTGAACGTCACGCCGTGCGATCCTATGATCGGCATTGTACTGCCGGCATGGAGTCGGCGGTAGAAGCACGGATTCCCGAGGATACAACGCATGCGCCGAGCCAACCGATGCTGTGTCCGTCTGCTTTGCCTTCTTGCGACCAGCCTGATTGCTGCCGCCGGTCTCCCGGCCCTTGCCGCCCGTGCAGACGCAGCCCCAAAGGCGGGAGGGAAACGGCTCAACATCCTATTCCTGTTGACCGACGATCAGCGGCCGGACACGATCCACGCCCTGGGGAATCGCCAAATCAAGACCCCCAATCTCGACCGTCTGGCCGAGCGGGGATTTGTCTTCCGCAACGCCTCGATCATGGGCGCGATGCAGGGGGCAGTGTGCGTTCCCAGCCGGGCCATGCTCCTGAGCGGCCGATCGCTGTGGCGGGTTCCCGAAGACCTGAAGGACGTACCCATCTGGCCCGAGGTCATGCGCCGGGCCGGCTACACGACCTTCGGCACGGGCAAGTGGCACAACGGGCCTGCCTCGCACGCGCGGGCGTTCGGCCGCGGCGGGGCGATCTTCTTCGGCGGCATGTCGGACCAGGCGCGGATACCGGTGTTCGACTTTGACCCGGCCGGCCGCTATGCGAAGAAGAACCAGCGGATCGCCGAAAAGTTCTCCAGCGAGCTGTTCGCCGACACGGCGATCGAGTTCCTCCGCGGGTACAAGGGCGACGAGCCGTTTGTGCTGTACGTTGCCTTCACCGCCCCGCACGACCCGCGAACGCCGCCCAAACCGTACGCCGATCTCTACGACCCGGAAAAGATCGAGCTACCCAAAAACTTCTTGCCCGAGCACCCGTTCGACAACGGCGAGCTGCGGGTGCGCGACGAGCTCCTGGCCCCCTTCCCGCGGACGCCCGAAGTGATCCGCCGGCACATTGCCGACTACTACGGGATGATCTCCCACGTGGACGCCCAGATCGGGCGGATCCTCAAGGCGCTCGAAGAAACCGGCCACGCCGACGACACGCTCGTCTTTTTCGCGGGCGACAACGGCCTGGCCTTGGGCAGTCACGGGCTGATGGGCAAGCAGAATCTGTACGACCATAGCCAGCGGGTGCCGCTCTTGGTGGCGGGGCCCGGCGTTCTGAGGGGCCGCTCCGACGCCTTGGTTTACTTGTATGACCTGTTCCCCACGATTTGCGAACTCGCCGGCCTGAAAACGCCCGAAGGGGTCGAGGGAAAGACGCTCGTGCCGATCCTGCGGGGGCAGCAAACCAAGGTGCGGGACTTTCTTGTCGGGGCGTACCGCAACTGGCAGCGCTCGATCCGCGACGAGCGATGGAAGCTGATCCAGTACGATGTCAAGGGCGTGAGGACCACGCAGTTATTCGACCTCGAAGACGACCCGTGTGAGACCCGAAATCTAGCGGCCGACCCGAGAGCGGCCAAACACCTCAAGCGGCTGGAGGTGCTTTTGAAGATGGGCCTCCGCGAAGCGGGTGATCCGGTCCTCCCAAGTGACGCACCGCGCAATTGAAGCCACGTGTTGATCCTCAGAAAGGCATTGCACGAAGCAGGACTGGCGTCTCGCGGGTCCGAGGCGGGTCTGCTCGCCGGTCTCGATAGGGAGCAACGAAGATGACTCGATTTCTTGGCATCAGACTAGCATCTATCTTTGCGATTGCGGTGACCGCCGCAAGCGTCACAACTGCCGCCGACCCGCCGCGGCGCAAGACCGAGGTCTCCATCCGCGGGGATGCGTTTTTCGTCAACGGCCGGCCGACGTACGAGGGCCGCACGTGGAAGGGGATGAAGATCGAAGGGCTCCTGATGAACGCCCGGCTCGTGCAGGGGATCTTCGACGACATGAACCCCCAGACCGTCGGCCGGTGGGCCTATCCCGACACCGGCAAGTGGGACCCCGAGCGGAATACCCGGGAATTCGTGGCCGCCATGCCCGAGTGGCGCAAGCACGGGCTTCTGTGCTTCACCATCAATCTCCAGGGTGGCAGCCCGCAGGGGTACTCCAGGACGCAGCCGTGGCACAACTCCGCCATTACCCCGGAGGGAACGCTCCGGCCCGAGTACCTGCGGCGGCTCGAACGCATCCTCGACCGGGCCGATGAGTTGGGGATGGTTGTGATCCTGGGCGTCTTCTACTTCGGCCAGGACGAGCGGCTGCGGGACGAGGCGGCGGTCAAACGGGCCCTCGACACGGCGGCCGATTGGGTCTACGACCGTGGCTATCGCAACGTGATGATCGAGGTCAATAACGAGTGCAACGTCAGCTACGATCATGCCGTCCTGCGGCCCGAGCGGGTTCACGAGCTGATCGAGCGGGTCAAGGAGCACAAGCCGCACGGCGTTGCCGGGGCCGAGCGCCCGCGGCTCCTGGTGAGCACCAGTTACGGGGGCGGGACCGTGCCGCGGGAGAACGTCGTCCGCAGTGCCGATTTTCTCCTCATGCACGGCAACGGCGTCGGGGACCCGAAGCGGATCGCCGAGATGGTTCGCCGGTGCCAGCGCGTGCCGGGCTATGGCCCCAAGCCGATCTTGTTCAACGAGGATGACCACTTCGATTTCGACAAGCCCATGAACAACATGGTCGCCGCGGTGGGCCAATACGCCAGTTGGGGCTATTTCGACCCGGGCAAGAGCAACTACGTCGACGGCCACCAATCGCCGCCGGTCAACTGGGGCATCAACACGCCGCGGAAACGCGCGTTTTTCGAGCTGGTGCGGGAGATCACCGGCAAGTAAGGCCTCGCGGCGCGGGGCCGGTGAGGACGGAACGCTTTAGCTTAGCGCGGCGCGCGCAGATTCTTGACGTTAATGGTATAATGAAAGGGTGTTCTCCGCCGCCAAGGGCTGCCCTACGAGGAGTCGCTATGGCTACGACCGTATCGTCGGTTCTCCCCATCGAGTGGACCGCTGCCGACATGCTGGAGCATTTCGGTGGGATCCCTTTGAATCGCATCCGCATGTACCCGTTTCCGGGGACTGCGACGGAAAAGGACGTCCTTGAGGCCGAATCGCGTTTTGGCCGGATCTGCGAGCTGGTGGATGGCGTTCTGGTGGAGAAAACCATGGGCTACTATGAATCCCGGGTGGCAGCGGCGATCATTTTCTTCCTGGAGCTCTACCTTGACAGGCACAACCTGGGGATCGTGCTCGCCCCGGACGGCACGTTGAAGATCCTACCGGACCAGGTGAGGGCTCCCGACGTTTCGTTCTTGAGTTGGGACCAATTCCCCAACCGCCAGCTTCCCCGTGAGCCCATCCCTGCTCTAGCCCCGGATCTCGCCGTCGAAGTGCTCTCGGAAGGAAACACCGAGCGCGAGATGGAGCGGAAGCTCCACGACTACTTTTCCGCGGGCGTTCGGCTCGTATGGTACGTGGACCCGCAGACGCGCACCGCCAAGGCGTACACGGCTCCGGACCGGTGCGCTATAGTGGGCGAAGGTGGATCGCTTCAAGGCGGTGAGGTCCTGCCCGGGTTCGAGCTGCCGCTCGGAGAGCTGTTTGCCAAGGCGGGAGAGCGGGCCCCGGCCTGATGCGGTTCAGACACCTCCGCGGTGACTCTTATCGCCCCGGGATCGATTCGCCGCGGATCAGGTCCTCGAACGACTGGCGGCGGCGGATGAGGTGGGCGCGGCCATCTTGAATGAGCACCTCGGCCGCCAGCGGCTTCGAGTTGTAGTTGGAGCCCATCACGAAGCCGTAGGCCCCGGCGCGCTCGATCACCAAGAGATCGCCGACCACGGCAGCAGGGAGCGGGCG
>CAYGZA010000412.1:0-4926 GCA_964354135.1 uncultured Planctomycetaceae bacterium
CCGCTCGTGCCACCCGAAAGGCCGCATAATCCCCTGTAATGATGCTACAGACTCGGGAATCTTGGCGTATTTGCCCGGCGCGCGGAAGTGGGGTTTCTTGACGCAAGTCGTTAGCGGAGGGAGGGAGCAGGGTTCGCCGCGGGGCTCCCGGGGCGTTGTAGTGAAGACCTTCCGGTTCGGAAGGCCATCGCGCATCGCTACAATGCGGGCATGTTCATCCGTCCGTGTTATCGCATCAAGAACGGCAAGCGGCACGCCTACTGGGCCCTTTGCGAGTCGTACCGCACGGCGCGTGGTTCGCGGCAACGCGTGGTGGCCTACCTGGGGCAACTCGACGAGCGCGGGCGCCTGGGCGTCAAGGAGGCCGCGGAAGGCAAGCGTGGCCGGCGGCAGAAGCGGCTGTTTGACGAGGTCCAGCCGCAGTGGGTGGAAGTCGACGTGCGGCGGGTGAGGGTGGAGAACAGCCGCGATTTCGGCGGGCCCTGGCTGGGGTTGGAACTGGTGCGTCACTTGGGGCTGAAGGAATTCTTCGACCGCACCATTCCCCCGGGCCGGGAGGATATTCCCTGGTCGGTGATGGCCTTGATCCTGGTGCTGTGCCGCTTGTGCGAGCCTTCCAGCGAACTTTTTGTGGTCGAGCATTTCTATGCCCGGAGCGCTTTGGCCGACCTGCTGGGCGTGCCCTGCGAGAAGATCAACGAGCAGCGCTTGTACCGGGCGTTGGACGCGTTGTTGCCGCACAAGGAGGCGTTGGAGGTCTTTTTGAAGGAGCGGTTGGGGAGACTCTTCGGCCTGAAGTACGATCTCTTGCTGTACGACGTGACCTCGACCTACTTCGAGGGAGAAGCGAAGGCCAATCCTCTGGCCCAGCGGGGCTACTCGCGGGATCACCGTCCGGACTGCAAGCAGGTGTGCTTGGGGCTGGTGGTGTCGCGGTGCGGGATGCCGTTGGGCTACGAGGTGTTCGCCGGGAATCGCAACGACGTGACCACGCTTCAGGAGATCGTGGAAGGGATGGAGCGTCGCTACGGCCGGGCGGAGCGGATTTGGGTGGTCGATCGGGGAATGGTTTCGGAAGACAACGTGAGCTTCCTGAAGCAGAGCGGGCGGCAGTACCTGGTGGGGACGCCGAAGAGCCTCCTGAGGCGGTTCGAGCGAGAGTTGCTCGGCGAGGACTGGCACACGATTCGTGAGGGCCTGGAAGTGAAGCTCTGCCGGACGCCGGATGGGGAGGAGACGTTTGTCCTATGCCGCAGCCGCGATCGGCGAGAGAAAGAAAAAGCGATGCATGTCCGCTTCGAGCAACGGATCGAAGAGGGCCTGCGGCGGATCGAGAGGGCCTGCCAGCGTCAGCGGCTTGCGCCGGCGGCGGTGGGCCAGCGGGTAGGACGACTGCTGGGGCAGAACAGCCGGGCCGCAGGCCTGTTCCAGGTGGAGATCCCGACGGACGCCGAAGGGGGGGCGAGCCTCCGTTGGCAGAAGCTCTCGGCATGGCGCGACTGGGCCGCGCTGAGCGAGGGCTGCTACCTGCTGCGCACCAACATTCGCGACTGGAGCGATGAGGAACTATGGGGCACGTACATCCAACTGATCGAGGCCGAGGCGGCGTTTCGCATCCACAAGAGCGATCTTGCGATCCGTCCCATCTGGCACCAAAAGGAAGACCGCGTGCTGGCCCACATCCTGGTCTGCTTCCTGGCCTACGTCCTCTGGAAAACGCTCTCGCAGCTCTGCCGCCGGGTGGGACTGGGCGATGAGCCGCGGAGGATCTTCGAGGAGTTGGCCGACATCAAGCAGGTCGACGTGGTCTTGCCGACACGTCAAGGGCCCGTGATCCGCAAACGGTGCGTGACGCGTCCCACAGACCACCAAGCGATCCTCCTTCAACGGCTGAAGCTGAACCTCCCCAGCACCCGACCAATGGCGGATGTGTAGTGAAGACTTCGGGGATCCGTTCCTTGCGCCGCAATAACTTACATCAACAACTGGCGAACTTGGGCTAGGCTAATGTCCGTCCGAGAAATGGTGCCTTTTCGGTTTTCCACGGCCAAGTGGGGCGTTTTGAGCGCGGAAGAACGGCTGGGAGAGCGGATGCCCGGGACGACGCCCCAGAGTTCGTGAGACGGCGTTTCAAACCGCAAGTTGCATGCGGTGCGTTCATGCTGCTCAAGAACCGATACCCGGTTTCCTGTCCGCGCTATTTCATCGCCCCCGACTTTGTATCTCCCCATCCCTCAACGCCCCTGAGCGAGTCACGGTACACCGGCCAATCTGTAGAGGACGCGATTGTCGCGGCGTGCGAGCGGCGTTTCGACCCGGAGGACGCGTTCGAGGGGACCGTTAGGAACTCAATATGGGGCGAGGTTTACTACTTGGCCTCTCGTGGGTTTCAAATCTGCGGAACGATGTTGTCGCGTCCCAGCGTAGGCCGTGTTGGAAGCGATAGCTGCACTCGCAAGCCAAAGAGGCTCCGGCATTTTCTATCGGGACGTAGATTGGCACCAGTTCGCGACTCGGAACGCGGCATAGCCCCCAGCCGCGCCCGTCACTCCAATACTCAGTTGGACTACTCCGCAATCGCGAAATCAACGGAGCGGATGGAATCCACGGCGGTGTTTCAGCGCGGCGATGCCAACGCGGCTGGCACTTGGTCTTGCGCCATCAACAAGACGGCGATTCTGAAAGTTCCTCCCTCCAGTATCGGCTGTCGCTCCGACAAACCGGAATGTCTGCGTCGTCGTGTGACGATCCGTGGTGTATCCTACGAGTCTGGAATGGTTCGCCTGGACGTCATGCCCGACGGCTGCCGCTGCTCGTGCTTGGTCTTCCCTGAGTGCCTGGAGTTCACAAATTGGACGCCACCGTTTGCGCACCCCACGGGATTCAACTCTGACAATCAAGAGGACTCTTCGTGCTCCCCGCATGCTGCGGTTGGGCGCGACTCCGAACTGGCACCACTCGAGAGCGAACGGTTAATTCGGGGTACCATTTCGTCTGACAACCGCCTTCGTCGAGAAGTGCGGGAAGAGATGAATAACGCTGATCTGCAAGACACGGCGGGCGAGCCTAACCCGGCTCCTGCGGTTGCCGAACGTCCCGTTCAACCAGGCAACGAATCGCATACTGCTGGAGACGCGTCCAGTTTCCTCGTAAGATCGCTTACGATAGGATGGGAAGGAGTGGAAGCATGGCAGGTACCGCTCCAAGTCTGGCGTACTCGAAAGGAGTACCTGGAATTGATGTTGCGTTGGTCGAAGGACCGCCGGATTGAAGACCTGCTTCGAGCTTGGGGGGGAATGACAAGCGACTACGCACACAAGTATCGCGTGGAGGAGGCGGTTAAGATGGGAAAAGCTGTGCCGGCTCAAGTGCTCTCAGACTATCCAGACCTGATCTCACGCTACTGTCAGGCGAATGATCCTTGTTCACATGGCCGAGCGCGCCCAGAACACCCGGACTAACAGGGACCGGCGGGGTGCATGGGGTGGTCGATTGAGGAAACCGCCGAAACCGGGGTGGGACTTCGTTCCACCCCTACCTTGTCCCCAACGCCGCCTCCAGAGGTTCCACGTCGGCGGTCTTCCGATCCAGCCTGAGCACGTGCGCCCGGGAGAAACCGTTCATCGCCCAAATCAACCTGCGTTCCGGGTCGTACATCAGACCCAGGCTCACGCTAAACGCCTCTTTGCCCAACCAGCGGCTTTGGGCAGCAACAGTACGACGAGACTTTTCTGAACTGAAGATGTAAGAAAGTCCCTCTTGCCAGGCCCCGTTCATCTTGCTGAAAGACACGGAACGCCACCCTGGTTTCTTACAACCGACGTCAGACGGATGAATGGATCCGCTACGGCCTCCCACTGCCCCCGCCAGGGGCTCCGACCGCCGATGCCAGGGAAGCCGCCGCGCATGGCCAACAGGTCAGCCGATTCCGGGCATCCTCCTATGACGAAGACCTGCGAACCCTTGCCGAACGGACTGGTTGAAGGGACGATGGTATAGTGCCCTTGGGTCGGTTTTGGATCGCCGAGCGGTAGCGCGAACTCCATCGCCGACGGACTATGCCGGTATGACCGTACAGCGGGCTGGAGATGATCGCCAACGCGGAGCACTAACGGGTCTCGCCGTAGGCGACGCCCTTGGCGCCGCCGTCGAGTTCCAGACACCCGGCACGTTCCCGGAAGTGACCGACTACCGTGCCGGTGGACCACATGGTTTGGGCCCGGGCGAGTGGACTGACGATACCAGCATGGCCCTCGCCCTGGCCGACAGCATCGCCTCGGTCGGTTGGAACCTCAACGACCAAGCTCGCCGGTACGTTGCCTGGTGGCGAACGGGCAAGTATTCGGTCACTGGCCGCTGCTTCGACATCGGCACCACAACTCGAACTGCACTCAGGCGATTTGAAAAGACCGGAAACGCGAGGACCTCCGGCGACCCCTCAGAGAATGCCAGCGGCAACGGCTCGATCATGCGGCTTGCTCCGGTGCCGATCCGGTACGCGGGCCTCTTCCCTGACCAACTGGACGAGCTAATCTCGTACGTGATGGATTCCAGTCGGCCGACCCATGCCAGCCCGCAGTGCTTGTCGGCCTGCGCCTACCTCGGCTTGGTCCTCTGCGGACTGATTCACGGGATCGAGCGAGACGTCGTGCTCTCGACGAATTGGGGCCCTCTGCAACAGCTCAAGGAGTTGCATGCCCTGCACCCGGAGGTTGTCGAAGTCGCCGCTGGCAGCTTCCGAGAGAAGGAGCCGCCTGAGATCGTCGGGGCCGGGTACGTGGTGAAGAGCCTGGAGGCGGCCTTGTGGGCTTTCCACGATGCAAAGGACTTTCGGGAGGCCGTGTTGAGGGCCGTGAACCTAGGCGACGACGCCGACACCACGGGGGCCGTCTGCGGGCAGCTTGCCGGGGCGTACTGGGGCGAGTC
>CAYGZA010000413.1:0-4920 GCA_964354135.1 uncultured Planctomycetaceae bacterium
CGCCGAAAACTACGAAAACTTTACCCGTCAATCGAAGATTGACGGGACACTAGGACGGTCCATGCACAGGACGTGCTTGCCGCTCTGGCCCACCAGGTGGTCCTTCCAGATTCGCAGGCTCAACCAGGGCCCCGCCAGATCCGGGGGAAGGTCGATTTGGGCAGTCTTCCGGCCGGTCGCCGAATCAAGGACCACACAGGTCTTGCCGCCGGCGACGTAGACCGCGTCTTCCAGGGCGACCATCTGATCGCTGAGGCTGTGGCGGAAGGGGAGCTCGGTCTGCCAGAGCCGCCTGCCGGTGAAGACGTCGACGGCGTGGAGCTTCTCGGCCTTGATGAACATCCGCCCGCCGCAAACGCGGACCAGGGTGGAGCCTGGCGTCCGAAACCACCGCGGCGGCGCGTCAAACCAGAGCAGCTCCAGAGGGGCCTTGACGAACCTCTCCTCGGACGCCCCGGTGTTGGCCGCGTCGGCCTCCTCGTGCGACCAGTCGGCCGAGCCGGGGAGTGGCCCGGCCCGGGAGACGAGGACCCAGTCGGCCGCGGTCCGAGCGGTGGCGCCCGCCAGGCCGCTCTCGGCGACTTCCTTGATCAGACCTTCCCGCTCGGCGGTGGGAAGTGCCAGGCAGGCCGTGCCGCCGTACGGACGCAGCGGATGGAAGACCGTCTCGACGAGCTTCCGGCCGGCCGAAGCGCCGAGATCGGCCCAGCTCTCGGAGACGACCAGGCTGGCCGCGTACGGAGGAAGCGGATAGGAGAGCGGATCGCCGACGTGGGCGCTGGCCCGCGTGCCGTACAGTCCGGCGCGGTGGAGCCCCTGGCGCAGCCGATGGACTTTGCCGGCGTCCCGGTCGATGGCGATGACGTCGAGGTCCGATTGCCGAACCAGCTCCTCCACGAGGCGCCCCGTCCCCACCCCGAGCACCAGCGCGTATCCGTCGCGGATCTTCGTGGTTTGAAGGATGTCGGCCGCGGTCTTGGTCCAGGCGTCGGCCGGTGGCGAAGGGGCGACCGGCCTGGCGTGTACGATGGCGGCCGCCCGCTTCTGCCCGCCGAAGGCGTAGATCGCGCCTTCCCGCGTCACCACGAAGAGCTTGCCGCCGGCGGCCAACATGCGATGGGGCGTGCCTTCGACCGTCGCCCGCCACACGACCTGCGGCGACTGGCCGCGCTCAGGAATACGGACCGCCTCCACGACCCCCGCGCCCCCCAGATAGAGGTGCTGCCCGGCCTTGATGTGGACTCTCAGTTTGGAGGGCATCTTCCAGAGTTCGCGGGTGCTCATTTTCCATTTGTCGGGATAGGTGTCGTCCCGGCGGCTTGGCGAGATCGGGTTCTTCTTTCTCTCTTCGAGCTTGACCTCGCTGAGGTCGTAGGCCGCGATGCCCCGGTCGCTGTTGTACATCACCTCGCCCGCGAAGACCGGCTCCTGGAACGCCCCGAGGTCCTTCTGATTGGTCGAATCGATCCAAAGCCGCGTGAATCCGCCCGGATAAAGCATGCTCTTGAAGTCGGACTGTATTCGGGGATCGTCGAAGCGTTCGTCGTTCGGGCGGGTGATATCGTAAAGGTCGCCGCTGTGACTGAGGTAGTTCCTCGCGCCGGCCACGAACCAGGTGCCCTTGGGCAGCCCGTTCCGTCCTCCCCATCCCATGCAATACGTGCTCAGGGCGCCCGTTTTCAGGTTCAAGAAGGCGGGAAGCTGCGCGCCGCAGGGGACCACCAGGGTCTCGTTGACGACCGCCAGGCAGCCTTGCGGCGTGAGGCCGGCGTCGTGGGCGATCCCGTGGTCCATGTTGGCCTTCGGGATGCGGTTGCTGTCGGTATTTGACCACACGACCTTGCCGGACCGGGCGTCCAGAGCGTAAATCGCCACGCCGTAGCCCGACCAGATCCCCGCGCCGAAGTAGATGACGCCGTCCCTAAGCACCGGCCCGCCCCGGGCGGGAAACAGGGAGATCAGGCGCCCGCTGCCCAGGAGCCTGCGATCGTTCTTGCCGGGCGGGAGCCCGCAGAACTTCCATCGCAGCTTGCCGTCGGCGGCATCGACGCAGTACAGATGGCCGTCGTCGGAGACGAAGTAGACGCTCTCTTCCCAGGCCACGGGCGAGAAACGCACCGGACCCTCGGCAAAGAAGCGCCACCGCTCGGCCCCCGTCTCGGTATCAAGCGCCGTGACGCTGTCGGCGATCATGGAAGGGACGAACATCGTCCGATCCAGCACGACCGGCTCGTAGGAGGCGTCGAACCAAAGCCTCACTTCGCCGGGAAAGGCCGGCCGGGGGGCGGGCAGATGACGCACCCACTCCAGCTCCAGCTTCTCCCGCAGTGGCTCCGGCGAGGCCGCGCTTCGGCTCGCGTCGTACCGGTACTGGGGCCAGTCGCCACCCTGCACGTCCATCGCCCGAGAGAATCCAAGAACCGCCAGAACCAAGGGCAGCAATCGTCTCATTCGTTCCTCCTTATGGCTGTTGATCGGTCTGGGCATTGATTCTACCTTGCGACCGGCCGGGACCGCAAGAAACGGGGGCCTTCTCGAGGACGACCACGCCGGCTGCGATTGGGGCGCCCGGCGCATGCGGGCCGAAAGCGTGCGCTACGGCGGAAGCTCCCAGGCGGCCTCGAACCCCGCGCCGCGGAGCCACGCGGCAACCTCGGCGGGCGAGCGCTGGTCGCACACCGGGAATTGCTCCCCGGCGCGGCAGCCGTCGCCGGCATCCTCGTAGCCGCCCGGGGCCGTCGAGCTGCCGGCGCTCATCTGGGTGATGCAGATGGTCGCGAGCCGATTGCGGAGTGCCTCGGGCTCGCGCGTGGAGAGCACCAGCTCCGCCCGGGGAAAGGCGATCCGCAAGGTGCAGTACATGCGGAGAAACGTCTCGTCATCCACCGGGTAGCGAACGTGAAAACCCTCCGGGGCCTCGTAGATCCGCGGCAGACTGAAGGCCAACGTGCGGTCCGGGAAGCGGCCCGCCAGATAGCGCCCGTGCCGCATCAGTGCCGGCAAATCGGCGCACGGGTCGCCCAGGCCCAAGAGGATTCCCAGGCCGAGGCGCTTCATGCCGGCCTCAGCGGCCCGCTCCGGGGCCTCCAGCCGCCAGTCCAGCGCGGCCTTGCTCCCCCGGGGGTGATACTGGGCGTAGAGTTCCTCGACGTAAGTCTCCTGGTAGAGCGTGACCCCGGCGGCGCCGGCGGCCAGCAGCGTTTCGTACGCCTCGGTGCTCTGCGGCGCGATCTCGACCGCCGGAACGATCCCGCGTTTGCCGAGCGCGCGGAGGATCTCGGCAAAGTAGGCGGGGGTGGTGAGCCTCGGGTAATCGCCGGCCACCAAGAGGAGGTGGCGAAAGCCGCGGCCGCGGAGGATTTCCGCCTCCCGCAGCGCCTCTTCCACGCTCAAGTGCCGACGCCGGATGGCGTGCGGATAGCGGAACCCGCAATACCGGCAATGATTGGTGCAATAGTTCGACAGGTACAACGGGGCGTAGAGCAGGATCCGCCAGCGGCGCTGCGCCGCGGCGCCCGCAGCGGAACCGGCGCCGAAATGCTCCTCAGTCAGGGCCGCGGCCCGCCGGGTAATGGACTCCAGCGGGACCCCCGGGTCGAGCCATTCTTCTGCTTCCACCAGTGCGGGGTCGTCCACGGAGGGGCCCTGCATCGCCGTTCTCGGGGAGCGCGGCGCCCGAGAGGGGCGTCGCGCCAGTTCATTGGCGGCCAGATCGAGGGCATCGATAAACCCCCGGTCGTCGGGGGTGACGCGGCCGCTTCGCCGGTTGAGATACTGATACCGCCACCGCTCTAGTCTTGCGGCAAGGTCGCGCCGCGCCTCCGGCGAGACAGGAACCTCCCCTGCGAGGACCCGAGCGGCCCGCTCCAAGAGCGGCAAGTGGTGCGCCGCGTGCTCGTCGTCGGATCGGACCCGGTCGGCAAAGGAAACGAGCGGCAGATGGATTTGCGTACTCATGGCAGCACTTTTCATCATATCCGTCCCCCCGGGACAAGGGAACGGGCCCTTTTCCTTGGGGACCCTTGAACGAGGTAGGGCCGGGCGATAGCTTGTAGGGAGCATGGGAGCGGTCCAGCCGGCAGTCGCCGGCGGGCCGGGAGTGTGTTTCCGTTCGAGACTGCACACGGAAAGGCAGGTTGACTATGAAGCGACGTGAGTTCCTTACCACCGCGGCCGCCGCGGTGACTCTCCCCTACTTGGTCCCGGGCGGCGTGCTGGCCCAGCCGGGCAAGCCGGGCGCGAACCAGCGCTTGACGTTCGGGCACGTCGGCGTGGGCGGGATGGGTGGATACCATCTCGGCGACATGAAAGGCCGCGCCGACCGCGGCGAGGTGAACATCGCCGCCGTCTGCGACGTGGACGAGAACCGCCTGGCGAGTGCCTCTAAGGCGGCCGGTCCCCAGGCCGACGTGTACCGCGACTATCGCTACGTCATCCAACGCAAGGACATCGACGGCGTGGTGATCGCCACGCCCGATCACTGGCACGGCGTGCAGACGGTCCACGCCTGCGAGTGCGGCAAGCACGTCTACGTCGAGAAGCCCGCCTGCTGCACGATCGAGGAGGGCAAGGCAATGGTCGCCGCGGCCCAGAAGAACAAGGTCGCGGTGCAGGTCGGCTCGCAGGGCCGCTCCGAGCCCGAGGCATACCTGGCGCACCGGTATCTCGTCAACGGCGTCATTGGGAAGGTGGACCGGGTGGAGTGCTGGCACTACGCCAGCCCGGGCGACGATAACCCCGTTCCTGACCGCGATCCCCCGCCGGAGCTCGATTGGGACCTCTGGCTCGGCCCGATGCGTTGGCGCCCGTACAACCAGCGGTACCTGCACGGGGTATTCCGCTGGCTGATGGAGTCGGGCGGGGGGCAGATCCGCGACCGCGGGGCCCACGTGATGAGCTGCGCCCTGTGGTGGATGGGCG
>CAYGZA010000414.1:0-4877 GCA_964354135.1 uncultured Planctomycetaceae bacterium
ACGCCTTCGCCCACGAGGCCGGAATCCACCAGGACGGAATGCTCAAGGAGCGGCGGACCTACGAGATCATGCGGCCGGAGGACGTCGGGCTCACGCAGAGCGACCTCGTGCTCGGCAAGCACAGCGGCCGGGCCGCGCTGGCCGATCGCGCCCGGGCCATGGGCTACCATCTATCCGGCGAGCAGCTCAACGCGGTCTTCGAGCAGTTCAAGGTCCTGGCCGACAAGAAGAAGGACATCTACGACGCCGACCTGGCCGCCCTCATCGAGCAGCAGCTTCGCGCCGTGCCCGAGCTGTGGTCGCTGGAGTCGTATCACCTGACCTCGGGGACGGGAAGCGTCCCCGAAGTGACCCTCAACGTTCGCCGCGGTGACCAGGTCCTCTCCACCCGGGTCGCCGCCGGGGACGGGCCCATCGACGCCGTGTTTCTGGCCATCGAGGAACTCACCGGAATGTCCGTGGTGTGCAAGGACTTCCGCGTCCACAGCGTGACGGTGGGCAAGGACGCCCAGGGCGAGGTGATGGTCCAGGTGGAGCACGAGGGCGCGGCGTATCGCGGCCGCGGCGTCTCGACCGACAGCGTCGAGGCCAGCGCGAAGGCCTTCTTGAACGCCATCAACCGCATCGCCTCGGCCACGGCGCCCACGCTACAGGCCGGCGAGTGACGAGCATCCGCTACGACCAGCGTCGGCTCCGAATAGCAGCGCGGATAGGCATGGCAGAACCCCACGTCACTCGTCGACTGGATCGTGTAACCTGGTTCCCACGCGTTCCATCCTGCAAGGCAAAGGATCGAGGTTCAATCGCTTGCCGAATGCCAGGCCGTGGGCGGACATCGCCGGCCGAGGCGACTGATGCTCGGCCGCACACCCGACTGCCCCTTGCCTGCGCCGCCCGCTTGCTTGAAGAAGATCGCCCGGGATGGTACGATTGGTTCATGCGATATGAAGTCGTATTGAAGCCGAGGGCCAGGAAGGACCTGCATCGAATCCCCAAGCCCGATGCGGCAAGGGTTGTCGACGCCCTGGGAAGACTGGAGGACGACCTCACGGGGGACGTAAAGCGTCTGACCGCCTTCGCTCCGGAATACCGACTGCGGGTCGGAGATTACAGGGTGCTGTTTGAGATCGACGAGACCAATCGCGTGGTTGTTTACCGGGTGCGCCACCGACGGGAGTCCTATCGAAGTTGAGGTGAGTGAGAATGGTTGAGATTCATCCCAAGTTCCTGGAACGCGGCGGCGAGAAGGCTTTCGTGGTCCTGCCGTACGAGGAGTTCGTTATGATCGAGGAGGAGCTCCAAGAGTACGAGGACCTCAGGCAATTGCGCGCTGCGAAGGCCGAGGAGACGAGTGAGCCCAGCGTGCCGCTCCACGACGTAAGGAAGGAACTGGGATTGTAGGATCGGTGCACCACAGCACGCAATTGCACCGCGCAGCCTCACCACGATAGCCCTTCCGCGCGTGCAGGCTACGGCTGCGCGACCTTGTAGAGGTGGACCTCGTAGGGCCCGAAGTCGTCGGCGAACGTTCCGTCCTCTGCCGCGACGCGGCGGCCCTCACCGAGGACCTCCACGTCGGCCTTTCCCGAGACGCCGCGGAGCCGGAACGTCGCCTTGGCGGGGCCGGGGTCCATGCGGACCGCAAAGACGTAGGTCGCCCCGCCCTGCCGCTTGACCATCGTGGCAATCGGGCCGCCGGGCAACATCTTGGCTCGCTCTGCGGAAACCTCGGCCTTCTCCGCCTCCACCGCCGCGGCATCCGGCACGCTCGGGCTGTTGATGACCGCAGCCAGCTCGTGGATCCGGCGGTTGATCGCGCCGACGGCCTTGGCCATCTCGTCGTCGGCCAGCAGGCCCGCCTCGATGAAGTTCGGCTTGAACTGGTGAGAGAAGTAGATCAGCCCCTTCGAGCCGTGGATGATCGACATCCACACCTCGGCCTTCACCTGGGCAGGCGTAGGCTTCGCCTTCAGGTTGCTGATTCGCGTACACTCGATGCAGTTCCAGACGATCTTTTCGCCGCGGGTCCAATCGCGGAGGCGCTGGACGCCGTAGGGGACGTACCAGAGCTTGCCGGCCACCGCGGGGCGGTCGTGGACCGCCGGATAGATGTCGAAGGAAATCACGTCGCCGCCCCGGACGTACTCCGGGTAGTCCTCGGGGTGCCGCGAGCGGACGCCGCGGCCGTACCAGCCGTCCCAGGCCACGCCTTGCCCGAGGTTGAGCATGACCGGCCGGGTCGGGTCCTTGGCCCGGATTCTCCGGTAGTCCTCGACGATCTTCTCGGGCAGGATGGGCGGGCCGTAGCCCTTGCCGCCGGGGAGCGACTGGGCGTTGTCGGGCTCGTCGCCGTGCATCCAGCCGACGATCGTCTTTTCGCCCAGGTGCTCCAGGGCGTACCGGTTCTGCTCGCAGATGACGGCCATGCCGTGCTTCTTCAGCTCGGCGATCTGCTTCTCCGTGGGCCCTCTCCACAGGGCCACGTAGAGGTTGATGCCCAGGGCCTTGTATCTCGCCGCGCTGTTAGGGTCCTGGAGCCAGACGGCGATGGGGAAGTAGTCCGCGCCCTTCTCGGGGCCGTTTTCCCATGCCGCATACGGGCCGGCCTCCCCGGCCAGCACCGTGGGCGGCATGACCATCCACGCCGCCACGACTTCACACAAGGCAACGCTCAACGCAGCCAATGACACCGCGCGACGAGACGCGAGCATAGACATCACATGGTCTCCTTCATCTGTCGAAAGGGAAAAGGGGACATCGCTGATGAGGCGCCGTTTTTCGCGGTGGGCCGGGGCCGCGCAGGGCCAAACCGACCCCAGGCGCTACGATTCGCCGATACCAGTGATGGCCCCTTTTCCCTTCCCCCATTCCGCCCCCGAAACGAGCTGCCCGCCGCCTACTCCTACAGAATGAACTTGCTGAGGTCCTCGTCCTGGGCAATCTCCTTGAGGCGCTCTTGGACGTAGTCGGAATTGACGACCACGCGGCCGGCCTTCATCTCCGGGGCCTCAAAGCTGAGCTCTTCGAGCAGCCGCTCCATGATCGTGTAGAGCCGCCGGGCGCCGATGTTCTGCGCCGTCTGGTTGACCTGGAAGGCGCAGCTCGCCAGCGACTCCACGGCGTCGGGCTGGAAGACCAGCTCCACGCCTTCGGTCTCCAACAGCCACTGGTACTGCTTGGTCAGGGCTCCCTTGGGCTCGGTGAGGATCCGGACGAAGTCGTCCTTGGTCAGGTCCTTCAGCTCCACGCGGATCGGGAACCGCCCCTGCAATTCCGGCATCAGGTCGCTCGGCTTCGCGCGGTGGAAGGCCCCGGCGGCGATGAAGAGGATGTGATCGGTCCTGACGTATCCGTAGCGGGTCTGGACGGTCGTTCCTTCGACGATCGGCAGGAGGTCGCGCTGCACTCCCTGCCGGGAAACGTCGGCCCCGTGGGCGTGCTCGCTGGCCACGATCTTGTCCATCTCGTCGATGAAGATGATCCCCAGGTTCTCCGCCAGGTCGACCGCCGCCGCGTGGACCTTGTCCTGGTTGATCAGGGCGTCGCACTCCTGCTCGAACAGGATCTTGCGGGCCTCGCCCACGCTCATGTCCCGCCGCGACGCCTGCTTGGGGAGGAACTTCTCGAACATCGAGTGCAGGTCGAGGTCCATCTGCTCCAGGCCGGCGCCGGTGAACATCATCGGCACCACCTTGTGCTCCAGGCTCACTTCCACGCGGCGGTCTTCCATCTCCCCGGCGGCCAGCATCGCCCGCATTTTCTCGCGGGTCCGCTCGTAGCGCTGGGCGGCTTCGGGGCCGTCGTCGGCCGCGGCGCCGGCGTCGAAGCCGCCGAGCCGGGGCACCAGCAGGTCCACGAGCCGCTGCTCGACCCGCGTGCGGGCTTGGGCCTCGACTTTCCGACGCTCCTCCTCGCGGACCAGGCCGATGGCGTTCTCGACCAGCTCGCGGACCATGCTCTCCACGTCGCGGCCGTAGTAGCCGACCTCGGTGTATCGGGTGGCCTCGACCTTGATGAAGGGGGCCCCGGTGAGCTTGGCCAGGCGCCGGGCGATCTCGGTCTTGCCCACGCCGGTCGGGCCGATCATCATGATGTTCTTGGGGGCGACCTCGGGCCGCATCTCTTCCGGCAAGCGCTGCCGCCGCCAGCGATTGCGGATGGCCACCGCCACGGCCCGCTTGGCGGCGTCCTGCCCGATGATGTGCCGGTCCAATTCGGCCACGATTTGCCGAGGCGTCAGGTCTGCCACGCCAGCTCCTCCACCATAATCTCGGTGTTCGTATAGACGTCGATCCCCGCGGCGATCTCCAGGGCGGCGCGGACGATCTCGACCGCCCCAAGGCTGGAATGGGCCACGAGGGCGCGGGCCGCAGCCACGGCATAGCTCCCGCCCGAGCCGATCCCCAGGATCCCGTCGGTCGGCTGCACCACGTCGCCGTTGCCGGTCACCAGGAGCGTATGCCGGGCGTCGACGACGGCCAGCATCGCCTCGAGCCGCCGCAGCACCCGGTCGGTCCGCCACTCCTTGGCCAGCTCGGTGGCTGCGCGGGGAACGTTGGAGGGGAAGTCCTTGAGCTTCGCCTCGAACCGCTCCAACAGCGCGAAGGCGTCGGCGGTCGAGCCGGCAAAGCCGGTCAGGATCTTCCCGTCCATGAGCCGGCGGATCTTGACGGCGTCGGCCTTCATGATGGAGTTGCCCACGGTCACCTGGCCGTCGCCGCCCATGGCGACGACCGCCTTGTGCCGGACCGTGAGAATCGTTGTCGACCGGGTCTTCATTGGGCCCCCTCTCCAAGGACCAAAGGCCGTGCGCTATTCCGGGAGGGCGAGGCTCCTGCCGAGCCGCACTTGTGGTCGCCAACGTTGGGTTCTTGCCC
>CAYGZA010000415.1:0-4866 GCA_964354135.1 uncultured Planctomycetaceae bacterium
TAGAGGAGCGTCATGCCGAGTTTGGCCGCACCCTCGACGTGCTCAAGGGTGTCGATGCCGAACGCGCCTACGGGCACCCGCCCGTGTACCGTCATGTTCTTCGGCGCGGCGGCGGCACCGATCGACAGGATAGCGAGAAAGATGATGCTCAGTGCGTAGCGTAGCATGTGGCTTCTCCTATTCGATTCAGGCGTGGGTTTCGGACGCTGGAACGAAGGACCCGTCGTAACGGTTCATACTGTTTCGTCCGTCTGGTTTTCCGGCACGTTCAGTCTCCGGGCGCTCCGATGGTCGCCCCGTCCGCGCCCGCGCCGCGATTGGGGCTCTTTGCACCCAACCGGAAATCCCGCGCGGTGCTGTCTCGATACAACGGATCGGCAAACAACGTGTGCCGGTCCAGGCCCGAGAACTCCCGCCACTGGGCCATACTAACGAATCGCTTCATTTCACCCCTGTACTCGGTGTAATTGACGATGGCCTTAGAGCTGCCTCTCAGGAAGCTTTCGATGTCGCGCGGCGAGATGCTGTCAAATCTCGTGCCTTGCGGCTGCTCGCGGAGGGCGGTGCCGTAGTTGTTGTAGTCGCAATCGAACGTCCCGAGTTTCCGCTTCTCACCGAGATTCTCCTCGATGACGATCACGTCGTTGCCCTGGAAGGTGAAACTGTTGTTCCGGCAGATGGAATTCTCGCACGAGTAGAGGAACGCCGCGGCGGAGTAGAGGTTCGCCACGCACGTGTTCTGCGTCAACGTGACGTTCGGGCTGTTATAGAGCCAGAAGCCGTGCTCTTGCCGGAACAGGACGTCGTCGCGGCCCGTGAAGCCGGGCGACCTGACGACCCGCACCGCGTAGCCCGTCGGCCACGCGCCGTGCCAATGCGCGTTCCAGATCTTGCAGCCGGCCACTGTTGCGTGCGGCGACTCCTCGATCTCAATGCCGCTTTGGCCGTACCACCGGATCTCGAGGCCGCGGATTTCGACATACGGCGCCTTGTAGATGCCGATCATCACCGCTGCGCTTCGATTGGAATCCAGCACGGCCTTCCACTTCTCCGCCGCGCGGATGACGATGGGGCGATCCTTCGTGCCGCCGCGCGTGATGCGCACCGGATCGGCATAAAGGCCGGGATGAACGACGAACGCGTCGCCGGGCTTGGCGCGATCGACCGCGAACTGAATCGTGCGCACCGGCTGCCCGGCCGAGCCGTCGCGCCCGTCGCGGCCGGTTTCGCTGACGTGCCACTCGCGCGGCGGGCCGAGGTGGAGCTTCGCGTCGCCGACCGCCGGAAACGCGCCGACGGGTCTTGCCGCACCCGCCGGCTTCACGCAGGGGCTGTCGTTGGCCAGCCGGTAATCCTTCCACTGCGGCCAGACGAATTTCGGATCGGCCACGACGTCGCTTACGCCGACTTTCTTAAGGTCGCCACGCGACGCGGACCAGTAACAGTTGAAATCGATGTCGCGCGATTCGCCTCCTTTCTTCTCCACGTACACTTCCACCTGGCGCTCGCAATCGGCAACGATGTTGTAGCGGAAGCGCTGCTGGGGATGCCAGCTCGTCGATCCGAACCCCAGGCCCTGGCCCAATCCGACCAGCGTATTATGCTCGACCACGTACGGCGCCGTGCTGGCCTTGATAAACACGCCCATGCCGAAGCCCTCGCAGAGGTTGCCGCGGATCAGACCGCCGCGCGCGGGGCTGTAATACTGGATGCCCGTGTCGTCCTGCGCGTACATCGGCACCATGAACGTGTCGCGCCGCTTGAAAAACCGGCAGTCTTCAACGGTGGCATTTTCGCCGCCGACGTAGACGCCGCCGCCGATGTCCTCGGCCGCGCAGCCCCGCAGCGCATTGCCGCTGCCCGTAATGATGAATCCCATCGAGCAGTTGCTGGAACGGCACTCCTCAGCCGTGATGTGACTGACGCGCAGGTCGATCCCCGTGCTCCACTTCTCGCGCGCCAGATAATTCCGGAAGGCGATGCCGCGCACCGTGACGTGCGGCCGGTTGATGAACAGGCCGCAGTCGTGCGCGCTCATGAGCAGTTCGCCCCGGCGCGGCGCCCATCCGTCGCTGGTGTGGAACAGCAAGCGTTTGCCCTCGATGGAGTAGGTCGCGGGAAACCGTGCGACCGCCCGGCCGTCGGCCACGAGGCGGTAGCGGATTCGCGTGCCCGGCTCCCAGAACTTGGGATACTCGCCGCCGTCGCTCGCGTAGTCGATCCAGAACACGCCGGGCAACTCCTCGTGCGGCCCGAACTTCTCCACGGGCCGGGCGCCGTCAAATAGAACGTGCGCCCCATCGGCGGCGCGGATCAACAGCGGGTGCTGCGCGAAGTCCGTACCCTTTGGTCCCTCAATGGACAGCCCGCCGGAATAGACGCCTTTCGCGAGAATCACTTCCGTGATACTCGCGTCGGCAGCCAACTTCTCGCGCACGGCGGAGAGCGGCTTTGTCGGCTTGACGCTGACCGTGCCGCTCCCCCAGACCGCGGTCGGCATAAGCAACCACGCCGCCACGAGCAAAGCGCTTTGAGTTCTCATCTTCAAATTCCTCCCCGGTGATTGGCGCCAGCCCCTTTCGTATCCCATCCCCCTGTCCGGGTCGCCGATATCGGACAGGTGCAAGCGACCCCTTTCTACCAACCGAACGGATCGGGGGCAACGATGACCTGCCGTCGGGCGGCTAGCGGAGCCTGCTGCGGCGCGGTGAGGGTTGCTTGCAGCGTGTAAATCCCCGGTGTGAGTTTGCCGCCTGCAAACGTGCCGCGGAGCGGGCCGGACCCGGCTTGGCCCGCCTGTTCTGCAACGAGCCGCTCGCCGGCCAGAAGGGCGATCCTGATCTGGCCGCTGGATGAGGTGCTGTTGACTGCCCACGGGATGGTCTCGCCCGAGTAGTATTCGTCCAGGGGGGTCGAGATCGCCAGCGGCGGCTCCTCGATCACTTCCAGCGAAACGTCGTCGATGTAGAAGAAGCACTTCTTGGCCAGCTCCGCCTCCGGGATGGTACACCAGGCGGGATCCGTCCCGGGTTGAATCAGGTCCGTCGCCTTGCCGCTCTTCAAATCAAGGACCGACATTTTCACGCGGATCTTCCCGCCCACCTGGGGAGTGAGCTGTCCGAAGCAGATCCGTTGCCCATCCGGCGACCAACTCGCCTTGAAGCCCGTGGCAAGGAACCTGCCGCCGAGCCGTTTGATTCCCGCTAGCGCAGCGGCCTCGCTCAGCAACGGCGGCGCCGCGGCCCGCACGGGTGACGGCGACAGCTTCATTTTCGTCGCGTCCCGCACCTTCAGCGTTGCGCCGGGACCGGGGCTGCCGGTGGCGATCCGCGTCCCGTCGGGGCTGAAGGCCACGCTCTCCACCGTGCTTGTGTGGCCCTTAAGCGTGAGCGTTTACTGGCCGCTGGTCGCGTCCCAGACCTTCACCATCCCGTCTCCCGCTCCACTCGCCATCCGCTTCCCGTCGGGGCTGAAGGCCACGCTCATCACGGAGCCCGTGTGGCCCTTGAGCGTGAGCGTTTCCTGGCCGCTGGTCACGTCCCATACCTTCAGCGTTGCGTCGCCGCCGGCGCTGGCGATCCGCTTCCCGTCGGGGCTGAAGGCCACGCCCCACAGGCGTCCGCGGCCCTTGAGCGTGAGCGTTTCCTGGCCGCTGCTCGCGTCCCACACCTTCAGCGTATTGTCCGAGCTGCCGCTGGCGATCCGCTTCCCGTCGGGGCTGAAGGCCACGCTGAACACCTCGCCCGTGTGCCCCTTGAGCGTGAGCGTTTCCTGCCCGCTGGTCACGTCCCATACCTTCACCGTTTTGTCGACGCCGCCGCTGGCGATGCGCTTCCCGTCCGGGCTGAAGGCCACGCTCCACACGGCGCCTGTGTGGCCCTTGAGCGTCTTCTGGTTCTTGTTGAACAGTGTGTACAGGTAGTAGTATTCCCAGGCGCGGAGGTCCCCCCGGGAGGCCTCCAAATACTGCCAAGCCGAATACACGTCATTGCTTTCCCATTCGCGAAAGGCGGAGGCGATTTGGCTGGCGTACAGTAACCCCTCTGACCGGAGAAGTAGCCTTTCGGCCCGCTGCGTTTCCTCCTCGGCCCGTCGCTTTTCGTCTTCCGCCCGCAGGCGCTCGTGCGTCTCTTTGACTTTGGCGGCTTCCGCCCGCAGGCGCTCGTGCGTCTCTTTGACACTGGCGGCTTCTGCCCGCTGCCGTTGTTCCACTTCCTTGTTGCGTGAGTTCGAGACGAGAACGACCGCGACGGAAAGGACGACAATCGCGGCAATCGTCGAGACCCCGGCCAGTACACCCGCCGCAGCCAGGGCTGGCTTACGGCGGCACCAGCGCCAGAGCCGCTCGGGCCGGCTCACCGGCCGGGCAAGAATCGGCTCGCCCGCGAGGTAGCGGGCCAGTTCGTCGGCGAGGTCTTGGGCCGTGGCGTAGCGACGGGGGCGGTCCTTTTCCAGGCACTTCAGCGCGACGGTCTCCAGGTCGCGGGGAATGCCGGCGTTGAGGCTCCGTAGGGAGACCGGCTCTTGGTCCAGGACTTGCAGGATCGTGTCCACCGGCGTGGCGGCCTGGAAGGGCGGACGCCCGGTCAAGAGGGTGTAGAGGACGGCACCGAGGGCGTAAACGTCCGAGGCGGGACTGATTTGGGCGAGCTTGCCCGAAGCTTGTTCGGGCGGCATGAAACTGGGCGTGCCGAGCACCTGGCCCGTGGCCGTCAGGCCGCTCTCGCCGGTCACTCGCTTGGCAAGGCCGAAGTCCGTGATCCGCGGATGGCCGACCTGGTCGATGAGAATGTTCTCCGGCTTGAGGTCCCGGTGAATCACGCCCTTTTGATGGGCATAGTGGACCGCCTCGGCCACGGCCTTGAC
>CAYGZA010000416.1:0-4819 GCA_964354135.1 uncultured Planctomycetaceae bacterium
GGTGTCAGCGCCCGGGCGCTCGGCAAGGTCGATGTAGAGGCTGTCGGTGTCTGGAGAATACTCAATTCTCATGGCAGGACTCCCAACACCCGCTCGCGGCAATTCGTGCCCCAATTGCAGCCGGCATTCACATCCCCTACTATGGAGCATTTCAGGCAGCTCCACAATGTCCGCTTCAGGCAGTAGACGAGCGATGGCTGAACACCAGACCGGGCGCCGGGTGATCGAAGTCAGGAAGCACGTGATCGGCCCCTCGGCGCCAAGGGCAAAGAGCGTGCGGGCCAAGAGGATCAGGGACTTCCCCGGCGTGCCCGGCGCGTACCTGGAGATCGCCAAGAAGCTGTCGAGCCCCCTCCTGCTGGGTCCCCCGATCTGCGACGAGCTGGTCGCCTTCGTCGAGCACCTTTTCACCGAGGAGGAAGCCGGATTGGTGCGGCACCTGGGGGCCCTCTTCGGCAAGAGCGCCGAAGACCTGGCCCGGGCGGAGCACCGGCCTCTGGACGAAGTCGAGCCCATCCTGCACCGGTTGGCGGTCCAGAAGCGGGCCATCGCGGCCGGCGGCCCCGAAGGCGACAAACGCTACCGGCTTATGCCGATCGTGCCCGGGATCTTCGAGATGGTGCTGATCGGGGAACGGATGGAGTCGCTTTCCGGCTGGCACCGCCGCTTTGCCGAGCTGTTCGAGGCCCTCTACGAGACCGGCTACAGCATGGACTATCAGGAGGGGCTCACCACGCCGATGGTCCGCTTCCTGCCGGTCCACAAGGCAATCGACTCGCACCCCATGGCCCTGCCTTCCGACAAGCTCGAGGTGATCCTCGACCGTTTCGAGGTTTTCGGCATCGGGCAGTGCCAGTGCCGGATGGCGGAAGAAGCGGTGGGCCGCGGCTGCGGCAAACCACTGGGCAACTGCACCGTCATGGGCCAGTGGGCCGAACAGGGCATCCACGACGGCTGGGTCAGGCCGGTTGCCAGGAAAGACGTGCTGGAAATCAAGCGCGAGGCCGAGTCGCACGGCCTGGTCACTTGGGTGATGAACGTCGAGTCGACCAAGGGCCAGGCCTCCTGCTCCTGCTGCGGATGCTGTTGCCACGCGATGCGGATGGTCAACGAGTTCAACGTCCCGGGCCTGTTCGCCCCGCCCCACTTCCGGCCCGAGTTCGACGACGCCACGTGTACCTTCTGCGGCCGCTGCGCCAAGAGCTGCCCGATGGGCGCCCTGATTGTGGACGTCCGCGGGAAGACGCGGCAGTACCTTGCGGAGCGGTGCATCGGCTGCGGGCTGTGCGCGCTGGCCTGCGACGAACGGAGGGCCATCGCGATGGAAGCGGTCCCCGATTGCCAGCTCCCCTACAAGAGCTGGTTCTCGCTTTTGGCCCGCGCTGCCCCGGGCTTCTTCAAGAACGCGTGGAAGGTGTGGAGGCAACACCGCTGAGGCGGCCGCGCGACCCGCATCTATCTCCTTGCCGGGCCGACACGGACGTTCTCGGCCACGTAGCGGTACGAGTAGAGCCAGCCGTTGGCGACGTACCAGACGTCCTTGCGGTTGGCCACGTGCTTGAGGTGCTCGATCAGGGTCGAGCCGCGCTTGCCGTCCACGCCCGGGCCGGGATCGTAGAGCACGCTGTTTTGGAAGCGATCGGGGTGCCAGAGCGCATAGAAGATCCCGCCGGTCAGGCAGACCTCGTCGAAGGCCGCGTTTAGATCGGCGACGTCGCGGGCGGAGTATCGCCCTTTCGGCTCCCGCGTTTCGAGGATCCGGTCGTAGCCCTTGGTGTTCAGGCCACCGACACCGTAGAAGCCGTACTGCTTGTTCCACGGCGCGTAGTCGACGCTCGACGGGTTGTCGAGCCAGTTGAAGCCGCGGACGAAGAGGAACTCGCCGCCGTCGGTGCTCTGAATCGCGTGGTCCACGTAGCCGTGGGTCAGGATGTGCTCGACGACGTACGGGCCGTAGGGGATGTTGCGGAGCCGCTTGAGGATGTCCTCGCGGCAGCCGAGGATTTCTTGCCTGTAGCCGTGGATGGCATAGGCCGCCGCGTCCTTGGGGTGAGTCCACCCGTGGACCGCCGGCTCCCAACTGAAGTCGCGGCGGTCGAGCTCCTCCTGCATGTTGCGCCACACGGCCTCGCCCCCGGAGGAGCGGCTGTTGACGGCGATCGACGCCGGGAGGTGGAAGCCGCGGCAGACGTGGAGGGCCGCCTGGTAGTTGTCGGACTCGTCGTGGGTGGCACCTCGCCAAGGAGCCCCGGGATGGGCCCAGGGGTTGCAGCCCCAGTTGTCCAGAGACAGCGTGTAGGCCGCCTTCCGGCCGTCGTAGTACTTGGCGACCGACTCGAATCGCGCGGATTCCACCCCGACGAACTCCAGCTCGACGGTATGGCTTGTCCCAAAGCCGACGGAAACGTATGCCTTCTTCGCATCGGCGTCGAACCGCACGCAGGGGATGCCGTTAAAGAACTCGGCGGCCGTCTTCCTCTGGAGCGTCGTCCACGGCCCCGAATCGCCGTCGCGGCGCTTGACGGCCGCATCGGGCCGCGGGTCGGAAAGCTGGAACACGTACGTGACTGGGTACTGCAATCCCCACTTCTGCCGCGCGGCCGGATCGATCGAGATTGCCCACCTCGTGCCGGTCGCGGCCGAGCCCTGCCCGGACAGCCCATCGGAAGAAATCGCGCCAGCCGACACGGCGAGCAAGACAAGCAGTCGCCTCATGAGAACCGCCTTTGCCACAGGGAATGGAACCACATCTCGGCGATTTGGATCTTGTGCCCGCTCGTGCGGCCTGTCAAGGCGTTTCTTCGCCGCAGTCGGGTTCAGCCCGCTTGGCGGCGTGTGGCGGCCTTGCTTTTCTTGGGGGGAGCCGGCCGGAGCGAACCGGATTGGTCGCAGCCGGCAATGGGGCAGGACAGGACGACGACGAGGCGCCACAGCAGCCGCTTCATGGGGTCTCCTTTCCGACGGGTCGCTTTCCCGCGTTGCGACCAGGGCCCTGCGATTCGCCTCCGAAAAGAAAACGACTCCCGACCTTTCTTGGCTCACCCTCGCCGCCGCCGCAGCCGCGTGATTTCGTGCCGTGTGGCGCGCATGTCGTTGGCCATGTCCACCAAGAGCAGGATCAGCTCTCCCATGCCCCACAGCACTGCCGGGCCCAGGAGGATGCTGGCGGACAAGAACACCGCGAATTGAATCTTCTGTTCCCCCGGCATTTCCGTGATGCCGACCGCGACCAGGCCGACCGACGACAAGAACAGCACGGCGACCGCCAGGAACTGCAGCAGCCCGGCGACAAACCGCAATGCCGGATAACGGCTCCCTTCCTCGGGGAGCGAAGAGCGGCTCTCCCGGGCCCGACGGAACCGCTCCATCTGCTCCCGTTTGAGCACGCCGACCTCCTCGATCAGTTTGGCCTGCTCGTTCGGGGTCGGCATGGGGAACTGGGCGTGGCAGACCGGGCAAGTGACGGGCTTCCCCGCCTGCCGGGCATTGTAAGCAACGCGCATCTGGCAATGGGGGCAAATGGTGTTCATGGGGGAGAGCATGCTTGCCCGTTGTTCCCTTCATGATATCGCTTTGGGACGAGGAAGCCAGCTTACTCCCGGACGGCCCTCTCGGGCAGCGCCGCCTTGCGGAGCCCGGGGCTCCTTGGCAGGATCGACTTCACACCCCCCGGCTACGGAACTATAATCGGGGTTGGGGTCGGTCGGTTGCTCTGAGCACGCGCTGTACGGAACATCATTGACGGCGCCCGTCGCCGAATCGCTGACCCCAAGAACTCGCCGGAGAGAAGATGGGCATTCGATTCTTTTGCCCCAACGGGCACAAGCTGCACGTCAAGGGATTCCAGGCCGGGCGGAGGGGAATATGCCCCCATTGCGGGGAGAGCATGGATATTCCCCTCCAGAGCACTCGGCCCAGCTCGAGGCACTCCGCGTCGGAGCGGTCCAGCGCACCGCGGAGAGGTCCGGCAGGGCAAAGCACCTTGGAGAAGGAGTCTCCCGCCGGACGTGCGGCGCCGGCAGAGCTGTTGGCCGCTGCACCTGAGGGCCCCACCGAGCCCTCGTACGACGTTCTCCTGACCGGCGGGCAGCCGGAACGTGCGACCGGTTCCTCCCCGCACGAGACGCCGGCGGTGGCGGCCACCCCTGCGAACCTTGGGACCGCCACCGCAGAAGGCTGGAGGCCGGAACTTGGCGGGCCGCAGTCTCTCCCGTCCGCCGTCCCGGCGGCGGAGAAGGATCCCTTGGCTGAGTTGCCCAGCGCAGTCTGGTACGTGCGTCTCCCCTCCGGGGGCCAATTCGGCCCTGCAAGCCGCGATCTCATGCGGACCTGGATTGCCGAGGGCCGCGTGAGCCCCGACTGCCTCGTCTGGAGGGAGGGCTGGCGGGACTGGAAAGAGGCCGGCGCGGTCTTCCCCGGCTTGGGCGGGACCGACTTCGTCCCCGGGCTTCAGAGTATTCTCGCAGGCGAAGCGGACACGTACCGGCCGGTGACCACGGGGCGAAGCAGCCCGGTTCGTCGAAAGTCGGGGGGCAACGTCGGGCTGATTATCACCATAGCGGTGGGTATCGCACTCCTCGTGGTGGCTGCCGTTCTGATTTGGCTGCGGTCCTCCTGAGTCCTAAGCCGTCCGTTTTCTCATCGGAAAGAACCCCTCTGGGCGAGGGGGCATCGCCAGGTCGCTCGCTGGCGAGCCCGGATTATTCATCGACGTCGTAGGGCAGGCTGCTAGCCTGCCGTTCAGGTAACACAGGCAAGATGCCCGTGCTACTCTCGCTGTCCAGTAGAGTCGAGGTGCGGCGCGGGACGGACCCGTTTC
>CAYGZA010000417.1:0-4793 GCA_964354135.1 uncultured Planctomycetaceae bacterium
CGGGGGGGCGGGGGGGGGGGGCCGGGTGGCGGGTGAGGGGTGGCGGGTGGCGGGAAGAGATGTGCAGAGACACGATGACGCTGAAACATTATCGTGAACTGGAGGTTTGGCAGTTGATTCTCAGCAAGCGGGTGGGCCTGCTGTCGCAGGGGGATCTCGGCAATCTCCTGCAAGTGACCGACCGGGTCAGCCGCATGATGTCCGGTCTGCGGCGTTCCCTGCAAAAACGCCTTTAGCTCACCACCCGCCACCCACCACCCGCCACCCACCACCCGCCACCCCTAGACCAGGAGCGCAACCATGACCATCAAGCAGACAGGACCCGACCCGCGCAAGGTGCTCCGCATCGGAATGCTCGGTTGCGGCTTCATGGGCAAGTGCCACTCCAACGCGTACAAGAAGATCCCATACATCTATCCGGAAGCCGGCGTGATGCCGCGGCTGGCGCTTCTGTGCGACAAGGACGAGAAGAAGGCGGAGCGCGAGGCCCTGCGATACGGCTTCGATCGGTGGTGTACCGAGTGGAGCGAGCTGGCCGGCGACCCGGAAATCGACGTGGTCGATAACTGCGGCCCCGACCCGGTCCACCCGGAGCCGTGCATTGCCGCATTGAACCACGGCAAGCACGTGGTGTGCGAGAAGCCGATGGCGGTTTCCGTGGCCGACGCGCGGCGGATGCGCGACGCCGCGGCGGCCTCCCGCGGGAAGGCAATGTGTACCTTCAACTACCGCTTCTTCCCCGCGGTGCGGCTGGCCAAGGACCTGATCGCCTCGGGCAAGCTGGGGACGATCTACCACGTCCGCATCAACTACCTGCAGATGGCGGGCCACGATCCTTCGACGCCGCGCGACAAGGCGTGGTACTCCGCGTGGCCCAGCTCCGGCGGGCTCCAGGGGATCGGCAGCCACGCCGTCGACCAGTGCCGCTTTCTCGTCGGGGAGATCAAGAGCGTCTCGGCCCTGGTGCGGACGTTCAACAAGGACCGGGCGATCGCGTCGGCCGGCGACCCGAAGGTCGTTTCCGACGAAGGGACCGCCGCCGTGCTCGATTTCGAGAACGGGGCGATCGGCGTCCTGGAGTCATCGGTCGTCGCAACCGGCCGCAAGAACTACCTCTCGTGGGAGATCAACGGCTCCAAGGGCTCGTTGAAATGGGACCTGGAGCACCCCAACAGCCTCTGGGCCTGCACGGCGGGTGGCGGCGACAACGCACTTTTCGGCTTCACCGAGGTCTCGGTGACGGAGAGCTTCCATCCGTACTCCGGCGCCTGGTGGCCTACCGGGCACAACATCGGCTGGGAGCACTGCCACATCATCGAGAAGTTCCACTTCCTCGACGCCGTGGCCAACGGCAAGCCGCTCAACCCGCACCAGGCGACCTTCGAGGACGGCTACCGCGTCGCGGCGATCATCGGCGCGATGCGGCAGTCGAGCCATACGGGGCAGCGCGTGGCGATCAGTTTCTGACGCGGCACGGCCGTCCCGTTGGTTCGGCGCGGACTGAAGGCCGCACCCAAGGTCTGAAGGACGAGGGGCCAATGAACCGTTATCCGGTGCAAAAGCCGCCGAGGTGGTGGCCGCCGAAACTGAGCCGCGGTTGGATCCGCTTCTGGCGGCCGGTGCGCAAGTGGCAGCAGGTGAGATCCCAGCGTCTCTTGGACGTGGAGGTCCGCGGCGCCGAGCACGTGCGCCAATCGCTGGAGGCAAACCACGGGGTGCTGATCACGCCGAACCATTCGAGCCACGCCGACTGCTACGCCCTTTATGGGGCGGCGGATCGGATCGGGACGCTGTTTTATATCATGGTCGCCTGGCAGGTATTCCAGAGGGGAACGCGTCTGCGGCGGCGGGCCCTCCAGCACCACGGCTGCTTCAGCGTGGATCGCGATGCGAGCGACGTGCAGGCCTTTCGCCGGGCCATCGAGGTGCTCCAGTCGGCCCCGCACCCGCTGGTCGTCTTCCCGGAGGGTGAAGTCTATCACCTGAACGAGCGGATCACGCCATTCCGCGAGGGGCCCGCGGCCATGGCCCTGCTGGCGGCTCGCAAGGGATCGCGGCCGATCGTCTGCATCCCGGCTGCCATGCGGTATCGCTACGTGCAGGACCCGACGCCCGAGCTCCTGCCGGTGATGGAGCGGCTGGAGCGTGCGATCTCGTGGCGCCCCCGGCCGGACCTGTCGCTTGCCGCGCGGATCTATCACTTTGCCGAGGCGGCCATCTCGCTCAAGGAGATCGAGTTCCTGGGTCATGCCTCCTCCGGCCCGTTACCCAAGCGGGTCGCGGACCTGATGGACTTCATCCTCGATCGGATCGAGGCCAGCTACGGCCTGGACTTTGCCGGGGCGACCGTGCCGGAGCGGGTCAAGGGCGTGCGGGCGCATTTGATCAAGCGGCGGGAGGAGCTGCCCGAGAACAGCCCGGATTGCCATCAGTGCGAGGAAGACCTTGAGGACGTGTTCGTCGTGGTGAAGCTCTTCAGCTACCCGGGCGACTACGTGGCCCAGCAGCCGAGCATCGAGCGGATCGCGGAGACGCTCGACAAGTTCGAGGAAGACGGGCTGGGTGCGGCGACGGCTGCGATCCGCGGGGCCCGCAAGGTCGCGGTCACCTTCGGCGAGCCGATTCCCGTGGCTTCCGAGCGGGGCAAGAACGCGGCGGCCGCGCTCACCCGGCTCTTGGAGGAGCGGGTGCAGGCGCTCTTAAGTGAGACGGAGAGCCGGTCCGCCCCGACGCCGGGGGAAGCGGCAGCCGGGTAGTGCAAGCGGCTCCGCCTGATTCAGGGAGGCCGCCACCTGAAGCAACGAAGACGTTTCATCCAGAGCACGGGAACAAGATGGACAACAGGACCGAAGACACCATGCCGGGAAAGCCGCTTTTGAATCGGGTCTTGATCATTCTCGTCTTGGGTATCGCCGCGGCGGGGCCCGCGCGCGGCGGAGATCACTGGACGAGTTTTCGCGGCCCGACTGATCGGGGGCTCTGCGACTCACCGAGACTGCCCATCCGGTGGAGCGAGAGCGACAACGTGGTCTGGAAGACGCCCATCCCGGGCAAGGCGTGGTCCTCGCCGGTGATATGGGGTGAACGGATCTGGCTGACCACCGCAACCGAGGATGGGACTCAACTCATCGCTATCAGCCTGGACAAGAAGTCCGGCAAGATCGCGTTCGAGAAGCAACTTCGCCACGTGCCCGGACCGCAGTATTGCCATCCGTTCAACTCCTACGCGTCGCCGTCTCCGGTGATCGAGGAGGGCCGCGTCTACGTGAGTTTCGGCTCTCCCTACAACGCGTGTCTTGACTCCAAGACCGGCGAGGTCGTATGGGAGCGCACCGATTTCGCCTGCAACCACTTTCGCGGCGCCGGGTCCTCTCCTTTCATCTACAAGAACCTGCTCGTCCTGCACTTCGACGGGAGCGACCGCCAGTACGTCGTCGCTATGGATAAGCACACCGGGAGGACCGTCTGGAAGACGGACCGCAGCGTCGATTTTCAGGACCTCGACCCGAAGACCGGCAAACCGGGCACCGACGGCGATTTCCGAAAGGCCTTTTCCACGCCGGTGATCGTCGACGTCCAGGGCAAGCCGGTGCTGGTCAGCCTCGGGTCCATGGCCCTGTATGGCTACGAGCCGGAAACGGGTGAGGAGCTTTGGCGCGTGGAATCCGTGGGGAGCCACTCGGGCTCCGCCCGGCCGGTGTCGGGTCACGGGTTGGTCTTCTCGCTGATCGGATACACCGCGGACCTCTGGGCAGTCCGGCCCGATGGCCGCGGCGTAGTGACCCAAAGCCACGTCGCCTGGAAGTACCCGCGGGCCTCGGCCAAGCGATCGTCGCCGCTGTTGGTCGGCGACTGGCTCTTCCTGGTGGACAGCGAGGGTGTTGCCGCGTGCGTGGAGGCGAAGACAGGGAAGGAGATGTGGAAGGCCCGGCTCGGCGGGAGCTACTCGGCCTCGCCGATCCATGCCAACGGGAAGGTCTATTTCTTCGACGAGAACGGCAAGGCGACCGTCATCGAGGCCGGACCCAAGTACAAGGTGATCGCCGTCAACCGGCTGGACGACGGGTTCATGGCATCGCCCGCCGTCTCCGGAGGCGCACTCTATCTGCGGACGAAAAAGGCCCTCTATCGCATCGAGGACAAACGGTAGGGCGGGTCCCCGATTCGCCCCCTTGCGGCTAAGGAGAATATCCGCTCCGGCTTGGAAGGGCCCGGAATCCGACCTGCCACACGCTCGCCGGCCATGGGAAGGTTGTCCCAATGCTCGTTGTTACCCCGAACTTGCAGATCCCGATGGAGGAGATCCAATTCACCTTCGCGCGAAGCTCCGGCCCGGGAGGGCAGAACGTCAACAAGCTGAACACCAAGGCGCAGTTGCGCTGGGCCGTATTGTCCAGCCCCAGCTTGCCTGACGCCGTCCGCGCACGGCTGCTCGAGAATCAGCGGCGCCGCGTGACGGCCGACGGATATCTCCGGATCGTCAGCCAGCGGTTCCGCGATGCTTCCCGCAACAGGAACGACTGCTTGGAGAAACTCCGCCGGATGTTGCTCGAAGCGGCCACCCCGCCGCGCCGTCGCAAGCCCACCAGGCCCACCCGCGCTTCCGTCCGGCGGCGGTTGGGCCTGAAGCAACGACGCGCTCGCACGAAGCGCGAGCGCCGGGCTGAGACCGATCCTTAAGCCTCTCGGATGATCTCCAGCCCCAGGGCCTTGCCGAACTCCACCAGCGGCTCCTGAATGTCGCCGTAGACGGTCACGCGGTGCCAGCCGAACCGGTCCCACTCGTAGAACAG
>CAYGZA010000418.1:0-4748 GCA_964354135.1 uncultured Planctomycetaceae bacterium
CCATGAAACACGATTCCGCGTCACCCGTCAATCGAAGATTGACGGGACACTAGCACGCATTGTGGTCGATCCGAACATCATGGTGGGCAAGCCGGTCATTCGCGGCACTCGAATTCCGGTCGAGCTGCTGGTGCGGATGGTCGCCCAGGGGATCCCGGAAACCGAAATCTTGCGCGAGTACGCGCGCCTTCAGCCGGAGGACATCCGCGCGGCCTTGAGCTATGCGGCGGAGGTCGTGGCTGGTGACCAACGACAAGGACTTCGGTGAGCTGGTGTTCCGCAGCGGGCAGGCCCATGCCGGAGTCATCCTTCTTCGCCTTCATGACGAGAGCCCCTCGAACCGCACCCGGGTTGTGCAAGCGGTCCTGCAGCAATGCGGCGAAGCGCTTCCCGGCCGCTTTGTCGTGGCCACCGACACACACATTCGTGTTCGTCCCGTTGAGTAACGCCATCCTCGTGTGCCCCGCCGTCTGGCTTCGGGCGCGCGGAGTAAGCCGCCCGGTGGCGCTGCTCACGCGGGTGAGCGGTAGGGTGGGTCGAGGCCTTTAGGCCGATGACCCACCGCGAATCTGGGAGGTGGGTCTGCGCCTTGACGGGCTTGACCCACCTTACAACTACAACTGATTCCTTCTGAAATCGGTGCGTTTCACGCACGCTACACGGCTGCCGAAACGCCAGCGCCACCCGCCGTGTTCCCCTCGGCTACTTGCGGATCACGCCAATGTATGTTCCCGGGTATACCTGTTGGACGCCCCCGTTCCCGCTGGCGCCCTCGTAAATCCCTTCACCGCCGGTGATCTCGAAACCTCCATTCGCCCCGATCCACCACGGGCCGTTGGCACCGGACGCTTCCATGTAGATCACATCACCGGTGGGGTTACCGTCATCGTCGAGGACATAGATCACGGAGGACTCTTCGAACAGATACTTTCCGGGGCCCGAGAATGGTGGTTCGCCTCCGACCCAGTAGAAGTGAACCGTTGCAATCTGCACGAACTTGCCGATCGTTCCCTCGCCGGGAATCGTGAACCTCAAGGTCGGCGCCGAGGGAAAGCCACCGAGGTCTTCCGTGGTCTTGCTCGTCCCAGTCAGCCGGAACGGCTCGGCGCGCTCCTGCGCCGGGGCGGGGCTGGCGAGTCCCAGCAGGGCGAAGGTGGCCAGCACAAAGCTGAGCCGAAACAGATGACGCTTCATGGCACTTTCCTTTTTCGAAACCAAAGGGACCTCAAAAGAAAACGCTTGTCTCACACGTGCTTCTTCCGCCTTTCCTGTCACAGGGTGGCACTGGCGTCTTGCCAGTGCCGCTTGCCGTATCGCCAGGTTTTGGTGGGCACTGGCGAAACGCCAGCGCCACCCGCCTCGCGGGAGTAGGCCCCTGAGCCGATTCACCACTACCAGTTGAAAACACCTTCGCCGGAGAGCACGAGGGCTGCGTCGTCATAGACATCAACGGAAAAGTAGCAACCACACAGTTTATCCTCGTCGTCATACCAAACCGGAACATCCACGACGCCTCCGGCGTTGCCGGCGCCATTCTGGTTGGTGTTCAATGTCCAGTTAGTTCCAGTGAATAGGTCCGTCACCGTCACTACGTACGTTGCTTTGGGCGACAGGCCCTCGCAGGTCACGTGCAGATGGCCGGTGCTGAACAACGCATACCCGTTCCACGTCACACTTCTCAGAGTGGCTTCCCCGGAGGCGCCGGCAAGGCCCGTGAGCTCTACGACAAAGGGCCCGCCTCTGAAATGCATGTGGTTCAATCCCGCAAACGCGCCCGCGGAAAGTGCCGCCACGATCAGGAACAGGACTGCCAGTCGAAACAGCTTGATGGAACGCATTGCAGATCTCCTTTTGCCGAATCCTGTCCGCGGGTAAGTGAAATGGGTCACCGCAGCCGGGCGCGCGGACCTGCCGCCCGGTGGCGATGCTCACGCGAAATACTCACCACGGAGGCACGGAGGACACGGAGGGGAACTGGGAATGACGAATGACGAAATCGAAATGACGAAAGAATGACCAATGACCAAGGCCCAATGACCAAAGGGCATCGTCATTCGGATTTCCTTCGACATTCCTCCTTCGACATTTGTCACTGCTTGCCGCGCCTTTTCTCCGTGTTCTCCGTGTCTCCGTGGTTTCCTGTCATGGAGTCCTCCTTCTCAAGGGCGGTCTGCGGTACAATCAAACGAGCCGTGCCCTCGGGCGCGCAGACCAAGCCGCCCGGGGGTTGGTCCGGCCGGGGAGGGGCTTGGTTGGCGCCTTGGGCCTCCCCGGCCACTTTTGTTGAAGTCAGAAGTCAGAATGATGAAGGATGAATGGACAATTCATCGTTCATCATTCATCGTTTCCTTGTCTCCGTGTTCTCTGTGCCTCCGTGGTGCATCTTGTTCAAGGCTTGGGCTTCTGTTGGCCTTCTTTGTTTTGTGGGGCATTGGTTGGGCCCGACTTGAGCAGCGTCTCGGCTTCCTGGCGGAGGAGCTTGACCTCGAGCGCGGGGATCCAGGGAAACTCCTTGACGCCCTGTTCATGCTCCCGCAGGGCCTTTTCGGTCCACGCTACGGCCTTCTCGAGCCACTTCTTCGACTCCTCGCTGTGGCCCAGGCGGTGATGGGCCATGGCCAGGAAGAACCAGGGGCAGGCGGGTGCTCGATCGGTTCCGCCTTTGGCGAGGTGATCGGCGGCGAGCTGATCGGCTTGCGCCAGGCGCCGCACCGCCTCCTCCAGGCGCCCGGCGCGGTACAGGACCGCGCCCAAGGTGTTCACATAGTCCCACCGCTTGGGATCGCCGTTGGCGGCTTTCTCGGCCAGGGCGAGCATCCTCGGCCAATCCGCCGTGGCGTCCGGGGCCATGGCGCAGCTTTCCGCCACGCAATTGGCCTCGTAGCGATTCTGCGTCTCGCCGAAGCGCCGGAGCATCTCGGCGAAGTCCTTGCGGTACTCGTCGGCTCGTCCGCCGCCGATATGCGCCAGGGCAAGCCGGAACCACAGGCGCGCGGCGGTCGGGTCCAGTTGGACCATTTTGGAGAGGTCGGCGATGGCCGGGTCCCACTTCCCCTGCCGCACATAAATTGCGCCGCGCCGTTCCCATCGCCACGGGTTTTCCGGCTCCAGCTCGATGGCTTTGCCGAAGTCGGCCAGGGCCGCGTCGTACTTGCCCTTGAGGGCCTGGAACTCGCCCCGAGATACATACGCCTGGGCGACTTGCGGCTCAAGCCGGATGACCTCGTCAAGGTCGGCCAGCGCCTTGTCGAAGTCTCCCTGGCGGCGATGCACGAGACTCCTTTGGAAGTAAGCGCCGGCGAGTTTAGGATCGAGCCGGATTGCTTCATTGAAGTCGGCCAGCGACTTGTCGAGGTCTCCCTGCTTGGAGTACTCGCAAGCCCTAAGGAGCATGAGGTCCGGGACCAATGTCGGAGGAACGACTCTGCCTGCGGCCCGCTTCAGGCACTCGTCGATGATCGGCACAGCCTCCGCGCCCCGATCCAATTTGACAAGACTGTTCGCTAGGTCCTTCATGGTCGAGAGCGTCTCGTGGTGGTCGGGACCGAGTCTGGCTTTCCGGGCGGCCAGCGTCTCTTCGCGGAGCTTCAGCGCGTCGGCGTGCCGGCCGAGGGCGGAGTACAAGCGAGCCGAGTGGTCCATAGTCATGAGCGTGCCGGGGTGGTCGGGGCCGACAGTGGCTTTCTGGACCGCCACCATCTCTTCGCGGAGCTTCATCGCATCGGCGTGCCGGCCGAGGGCGAAGTAGCTTCCGGCCAGGCTGTGCATGCTTCCCACCGTGTCAGGGTGGCCGGGGCCAAGGTTGGCTTTCTGGACGGCCACCGTCTCTTCGAGGAGCTTCACGGCCCGCGTCTCGGCTTCCCGCGCCTGGGCGGTTTTTTTCGCCTTCTTTTCGGCTTCGGTGGCCGCGAGGGCTTCCTCCTTGGCTTTGCGCTCCCCTTCGGCCCGTTCGGCTTCCGCGAGTTGTGCGGCGACGGCGTCTCGGCGGGCGTTGTGGGCGCGGACCAAGCCCCACATCGTGCCGATCATGCCCGCAACCAGCGCCAGCAGTACCAGACCGACCGCTACCACCGGCCCCTTGTTCCGCCGCACAAACTTCCGGAGTCGATACCCAACCGACGGTGGGCACGCTAACACCGGCTCGTCGTGCAGATAGTTTTCGATGTCCTGGGCCAAGCCGTTGGCCGTCTCGTAACGCCGTGAGCGGTCCTTCTCCAGCGCCTTCATTACGATCCAGTCCAACTCGCCGCGGACCAGTGCCGAGAGCTTCTTGGGCTCCACTTTGCGATGCGCCGCGACGGACGGCAGCGTCTCGCCCAGCGTGCTGATTCGCAGGCTCGATTTGGGCGGCTCTTCCTCCCGGATGATGCGGAGAAGCTCGTCGTAAGCGGCCTCGCGAACTCGCTTCTGGTCAAAGGGCGTGGTGCCGGTCAGCAGTTCGTAGAGCAGGACACCCAGCGAGTAAATGTCGCTCCGCGTGTCGACATCCAGCCCGCTCATTTGGGCCTGCTCGGGGCTCATGTAGAGCGGTGTGCCCACCATTTGCGCAAACCGGGTGAAGAGCGTCCGCTCCGTCAGCCGGGCGTTGGTCGCCTTGGCCACCCCGAAGTCGATCACCTTGGGCACGGGCTTGTCGTCGTGCATCGTGACCAGGATGTTCGAGGGCTTGATGTCCCGGTGGATGATTCCTTTCTGGTGGGCATGCTGGACCGCCTGGCAGACCGCGGCAAAGAGCTCCAGGCGCTCCC
>CAYGZA010000419.1:0-4748 GCA_964354135.1 uncultured Planctomycetaceae bacterium
GAAGCCCATGCCGGTCCATTGGCCTCGCGGGGCGCCCGGATAAAAATGGGCGACGCGCTTGCCGTCGAGCCAGAGGGCCAGGTCCCCGTCCCAGCGGTCGGGGGCGCTATTGAGCTTGATCATCACCTCGACGCACTGCCAGCGGCCCGCCGGCACCGGCTGGGGCCTAACGGGGCGGAGTCCGTTGCCCCAGTAGCGGCCGTCGGCCGAGCGCTTCATCTCGTGCCAATAGGTGTAGAAGTTCCAGTTGCCCGGCGGCGGGACGCGGCCGTTCTCGCCGAAGGGCTCGATTCCGACGGTGAATCGCTCATCGCCGCGGGGACGCTCGCCGGCCCCGCCCTGCGGCCACGGCGTCGCCGGGCGGTAGCCGCCAAAGTGCACGAAATGATGGATGTAGCCGGGCGGCTCGGGGAATTTCACGTAGAAGCGGGCGAAGGCGGTGTCTACACCGCGATCGAGGCGTTTGTAGAGGTGGCCGCCGGTGTCTTTCGATGGCCGGGCGGTCATTTCGATTGCATGGCGACCCCGGCTTCCCGCCGGAACGTCCTCAACCAGCCGGAACGCCTGCTCCTTCGGGTTCTGAGCGCTGGTCCAGCGTTTGACGATCTCGGGGACACTCGCGCCCTCAAAGTCCTCGGCGAAGAGGACCTCCGGGGCCTTCACAATGCCCGCATCGCCCGGGTACCGGGCGGCCAGGCCGGGCCCCTCGGGCAGCTTCGCCGGCGGCTCGGCCGCAGCGCCGCGCGACACCGCCCAACCGAAAACCAACGCCAGAGGGAACCGCAACAGGACTCGTGCGGCAAGATCGGTGTGCCCCTGCCTGCCAAGAGGCAAGGAGTGTAAACGTCGGCTAGCGTTCATGGCTTCTCGCTACTGGTAATGTGTCCACATGGTTCTCGACCGTGCAACTCGCATGCAACGTACCCATGGGTTTGCCACATGCTCCATGACGGGTGCTTGCCGCTCGAGTCATAGACATCAAGCTCAATCCCGCGGTTCCCGAGTTCCATACTAATACTACAGCGCACTTTACATAGGGACAAGCGTTTGGTAATCTCCGTAACTCATTGAAACCAGGATGGTTAGAAGGAGTCATGGATGACAATCGATCGGATTCTCTCGTTGGGGCCGGCCTTGGCCGACTTTGTGGACCAGTTTTCGGACTGTTTTGGGCGTTCGGAGCCGCGGGGCCACCTGGCCAGCTACATCCGCGGCCAGTGGAGCAACTTGCCGCGGGAGAGCGCCCTGGCCGATCGCCGCGTTTGTGGGCGTGGCGCCGCGGACGTTGCAGGAGTTCCTTGGGACCGACGGGTGGCAGGCGTGGCTCGCAGACAGGCACCGAACAATGAACCGTCATTCCTGGGGATCGCCGCCGACCTGACGAGCGAAGACGCAGCCAAGATTGCTTGCGAGCGGGTCTTGGAGACTTCCGAAGTCTCCACGACTTCGGAAGTCTGCAGACATCACCGCTGAGAGGAGGTGAGCTGCCCGGGGAGCGGGCGGAAGTCGGGGGCGGATTTCCAGCGGATGTTTCGCTTGCCTTCGTAAACGCCGTAGTAGGGGGCGTTGGCGTCGATCCAGGTGACCAGCCGGATGAACTCCTCGCGGCTCAGCTTGCAGTCGTAGTGGCCCTTGAGGATCACCTCGACGACCTTGCTCCGGTGCGACCCGAAGCGGAGCGGCGGCTCCGCAGGGATGAAGTTGTCCCGCGGGTCGGAGTCGATATGGTTGATGAGCTGCTTGTTGATGAGGTTCTCGTACGACTTGGAGAACAGCTCGGTCAACTCGCCCGAGAGGTCCAGTGCGCCGTCGGGCTTCTGGGCGTTGTGGCAGCGGACGCAGTGCCGATCCAGCGTCGGCTGAACGTCGAGCGGGTAGTGGACCGTGCGGGGCGCGGTCTCGCCCGGCTGAGGCATGAGTTCCCGCGGCGGCCGGCTCAGGGCGATGGTTGCCCGCGGGGCCGGGGTCCGCGTGCGGGGCTCGTGGCAGCCGACGCAGGAGCGTTTCTCGCCCGGCATCAGGTTCACGAAGGTCCGCATCCGCTGGAGTTCCATGAAGTCGGCGTCGAGGGCCTGGAAATAGAGATTCCTGCCCGGCGGGACGATGAACGTGGCCGAGCCGTCGTCGTGGACCGGCACGATCCCGTGGACCCGCTTGATCACGAAGTGCCCGCGCAGGCTGATCGCGGGGTTTTGCAGGCCGAGGGTATCGCCCTGGCCGGGCGAGCACCACGAGGGCTCCCAGGGCTTGGGGACGTCCTCCATCACGCGGACGTACTTGACCCGGCCGCGCTCGATGCCGGTCATGCCGGCGTAGACGTCGGACATGAAGAGCATAGCCTCCGCACCCGCTTCCGCCCTCACCCCAGCGCTCTCGCCAAGGGAGAGGGAGCTACGGGGCGCGGGTTCCGCCGAAGCCAAGACCGACGGAATCACGGGCGGCGCCGGCCGGGCCCTGAGCGGCATCGGCTGCCAGGAGGAAACCGCCGAGTCGCGATAGACCAGCTCGCGGTGGCCGGTCGCGTCCAGGACATAGAGGCCGTAGCCCGCCGGGTCGTCGTGCTGCGGGCCGAAGTGGTACACGACCAGGTAGAGCATCTCGCTCAGCGGGTACGGCTCCTTGAAGAACCCCTTGGCCGCGCCGGGATAGCCGTAGTGCAGCGGGAGGGCGATCTCCGGCGTGATGCTGGTCATCGCCGCCGGATTGAGCTGGCCCTTGTGGATGTCCACGAGCATGATCGGCCCCACGGCCAGCGGCATGTGCGGCGCGCCGGTGCAGATGAGGAGGTGGTTCTTGCCGGGGAGCTGCCGGGCGTCGATCAAGGTGGGCGGCTTGGAGACGTTGTTCTTGTAGACGTGGGCCGGGTAGCTGCCGTCGGGGTGCATCGACCAGAGGCTCTGCACGTCGCCGGCCCCTTTGTCCACGTATTCCCAGCGGGTATACAGGATGCGGCCGTCGTGCATCACGCCGGGGGCGAACTCGTTGACCGTGTTGCCGGACAGGCAGCGGATATTCCGCCCGTCGCCGTCCATCAGGTGCATCGCCGTGCTCGTGAAGTTGTGTACGCAGATCACGGCCCGCTTCGACCGGGTCGAGGTGAAGGCGATCTGGCCGTTGGGCAGGTAGCACGGGTCGAGGTCGTCGTAGCCGTGTCCGTAGCGGGCCTGCATCTGGGCCTCGTCGGGCTCGTCGTGCGTAAGCTGGCGCAGGCCGCGGCCATCGACGCCGACTTCGTAGATGCGATAGCCCTTGCCCGGCTTCTTGTGGCAGAAGACGATCCGCCTGGCGTTGAACGAGAGGTCGAAGCGGCCGAAGATCCCGCCGGCAAGCTCCGGGACGATCTCCTTCACGTTGCCGTCCGGGCCGATCGGCGAGAGGGTGCAGAGATTGCCGCCGAAACGGTTGCTGCCGTCGAAGTGGTCCGTATAGATGTGGCTGGAGTTGTAGGTGGGCCGCTTGACGAACACGAGCCGGTCGAAATCCCAGCAGGGACTGGCGAAGACGATCCGGCGCACGGCCCAGCGGGTATCGACGTAGAGCTTTTTCCACGCGGCCGGGTCGCGGGTCGTGGCCGCGAGGAGGGCGGCGCGGCCCTTGGCCAGATCCTCCAGCGCCTTGGCGTGCTCGGCCATGGCCCCGGGCTGCTGCCGCCGGGCGTCTTCGAGGAGCATCCGGCCGCGGGCCAGGTGCTCGTCGATGCTCGGCACGACCGATTGGGCGATCTCCTTGTCCGGATCGGCCCACTTCTCGAACAGCGGTTTTGCGCGCATCCGGTCCTGCCGGGCCCAATCGTCCTCGACCGGGCCGGCCAAGGCTGCCGAGGCAGCCAGGAGGATTACGGTTGTGGTCGTCCGCATCAGTCCGCTGAGCCATCGCAACACGGCTTCATCTCCTCCACGGTCCGACTTGCGGGGCCGTTTCCGGTCGGCCGGCACGCCGACAACACCAATTCTACCACGTTGCAGGCCAACGGCAACGCTCCTTTCCGCAACAGAAACTGCTTCTATGGCCGGGAATCCCGGGTCGCGTATTCCAGGGGGACTTTGCCGAACCGCGGGCGGCGCGGTAAGATGCTCCCGGGCGCCGGCCGAGCCGCCGGCTTCAGTGGTCGCGAGGTTTCCATCCGTACGATCTTGGGAGCAACATCATGAAACGTCTCATTCTGATCGCGGCCGCATTGTTGGCGATCCAGGTTGCCGCCAGTGCCGCCGATCCGCAGTTGGTTTTCGAGGACAAGTTCGAGGGCAAGCTGGGCGACGGCTGGAAATGGCTGCGGGAGAACCCGAAGACGTGGCGGATCCGCGACGGGGCGCTGGAGATCTGCGTCGAGCCGGGGCTGGCCGGCAACGTCAAGAACGCGCTGGTCCGCCCGGCGCCCGACCGCCGCAAGGGGAAGCTCGCCGTCGAAGTGACGGTCAGCAACCTCACCAAGCCCACACAGCAGTACGAGCAGGGCGGGATCACGCTGTACCAGGACGGCAAGCCGGTCTTCAAGCTCGTCAAGGAGCGGATCGACGGGGGGATTTACATCATTCCGGGCAAGGTCCCGCTGGAGACCAACGCGGTCCAGCTCCGGGTCGTGCTCACGCCCGAGGAAGTGATCTCGCAGTTCCGCCCTGAGGCCAAGGGCGAGTTCCGCACCGTGGAGACCCGCAAGCTCGCCAAGACGGGCAAGGAGGAGGTGAGCATCCAGTGCTACAACGGTCCGAAGGACGCGGAACATTGGATCGGGTTCGACGACTTCCGCA
>CAYGZA010000420.1:0-4714 GCA_964354135.1 uncultured Planctomycetaceae bacterium
TGGTCATCTCGATCATCGAAAGGGGGCCCGCGAGTGCTGACACTTGGCCGCTGATCGCTGATAGCTGACCGCTGATAGTTCAAAGCTTTGAGGTTGTGCCGTGGACTACCTGCTAGGAATCGACTTGGGCTCTACGAGTCTGAAAGCCGTAGTCTACGACTTGGACGGCAACGCGATCTCCGCCGCAAGCCGGCCGACCAAGAGATCGCATCCTGCCGCGGAGCATCCCGAGTGGGTCGTCTGGCAGCCCGAGCAGATTTGGGGCGGCGCCGCGGCGGCCATCCGCGAGGCCGTCTCCCGGTTGAACGACCCGCGGGACGTCCGTGGCTTGGCCGTCACCGGCATGGGGATGGACGGGCTGCCGGTGGACGCGGAAGGCCGCTGGCTCTACCCGATGATCAGTTGGCACGATCCCCGCACCGGGCCGCAGCACGCCTGGTGGCTGAAGCACGTCGGGGCGGAGCGGACGTTTTCCATCGGCGGCAACCCCGTCTGGCCGATCAATTCCGCCCTGCGAATCCTCTGGATGCTCCAGCATGAGCCGCAGATCATGGCCCGAGCCGCGAAGTGGCTCCTGATCGAGGATTTCGTAAACTTCATGCTCTGCGGGCGGCAGGCGACCGACTACAGCATGGCCTCGTGTACCATGCTCTTCGATCAGCGGACGTTGGCCTGGTCGGAGGAGATGCTGCGGCTTTCGGGCATCGAGCGACGCCTCCTGTGTGACGTGCTTCCCAGCGGCACGCCGCTCGGCGAAGTCACGGCCGTAGCGGCGGCCGAGACCGGCCTAGCCCCCGGAACGCCCGTGGTGCTCGGTGGGCACGATCACCTTTGCGGGGCGCTGCCGGTCGGGGCGTTTCAGCCCGGGGTCGTGCTCGATGTGACCGGAACATGGGAAAGCGTGCTTACGGCCACGCCCGGCCCCGCGCTCAAGCCGGAATTGCGGAGCAAGGGGATGACGGTCCAGGCCCACGTGGCCCGCGGGAGGCACACGGTCTGGGGCGGCAACGTCGCCGGGGAAATGCTGGAGTGGTACCGCCGTCAATACGGCTCGGCTGTCGGCGAGAAGGCCCGGCCGGAGGGCGGCAGCGATTGGGACGACCTGATGGCCGCCGCAGGTGCTTCCCCGCCCGGCGCCCGCGGGGTGATGTTCCTGCCGCACATGTCGGGGGCGGGCTGCCCGATGGTCGATCCGCACAGCCTCGGTGCCTTTGTAGGCTTGAGCGGCCGGGCGACCGCGGGCGACGTGCTCCGGGCGATGGTGGAAGGACTCGACTACCAGTTCCGCGACATCGTCACGGCCTTGGAGACGTGCCTGGAGACAAAGTTCGAACGCTTCGTGGCCGTCGGCGGCGCCACGCGGAATGCCTTCTGGATGCAGAACAAGGCCGACGTGGTCGGCCGGGCGATCGAAGTGCCCGCGATCGAAGAAGCCACGCCGCTGGGCGCTGCCATCCTCGCCGGGATCGGGCTGGGCCTCTACAAGGACGAAGAAGACGCCTACCGCCGCGTCCGCCGCCCGAGGCGCACCTATGAGCCCGATCCCGCGTTGGCCCCGCGCTATGCCGAGTGGTTTGAGGTCTACCGCGAGCTCTATCCGGCCCTCGCGCCGATCAATCCCCGGCTTCCTTCAACTGCTTGAGCAGCCGCGCGGCCGCCTCGACGGCCATCTCGCCGCCGCCGGGCTGGATGCGGCTGTTGACCGTCTCGTAGCTCCCCTCGCCGAAGGCCTTCTTGGTCGGGATGTAGTCCGGCGTGTCGTGGGCCAGCTCGACCACCATCGTGATCCGAAACGGCGACGCCTTCTTGATTGCCAGGCCGAGGTCCACGAAGACCTCGCCCGGCAAGGCGACCAGGGCCACCTCGTCGCTCAGCCGAAAGACCTGCACAAGGATCGGCAGCACGTCGCCCTCGCGGAGCTGCAGGTCCATGATCTTGTAGGCCCTCACCTGGTCGAGGAACGAGAGCTTGTCGGTGCCGATCTTCTCCATTGCGGCCTTTGCCCAGGCGATCTCCTCGGCACTGGACTTCTGCAGCGGGGCCATGACCGTCTCGGTCCGAACGGCCAGCCGTGGCCGGCCCACCGGCTTCAGCTTCGGCAGCTCCGATTTGACTTTCGCCGCCAGGGCCTCGCCGATCCGCTTGGTTTCCGCGCCGCCGCCCGGCTGCGGCTTGGACGTGGAAACGTCGATGTGGTTGATGTCGCCGCAGGTGCCGTTGCCGAAGAGCGAGACGAAGCCGCTTCCCAGGTCCGCCCGCAAGGACTGCTCCAAGTAGTACGGGTAGTCGGCGCCGTAGAGCGTGCCGCCCATCGTGTCCAGGTGCAGGGCGAAGACGGTCAGCGACGCTAGCGGGCTGCCGGCAGCATCGCGCACCAGAACGATGCCCACCTCCGGATCGATCGGCCCGGCCGGGCGGACGATGTTCGGGTTGAGCTTCCCGGGGTTGAAGACCACCGGGCCGTTTTTCATGTGAAAGCGGCGATTGAACGAGAGGCCCGCTTCCCGGCCCAGCCCCGCCGCCATCGCCGCCGGCCGCAGCGCCCCGTTGGCCTCGACGATGGCCTTCGTCAGCCTCTCCACGAGCAGTGCGGGATAGTCGATCTTCTCGTACGGGTCGGAGCCGTGCTTGGCCACCGCCCGCTGGTGCAAATACTCTCGCAGCGCCCCTTCGTAGAGCGGGCCGGTGTGGCTGTGGGTCGCTGCGATGAGGATGTTGTCTTGCGGGATGCCCGTCTTTTTCTCGGCCGCCTGCCGGGCGCGGTCGGAGACGTCCCGCGTGACGCCGATCAAATCGCAGAAGACCATCGCGACCTTCGCGTTGCCCTGGCGGAGCACGAGGGCCTTGCCGTGCAAGGGGTCGTGGATGCCGGTGCTGAGCCGCTCGTTGAAGTAGCCGCACATGCGGTAGTTCAAGGGCGGGGTGATGTCCGCCACGGCGACCCCGGCCTCCAGCTCGGCTCCAGAGGCGATCGACGGCCTCACGCAAACGGCCATCGCTACGACGCACGACAACAGGCCAAGGACCAGCAGGACTTTCATTATCGCGGCTCCTCGTTGCTACAGCTCATGGGGGCGATCACTGCGGAACCCGGTTTGAGCCCTTGCAGTTTACGCCGGCCGCAGGTGGAGTGCAATCGCGGGCGGGCCGCAAAGGGGTCGGGAATCTTTTCCCATGTCCACGGCAATCGCTTCGGCACGGGGAGCGGCGAAAGCGGCGACGTGGAAAAAGACTCCCGACCCCTTACTTCCCGGCGACGCTTGCCTTTCGGCCCTCTCGGGCGTACCGTTATTGTCGGTAGCCCGCTGAGTCCTCGGGAATTCCTTCTGCCACGACGGAGTGAACCGAAGCCATGAAAGCCGCCTACGTCAACCAACCGGGGCCCCCGGAGAACATCATCTACGGCGACTTGCCGGCGCCGCAGCCTACGGGCAGCCAGGTCCTGGTCAAGGTCGGCGCGGTCGCGGTCAACCCGGTGGATACGTACGTCCGCTCGGGGACGATTGCGTGGAAGCTGCCCATCCCCTTCATCGTGGGCTGCGACCTGGCGGGAACGGTCGAGGCCGTCGCGCCGCAAGCGAGCCGCTTCAAGCCGGGGGACCGCGTTTGGGGGAGCAACCAGGGCCTGCTGGGGCGCCAAGGGACGTTCGCCGAATACGCGGCCGTGGACGAGTGCTGGCTCTATCCCACGCCCGCTGGCGTGTCCGATCGCGACGCGGCGGCGATTGCCCTGGTCGGCATCACGGCCCACCTGGGCCTGTTCCGCGACGCGAAACTCCGCCGCGGCGAGACCCTCTTCGTCCACGGCGGCAGCGGCGGGGTCGGCTCCTGCGTGGTGCAGATGGCCAAGATCGTCGGCGCCAAGGTGATCACCACCGCGGGAAGCGACGAGAAGGCGGAAGCGTGCCGCCAACTCGGCGCCGACGCGGTGATCAACTACAAGACCCAGGAAGTCGACGCGGCGATCCGCCAGTCCGCCCCCGACGGCGTGAACGTCTGGTGGGAGACCTTGCGCGAGCAGGATCTGGAGCGGGCCGTAGGACACCTGGCCCTCCGCGGGCGATTGGTCCTGATGGCCGGCCGGGAGTCGCGGCCGCCCTTTCCCGTGGGGCCGTTTTACGTGAAGGATTGCACGGTCTGCGGGTTCGCCATGTTCAACGCCCCGCCGGAGGAACAGGCCCGCGCAGCGGAGGAGATCAATCGCTGGCTTGCGGAAGGCCGACTGCGGCCACACGTCGGCCGCCTGATGCGGCTTGCGGAGACCGCCGCGGCCCACCGGCTCCAGGAAGAGGCGACGCTCAAGAGGTCCGGCGCGCTGGCCGGAAAGATCGTCCTTGAGCCGTGACGGCGATTCTGGGGAAGCCGGGGTCTGTACCGTGCCTTGGCGAAGAAGTCGCCATTGCCGAGACCCTCGTACAACGTGGCCCTCTGCGCTCTGCCTGCTGCCCTCTGCCCGAGACCGTTGTTGACCACTCTCGGGCCCGCGGCCTCCTCTGAAGTGGCCAAAATCGCATTGTGGCCAACATGAGGCGTTTGGCACGTTTTGGGCCAGAAACGCCCGACTCGTAATCCTTTGCCGCATAATGCCCTGCCCGCCACCGCGGCAGCCTGTAAAAACGCCGGAAAACCCTACGTTTTCCAGGGTTTCCTCCACTTTCGCCGCCGTTGCGAAAACAACCAGAAACCTCCGAAAACGTCGCCTAGCGGGTGTCAG
>CAYGZA010000421.1:0-4691 GCA_964354135.1 uncultured Planctomycetaceae bacterium
CCGTGGAGGAATTGTAACGTGACAGCATTGCTAGCATGTGGGACAACCCGAGCCCCTCGCGGGAGAGGGGAGTAATCGTTGAACGGCCGCTGAACCCCGAACCCTGAACCCTACAGCCAGCCCGCGTCGCGATACCATCGGGCGGTCTGAGCCAAGCGCTCGGCCAGCGGAGCACCCGTCGAGAATCCCAGCTCGTCAATCGCCTTGCGGGGTGAGCAGGTCCAAGAACCGGAGCGGATCTCCCGCACCTTGTCGAAATTCAGGTAGAGCGGCCGGCCGCGGATCCGCGCCGCCAGCTCGACTATTGAAGCCGTCGCCCAGACGATCGGGATGGGAGCCGGGAGCACCAGGAGCCGGCGGCGTCCCATCGCCGCGGCCACCATTCGGCCCAACTCGCCGTAGGTCGGGTTCTCTTCGGCGGCAACGAAGTAGAATCCCTGCACGGCGGCAGCATCGCGCGGAGCGCCGAGAGGGGCAAGCCGCGCCCCTCGCTCCGCCGCCAAGATCATCGCCTGGGCCAAGTCCGCGGCATGGATCACCGAATACCGCCAGCCGCGCCCGCTAGGAACCAGGTGGAGACCGGCGCGGGCAATCCCACGAAACATCGGCAGCCCCTCCTTGTCCCACTGGCCGAGCACGATGGGCGGCCGGAGGACCGTGATCGGCACCCGATCGGCAAACTGCTGAGCGGCCAGCTCGCCCGCCCGCTTGCTGCGACTGTACTGGGAGACCTGGACCAGGGGGTCCGTTTCCACGCGCGGCCGATCGACCGCGGAGGGCCCCGCGGCGGCCAGGGAGGAGACCGCGACCAGGACCGGCGGGCTCGCCTGTTCCGCGCACGCGAGTGCAACGTTCCGCGTCCCTTCTTCGTTCACCTCGTAGAACTGCCCGGCGCGGAGGGCCCTAGTGCAACCCGCCACGTGATAGACCGCGGACTTGCCGGCGACGGCCGCGCGGAGGCTCTCGCGGTCCGTCAGGTCGCCGTAGGCGATGCTTACGCCCAGCGGCTCCAGCCGCTGGAGCGCCGCGGCTCTCCGGACCAGGCACGTGACTTGCTCCCCGCGGCCGACCAGCGCCGCGGCCACGTGAGCACCGATGAATCCACTGGCCCCGGTAACGAGAACTTGCGCCATGCTCTTGCCGTCCTGCGGTCCCGAGACATCCGTTGACGCAGGCCGGCCTTCTGCCGGCCCCCTTCCTTGAGCCCCCATTGTACCTCCTCCGAGCGCGAGCAGAAGCCGCCTCGCACCGCAAGAGCCCGGCTTGCCCGGGAAGCACCGCGTCTTGACCATAGCCCCGGGAGGGTGCTACGATTCGGGCCTTGAGCCATCGAAACGACGCCGCGTGATTCCGGGATCGTAAACCCCCATTTAGGAAAACCGGGTATTCGTAAGAGCATGTCCGCCATCGACGTCCGAGCCGTCCGTTCGCGCCGCGAGCGACGCGATTTCCTCCGGTTTCCCTGGGTCTTGTACCGGGGCGACCCCAACTGGATCCCGCCGCTGCGGCAAAACCAGAAGGAGCTTACCGGGTTCGCCCGCCATCCCTTCTACGAGACCAACGAGGTGCAGACCTTCGTGGCGTACCGCTCCGGGGAGGTCTGCGGCCGGGTGGCGGCGATTCTCAACCGGGGACACATCGAGAGATACCAGGAGCGCCGGGGATTCTTCGGGTTCTTCGAGTGCGTCGACGACCAGGAGGCGGCCAACGCCCTGTTCGACGCCGTCCGCCAATGGTTCGCCGCCCGGGACATCCTCCGATTGCGCGGGCCGACGAATCCTTCACTCAACTACGAAGTGGGGTTGCTGATCGAAGGATTCGATTCGCCGCCGGTGTTCATGATGACCTACAACCCGCCGTACTATGCCCGGCTGATCGAAGGCTACGGCTTCCGCAAGACGCAGGACCTGTATGCCTTCTGGGGGCACATCAACATGTTCCCGGAGATCGCGGCCAAGCTGACGCCCGTCGCCGAGCAGATCGTCGCGCACTACAATGTCCGCTTGCGGCCGCTCAATACCGCCCGGTTCCAGGAGGACGTCGAGGACTTTCTCTCGGTCTACAACCGCTCGCTGGTCGGCACCTGGGGGTTCGTGCCCATGAGCCGGGCCGAAGTGCGGCACGCGGCCCGGGGCCTGCGGTACTTGATGGTCCCCGAGCTGGCTTTCGGGGCCGAGGTCGACGGGCAGCTCGTGGGGACGGTGTTCGCCCTGCCGGACTACAATCCGCGGATCAAGCGGATCGACGGCCGGCTGCTGCCCTTCGGGTTCGTGAGGCTGTTGCGCAAGAAGCGCCAGATCAGGCAAATCCGGGTCATCAGCACCAACGTCGTCCCGGAATGGCATCGGCACGGATTGGGACTCGTCTTGCTGCACGCCTTGGTCCCGAAGGCGATGGAGTGGGGGGTCGAGGAAGCGGAGTTCTCCTGGGTCCTGGAGTCCAACTCGCTTTCCCGCCGCAGTCTGGAGAAGGGCGGCGCCCGCCGCACGAAAACCTATCGCGTGTACGACTTGGACCCGTAGTGCCGCGACGGCGTTCGGGGCACCGGGCCGACCAGTCGCTACCCGCACCCAAGGGCGGCCGTTCCTTGCCCCCGCCCGTCAAGTGGGGTAACATAACGGGTCCGGAATCGGCCGGGTTGTCGTCGGACTGCTATCCGAGGTATGTGGGTAAGGGCATGGGACCAGAGCGGGAAGTGGTAGTGACCGGGATGGGCGTTGTCAGCCCCATCGGGGTCGGTGTCCCCGCGTTCTGGGATTCCCTTGCAGGGGGGAGAAGCGGGGTAAGACGACTGGACTGGGCTCGGGAGAGCGATGTTCCGATCCTCATCGGCGGCGGACTCCCTGCGTTCGATCCGGCAAAGTTCATCCGGCCGCGGAAGAGCCTGAAGGTCATGAGCCGGGATATCCAGTTGGCGGTCGTGGTGGCGGAAATGGCCGCCGCCGAAGCCGGGCTAGCCTCCGCCGGCATCGATCCCGAACGGCTGGGGGTGGTTTTCGGGGCCGATCTCATCCCCGCCGACTTGTTCGAGCTGGTGGACGCCTACCGGGCGTGCGCGGGCAACGGCCCGATCGACACAAGGCTCTGGGGCGAGAAGGCCCTGGGCGCGATGTTTCCCCTCTGGATGCTCAAGTACCTTCCGAACATGCCGGCCTGCCACATCGGCATAGCTCAAGACGCCCGCGGCCCCAACAACACCCATACCCTGGCCGAGGTCTCGGGTCTGACGGCCGTGAGCGAGGCGGTTTGGATCATCCAACGGGGCCAGGCCGACGCCATGATCGCCGGCGGCGCCAGCTCGCGGCTCCACCCGATGGTCCTGCTTTGCAACAACATCTCCCGGCAGACGTCGCGGCGCTCCGATGAGCCGGCCGCGGCGAGCCGGCCTTTCGATGCCGACCGCGACGGCGTCGTGTACGGCGAGGGGGCCGCGGCGATGTTCCTGGAGACTCGCCGGCACGCCGAGGCCCGCGGGGCAAAGTGCCTCGCACGGGTCCTCGCTTCGGCCATCGCGTTTGAGTCGCCCCGGCCGGAACGCCCCTTGCAGGGCGATGCCATCCGCCGGGCGATCCGCTCGGCCCTGGGGGCCTGCGGCCTCAAACCGTCGGACATAGGGCATCTGAACGCCCACGGCCTCAGCACCACGCTGGACGACCGAATGGAGGCCCGTGCCATCCGCGATACCCTGGGCGACGTGCCGGTGACGGCCCCGAAGAGCTATTTCGGGGACCTCGGGGCCGGCGGCGGGGCGGTAGAGATGGCCGTCAGCGTGCTGGCGCTCCAGCACGGCAAGGTCCCACCCACGCTGAACTACCGGCGACCCGATCCGGAATGCCCCGTTCACGTGATTCATGGGCAGCCATGCCCCGTCGGCCGGCCGACCGCCCTTCTGGTGAACTACTCTCGGGGCGGGCAGGCAATTGCCGTGGTCCTGGCGGGGCCCGAATGACCCTCGCCCGCCGGGCTTCTCCGTAGCATACTGTAATAGGGGTTGGCTCAGGTATGGCTTACCCCTCTCGCGAAGGATCCGGCGTGACCGCCGGGGCCGTTACCAGAGCGCCAGGTTGGCGAACGAAGAAGGGAACAGGCCCCGCCGCCAGAGACCGTGTCTCAAGGGCCAATGCTGGCGAGGCGACGGAGCCGGTCCCCTTTCCGCGACACACGATCCGTCCGCCAACCGCCCACCACCCCCATGACTGCCGACTTCCGAGCCTGGGCCGCCCGCATCCGCCTGCTCGACCGCGAGTTGGCGGCGCTCGCCCCGTTGGCGGCCGGCATCGGCGTCCCATCGCCGGCCGCAGAGCCCTGGTTCGAGCTGCTCCGCTTCAAGCTCCTCCCGCAGTTGGAGGACGAGCCGTTGCTGGTTGTGGGCATCGTGGGCGGGACCAACATCGGCAAGTCCTTGCTCTTCAATCATCTTGCGGGGGAAGTGGCCAGTGCCGTCAGTCCGCTGGCGGCAGGCACGAAACATCCGGTCTGTCTGGTGCCGGCCGGCCTGGACGATCCGGCGCTTATGGGCCGCCTGTTTGAGGGCTTTGAGCCTCGGCCGTGGCAGTCGGCCGAGGACCCGCTCCACGAGGACCCGCGCAACCTGCTTTTCTGGCGGGTGGGGAAGAACGTGCCGCCTCGGCTGTTGCTCCTGGACGCCCCCGACGTGGACTCCGACGTGGCGGTGAACTGGCAGCGGGCCC
>CAYGZA010000422.1:0-4685 GCA_964354135.1 uncultured Planctomycetaceae bacterium
AGTTTCTACCCAGCCTTCGATAAGAGGCGGGCCACTCCGCGGAAAGGGCTCGCCAGTAGATTCGGAGTGTGGGGACCACCAGGCTCTAGCCCAAGTTACGCTGTTGAGTCTCCATTCTAGCGGGTTTGTGCCGCGGATGGAGCGCAAGTCCAATGGCATCGGTCGCTTTTCGGCCAGGAGCCGATGGAGTGGAAATTCCGGACGGGCTGAGCTTGTCAAAGGTCCGCGGCAGCACGATCCTGTAGCTCGTCGGAGAGCGAAGGATCGCCGATGTTTATGCGGCGTTATGAACGATGCTCGGGCGGACGACGGCGCACGTATGGGGCGCTGGTCGAGTCGGTGCGGACCGGCCGGGGATCGCGGCAGCGGGTGGTTGCCCACTTGGGTGAGTTGAAGCGAAGCGAGCAGAACGGCTGCCGCAGAGCGGGACGTCAGTCCTGATCGCCGTTGCTCTCCTGGCAGGTCTCGGGTGTGTGGGTGCAGATTGAAGCAGTCCGGGCTCGGGAGCGGCGAGCAGGATGGCGCCGTGGTGGGCACCAAGGGCGGGCAGCCGTTGTCGGACGAGGTTGTCTGCCAGGCACGCCCAGATTCACTACGGGCAGGATTGCCGTGATCACCTGTACGACGCCGCCCGCCGACGGCCGTTTCGATCGCGGTCAACCCCGCCCTCTCCGGCCCAGTGTTTTCGAGTCCCGGCGGCGCCGGTCTGCTCAACATCGCCGAGAGCGAAGAGGACATCGTTCCGGCTGCGTACGAGGACTACTTCGCCGGGATATGATCATCGGAGGAACGCTAGCCGTTTCGTTGGGTTGCCTGAAGGACTCCCTTGATGTAGCCATAGGCGAAGGCGAATCCCTGGAGCGAGCCGGGATCGCGGGGATGGCTGGGAACGTGATCGGGCATGAGCATGCCCGAATAGCCGACGTCGCGGAGCGTGCGGGCGACCTCGATCATGTCGAGGTCCCCTTCGTCGGGATAGACCTCCTGGAAGTCGTCCCGCCGGCCGCGGATGTTGCGGAAATGGACGTTGAAGATCTTCTTTCGGCCCCCGAAGAAGCGAATCACCTCATGGATCTCGCGGGCCGGGTCCTGGAGCATCTCGGCCACGGTCCCCACGCAGAAGTTCAGCCCATGATAGGGGCTTTCCTGGATCGCAAGGAGCCGTTTGAGCCCCTCCGGGGTGCCGAGCACGCGGACGATTCCCTGAAAGCCCCGCTCGCGAACACCGGGGTCGTGCGGATGACAAGCGGCGCGGACCTTGTGCTCGTTGCAGACCGGGATCACCCGCTCCAGGAAGTACGTGATCCGCTCCCAGAAGATGTCCTCATTCACGCGGCCCGCGCGGGTCAGCGGTGGATTCTCCTTCGCGTCGCGGAGCCTCCACGTGCTGTAGCGGGCCCCGCCGCGCCCCGGCGTGGCGCCCGTCCGCAGCACACCGAGGAGGCTCAGGTTGTACTTGAAGGCTGGCACCCCGGCCTCCGCGCACGCTGCGATCATCTTCTGGATCTGTTCGATGTCGCGATCCCGCCCGGGGCTCTGGCCCAGGAGAATCGCCCCTTGCCTCTCACGGTCGATGTGACTGGAGGCAAGCAGCGGCAAGGGAACCATTTCCAGGGCGATGCCGTGCTTCTCGCATAGCTCCCGGGCTGGCTCCAATTCGGCGCGGCCCCAGAATCCCTCGCCGGGCCGGGTTGGAGGAGCGGCGCAGATCGCCTCGACGCCGCTCCGCCGCAGATAGTCGAGCATCTCGGGCGTGAGCGGTCCTTGTTGCGTACCCAGGCGCATCCGCGGCCGCCGGTCCAGCGCCGCCGGCACGTCCCGCGGTTCCTCGGCCGCGATCTCCCCTGCGACTTCCCCCGCGACCGCGAACCCGCATGCCGCGACGAATTCCCGACGATCCATGTTCGCCCTCCCGCTTCAGGTTTGAGCACAGCCCAGTTTACCACCCCGTCTGCTGGACTCGCCAGTTCAGCCCCACTATCCTGGGAGCGCCCGTTCTCCTCGCCGAAACCTTCTTCCGCCCGAGAAAGGCGAGAAGCCATGCACCGACGCGATTTCGTCAAGAAGAGCCTCTTGACCGGCGGTTCCCTGGCCCTTGCCGGTTCGACTGCGGCTCCGGCGGCGCAAGGTCGCGGGCTCGTCATCGACACGCACTGCCACGCGGGCCACGGGCTCAATGCCGGCAAGAACGACCCGGCCTGCGACCCTTGGACGACCTACAACGATCCGCAGTGGACGCTCCGCCGCATGGCCGAGGCCGGGATCGACCGCACGATCATCTTCCCGATCAACAACACCACCTACGAAGAGGCGAACGAGGAGATCGCCTCCTACGTGCGGCGATGGCCCGACAAGTTCATCGGCTTCGCCAAGCACGACGCGGCGACGGAGGCGGGCAAGATCCGTGGCCTGCTGGAGCGCGAGGTCCGCACTCTCGGGCTCAAGGGGCTCAAATTCCACGGAGTCCCAAGCCGGGAAATGGTGGAGGCGGCCGCCGAACTGCGAATCCCCATCCTCTTCCACCCTCCCAAGGTGAACGACTGCCTGGACGTCATCCGGTCCTATCCGCGTGTTGCCTTGATCCTCGCCCACCTCGGGAACTTCGCGTCCCGCGACTGGCGGGAGCATGTTCGGGCGATCGAAGCGGCCAAGCGGCTGCCGAATCTCTACCTCGATACGTCGTCGGTGGTCTTCGTCGATTACCTGGAGCAGGCCGCGAGGGAACTCCCCGCCGAGAAACTGCTCTTCGGGTCCGACGGCCCGCTGGTCGATTCGCGGGTCGAACTCCACAAGGTCCGCCTGCTCAAGCTGCCCAGAGAAAAGGAGCAGATGGTGCTGGGAGGAAATATCCTCCGCCTGCTCGCCGGCTGATGCCTTTCACACCCATCGGCCTCCCGGGTTTAGTCAGGCTTGCCTGACACAAAACGGCCGTAAGCCTGGCCCTTCTATACATCTGTCCGGGTTGGACGTGACCCGTCATACCCTTGCGTTATGATCCTCCTGGGCTGATCGCCCCAGTCTGGTCGGGCAGCTCGACGCGTGTGTAGACGCCCAGCGTGAGCCAGATGTCGCTGTGCCGGGCCAGGGTCTGGGCCATCTTGGGCGAGAGCCCCGCGCGTTCCAGGCTGGTGATGAAGAAGTGCCGGGTGCTGTGGAAGTCGGCGTAGAGCCCGTTGTCGTCGCAGTAGCGAAGGAAGTCAGACTTTTCCCGCTCTCGCTTCGCCTCCGGGGTCTTGGCCTCTTCGATCCAGTTCTCACGGGCAACCCCAACGACAACGTCGTGAATCTAAACCGGCGCCGTACAGAAACCAAGCCAGCAGGAACTGCGTTCTTCTTCGGGACGGGTGACGGCAATGGCCGCGTCGGAGTAGAATGGACTGACTTTCACCTCGAATAGCTAGGGAGAAGGACCATGAATGCCGAGTACGATCGCAGGAGTTTTCTGAAGATGGGGGCGGCCGCGGGGACAGCATGGGCAGCCGCGCCACAGCTTCTCGCGGCCGATGTCCCGGATACGAGAGCGCGATCCATGGATAAGGTCCGCGTCGGACTGGTGGGCATCGGCTCCCGCGGAACCGTGCTGCTAAGGGTCTTGTTGGACCTGGAAGGGGTCGAGATCAAGGCGGTCTGCGACATCATCGCGGAGCGTGTCGTGAAGGCGCAGGATGCGGTGACGGCGGCCGGTCAGCCCAAACCGAACGGGTACTCGCGCGGCGAGACCGACTTCAAACGCCTGTGTGAAACCGAAGAGCTCGATCTGGTGGTCAATGCCGTGCGCCCCTGGAAATGGCACGCGCCCGTTTCCGTGGCCGCCATGACGGCCGGGAAGCATGCGGCCACCGAGGTCCCCGCCGCAGAGACCGTCGAGGAGTGCTGGCAGTTGGTGGAGACGGCGGAGAGAACCCAGAAGCACTGCGTGCTGTTGGAGAACTGCTGTTACTTCCGCAACGTGATGCTGGTCCACAATATGCTGCGAAAGAGCCTATTCGGCGAGCTTCGGCACTGCGAGGCGGGATACCAGCACTATGGCGGGCGGCGCGCCGGTACGCCTTCGCGCCCGAGAAGCGACAAGGTCCGCACCGCCAACAGCTATCCGACGCACCCCATCGGTCCGGTCGCCCAATGGATGGACGTCAACCGCGGCAACCGCTTTGACTATCTCGTTTCGATGAGTGCCGACGGCACGCGAGGCAACCGCGACGCGGATATCAACATCAGCCTGATCCGGACCACGAGCGGACAGACGGTCACCCTGTACTTCGACACCAAGCTCCCCAGACCCTACGACCTCATCTACCGCGTCCAAGGCACTCAGGGCATTTACCTGGCGACGCTGGACAAGGTCTACACCGAGGGGCGCAGCCCGAAACCCGATACATGGGAGCCGATCGACGATTACTACAAGCAGTTCGAGCATCCTCTCTGGAAGGCTTGGGGCGAGAAGGCGTTCGCGCGCGGCGGGCACGGGGGCGCCGACTGGATGGAGTTGTACCGCCTGATCAAGGCGATCCGCACCGGCACGCCGCCGGACATCGACGTGTACGACGCCGCCACCTGGAGCTGCATCACCGAGTTGAGCGAGAAATCGGTCGCCCGCAGAAGCAGCCCCATGGACTTTCCGGATTTCACACGCGGCCGCTGGAAAACGACTCCGCCCATCGGCATCATCGGTGTCTGACGGACCC
>CAYGZA010000423.1:0-4682 GCA_964354135.1 uncultured Planctomycetaceae bacterium
CCAGAAAACCAGTGCAGAACCCCGGACGAATCCCATCGAAAGCTTCCCGGCGCCTTCGGCCGCGCCGATTACTTCTCTTCCTTGCTCTCGTACTTGATGGTGCATCCGAACTGCTGGGTCACCGTCTTCGGCGGCTCCTTGCCCTCAAGCAGAGCATCCAAGGCGTCCCGGAGATAGTGGTTCTTGGCTCTCTTGGCATTCTGGCTCTCGTCGACCGCCCCCATGTAGACGACTTTGCGGTCCTTGTCCAGCACGAACACGTGCGGGGTGACGGTCGCCCCGTAGTCGTGCCCCATTTTCTGCGAGGAATCGTAGATATAGGGGAAATTGAACCCCTTGTCCTTCGCCCGCGTCTTCATCGCGTCGAGCCTGTCGTCGGGAATGTTGTTCACGTTGACCGCGACCACTTGGACGCCCTTGGCCTTGTAGTCCTTCTGCAGCGCGACCAGGCGGTCTTCGTAGGCAACCGCCACCGGGCAGTGATTGCAGGTGAAGACAAGCACGATCAGCTTGGCCTTCTTGTAGTCGGCGAGGCCGTGTTCCTTGTCGTCGACGCCGGTGATCCCGGACCACGCGGGCGCAGCGTCGCCGATCTTCAGCTTCGCCGCGTATCCGGCCGGTGCCGCACAGAAGAGCGCCACTACCCCCAACGTCGCCGCCACAACCGCCATTCTCCGCTTCCGCGCCATATTTGCACCTCCTCGTCAGTAGAAACCAGGTTCTTGCCGGCCAAATGCCCCGCAACAACCCAATCTGGGCGCCGCTTGGGCGATTGTCAATGCCCGGCTTCGCCGTGAGACGTCCCCGGCCGTCCGTCGCCTGGAAACGAGGGTAACATCCGCAGAGGGGTCGCGAGTCCATCGACTTTGCAGCCGTCGTGCGGGGGCGTGCCTCCGTCGAGGGGATCCGCCTGCCCCCGCGACTTTGGCGGAACTCTCCGAGGCCACGATGCGTCGATTCAGGCGAAGCACCTGCTCGGCCGCCAATTCCGGCGAAAACTGTCGATAGGCGCGTTGCTCTGTGGTATTTTCGGCGAGACTTTGCGATACTACATATAGGGTCCAAGGCGTGACGCGAACCCCGGACCTCTTTTCGGCTTTTCGAGGAGGCAGTCCCGTGACCTCAACCCCACATTCCGCAGAACGGCCTGACTGGGCCCGTTGGGTCGTGATCCTCATTGCCGTGGCCGTCGCTGCCTGTGCCGGCGGCGTGACGATGGGCCAAGAAAACGTAGGCTCCCCCGATGGTCCCGGCGACGGGCCGCAGGGTGCCGCGCCACGGCCGCCGACCGGACCCGCGGTGCAGGGGCAACCCAGCGGGATGCCCATGTCCGGACCGCCGGGAAGCGGCATGGGCATGTCTCGTCCACCGGGGAGTGGGATGCCGATGGGGGGCCCCCCTAGTGGCTCACCTTACGGCTCGATGACGCCCGGCATGGGGCCGATGTCGCCTCAAGGTGGCTCGCCCGATGGCCCCGGTGCTGCCGCCGGGCCGCAAAAACCGGCCTTGCCCGAGGACGTCAGCAAGTGGGTTCGAGACGACTACTACCGGGCAAAAGAGGAAGGCAACCCGCGGCTCGCGGAGGCCGTCGCGTACCTCGGCAAGAAGTACGCCGGGGTGACCGAGGGCGGCAAGAACGAGAAGGCGGCGGTCCTCCTCACCCGGCTGCTGAAGGCCGAGGCCCCTAACGCACCCGCAGGCGGAGCCCCGGCGGGGCCTTCCCCGGGAACCGGATACCCCGGGGGTTCTTCCGGGATGATGTCGGGTGGCTACCCAGGCGGCATGTCCGGCGGTCGGCCGATGGGGATGGCGCCAGCGGGGCCGTCCGGTGGTTCTTCTATGGGAATGATGGGGTCCTCCGGCGGTCCCCCCATGGGCATGGGGATGATGGGGTCGTCCGGCGGAATGGGCCCGATGGGCATGGGTGCCATGGGGATGAGCGGCGGTTATGGGGCATCCGGGGCCGCGGCCGCGTACCGACCGCTCGACGAAGCCACCATCAAGGCGATTATCCACGCCCTGGCCGTCAACGGCAGCAGGCCCGCCCGGCAGACGATCGGCGAGGTCCTCGACGGATCGTTCAAGAGCGACGGCGATCGCTCGGCGACCGAAGGGGTCCTCGAAACCCTGGTCATGCTGCCGTCGCCGGAGAACGAGGAGTTGATGATGCGGGTCCTGCTCAACCCGGAGCAGATCCGGCCGACGCCTAGAGGTCAAGCTCAACCCAGCACGCCCGGCCCAACCGGAATGGCCGGTTCGATGCCGAGGCCAATGGGCATGGGGTCCAGCATGCCCATGATGCCTGGTTCGATGCAGGGTTCCGGCGGTTATGCCGGGATGATGGGCTCGGGGTCCGGGCCTTACGGAGGCTACGGGGGCTCTGGTCAGGGGAAAATGACCGCCGCGGAGATGCGGACCAGACTCATCGCGCTGTTGGAGCAGTTCGCTTCCGATCCAGTGCGGATCAAGCTGGCCAACCTGGTCGTTGCCGCCACGACGCCCAACGAGGTCCGCCAGGCCCTGACCCCGATGCTCACCGCGGTGTACCCCCAGAATCTACCCGCCCAGAAGATCCTGTACCGGAGCGATGTGCTCGACCGAGGGGGCAAGACCGCCTTGGAGTATTACTTCGGCAGGTACAGCTCGTCCGCGTTGGCAGCGCTGTTGAACGTCCCTGAGGCGTTGCCGGCCCCGAGGTCGAGCGGGCGCACCGGCTACATGGGAGCGGGTGCGGGTGCCGGAATGATGCCCGGAATGATGGTCGGAATGCCGAATGCCCCCGGCTCGCGTCCGATGATGGGCCCTGCGGCCGGTCCGCCGGGCATGCCACCGGGACCGGGCCAAGGCATTATGCCGATGGGGATGTCTGACCCCGACGCCGCAGGATCGCGTCCCGGGATGATGCCCGCAAATGCGCCGATGGGCATGATGTATCCCGGTGCCCCAAGCGGCATGATGGGCAGTTCGCCGTACGGCGGCAACCGCTCGGCGGGAACCCCCAATGCGACGCTAGCGCTCAAGGGCGACGCGCTCTATGCGATGGCATCTTCGCTCTGGTCCGAGGAGTTCACCGAGACCATTGGGGCGCGGCTCGGCGCCATCGAGTCCCTCGAGCACGACGCCCCCAGCTTGGTTTTGGCAAGCACCGTCCCGACCGACGCCGTTCGGGCCAAGCTCTACGAGGCGCTCCACCGTCATCGCGATGAAGGCCCCTTGGCGTTGGAAAACGCCGGGCTTTCCGGCGACACGCTGAGCGACCCCGGTTTCGTGGTCGTGCTCAAGTCGCTGCCGCGCAAAGACTCCGCCGCCAAGGCCAGTCGCCCGTCGCTGTCGCGGCTGAGAGAAATGCGGTCTCGTCAAGGGCCGAACAACTCAAGGGGCGAGCAGCAACCCGGCCAAGGCTACCAGCCGCAACAGCAGGAGCAGCCCAAACCGGCCGACGAGTGGTTGGTCGCCTCGGAGAGGTTCGTCCGGGCGATGTCTGCCCGGCTGGTCGTGGCAGGAAAGCGGGGCGCCAAGAGTTCCGCGTCCCTGGCCGAGCTCCGGCCCGTCGACGTCCCGCGCGACGTGGGTATCCTTGCCGAGTACCATCTCGATTGGCCTGAGGGGCTGCCGGCCAAGGACAAACTCTCCGGGGTGTCCTTGGACCCCATGACCGTCCATTACCTGCGCTTCCAGACGACGAGCACTCCCGCGAAGATCATCACCTATTACCGGGGGAAACTCAGCCGCCCGCAGGAACACGCGGGTTCCACCGGCATCTGGCTGGAAAGCCTGCGCAAGCTGCCCGACACGGGGAGGAGACTGTCGATCGACGTGTTGATCACCAAAGAGGCGGACCTGGACAGGGCGTCGGCCACGGGGCGAACGGGTGCCGGCTACGGGATGATGCCCGGGCAGCCGGGGGGACCGATGGCGATGTCGGGCTCGGACGGCCCGCCGCAGGCCGGCAGGTTCAACGATTCAAGATACGGCGGACGGCCGGGCGATCGCACGGACCGGGAAAGGAATCAGCCCACCGAGCTGGTAATCGAGATCCTCGCGGTCGAGATCAACGACCCCACCCGGTCCGGCGAAGAGGAGAAGACGTAGCAACCGCTACTGCGGGCCGGTCGCTTCCTCCATGCTGTCGATGTAGCGGCGGAGCCGCTCCAGCTCGTCGGTCACGTGGCGGAGCTTGAGCATGTTCTCGACCCGCTTCAAGAGTTCCAGCTTGTTGATCGGCTTGCTCAGGAAGTCGTCGCACCCGGCGACCACCGCCCGCTCGATGTCCCCCGACTCGTTCAACGCGGTGACCATGAGCACCATAATGTCCTTGGTCGCCGGGTTGCCCTTGATCTTCTTGCACACCTCGAAGCCGCTGAGCTTCGGCATCATGATGTCCAAGAGGATCAGGTCGGGGTGGAACCGGGCGACTTTGTCGAGCGTGTCGCGGCCGTCGACGGCGGTGGCGACCTCGCAGTCCATTTCGCTTAGATAGACCTCGAGCAGCTCCACGTTCGTGGCATTGTCGTCGGCAATGAGGATCTTGCTTCTGGGCATCGCTGGAAACCCCGCGGACTGTCTTCCCTGAAGGAAACGCTCCTGCGCGATTATACAAGGGGCCGGGGAGGAGGGGCTAGGGGAAAAGGATGAAGGATGAGGGATGAAGGGCCAAGTGTCAGTAATTCAAGGTCGGCCCT
>CAYGZA010000424.1:0-4672 GCA_964354135.1 uncultured Planctomycetaceae bacterium
CGAGCTCCAGTTAAAGAGGATGTGGGGGGCGGCCAGGTTCGAGGCCCAGCGGATACCCTCCGAAATCAGCGGCGCCTGGCGGAGCTCCACGTCGACCATCAGGGCCCGGTACAGACCGACGAAAATCGGCAACTGGAGGAAGAGAATCAAGCAGCCGCCCATGGGATGGAACTTGTGCTTCTTGAACAGCTCCTGCTGGGCCTTGTTGCGCTGCTCCAGGTTGTTCTTGTACTTCTCGTGGATCTTCCGCAGCTCCGGCTGAAGCTCCTGCATCTTCTGGGCGCTTAGGGCCTGCTTCCTGCTCAAGGGGAACATGCAGCCGCGGACGACGACCGTCAAGAGGATGATGGCCACCCCGTAGTTCGGAATCAGCCAGTAGAAGGCGTGCATGATCCACAAGAGCGGCTTGGCGACCCAGCCGTACCAGCCGTAATAGACGATGTCGCGAAGGCCGTAGTGCGTCAGCAAGTCCGGCTTCTTCGGACCGGCGAAGATGAGGAAGCTCTCCGCAAGCTGCTCCTTCGGCTTGATTTCCCGGGCGATGCTGCCGAGGCGGAACGAGGTGTTGGCCAGGCTCGGCAACTGCTTGTCCGGCGTGCGGAAGTAGACGGGCTGCCACTGGCTGAAACGCGTCTCCTTTTGCGGGATCAGGACGGCGGCGAAATACTGCGCGTCGACCCCCACGAAGCTCAGCGGCTCTTCGCGCTTCAACGGGGCGGGGTATTTGTCACCGGCGATCTCGGTGCAGGCAATCGTCATCGGCGTGGTCTCGCTGAAGGAAACCACCAGGTCCCGGATTCCGGCGCTCCCGCTCCGAGTCACCTTGTTGGCATACCACGAGCCTTCCTTGGGCAGGCCGTTTGGGCCCTCCAGTTGGTACGCGACCTGGCGAGCCTTCTGCCCGGTGTTCCGGATTGCCAGATCGAAAGTCAAGTGATACGCCTTGAACGTGCTGTCGCCGGCGGCTTCCGGGGGGACCTCCTCCAAGCGAAACGTCTTGGTGATCTCCAGGCCCCACTGGGGAAGCTCGCGGCGGAACTTCACGTGTGCCGGGTCGCTGGAGACTACTTGCCAGTTCGCGTTGCGGAGATTCACGCCCTCCAATTCCCGGACCGGCCCGCCCTGAGCGCCGTCCCCCTTTTTCTCCTCTCCCTCCGCCTCCGGGGACTCCAGTCTCAAGTCGTCGATCTGAGAAAGCGTCATCAGGAACGAAGCCGGCGCGTCCCCCTCGGGCCGGACCACTTCCAGCGGTCGCCTGGCCAACGTGGCCGATAGGGAATGCTCCCGGCCGTTCCGTCGAACCGTCAACGTGACGCTTTGCCCCGGTTTGGTCCTGGCCAAAGCGGCTTGAAGCGACTCCGCATCGGTGACGTCGTGGACGTCCACGGCCCGAATCACGTCGCCCACTTCGAGCCCCGATTGCTCCGCCGGCGTTCCCGGCCCGACTACCTGGACGGGGCAGCCGCTCCCGCGCGCCGTCTCGTCGATCACCACGTGGCCCAGGTATCCGCGGCGGTCTTCCAGGTCGTGGAAACGAGGGCTGTTCAGCTCGATCCGTTTCACCGCGGCCCCCCGATTGGTCAGCGTCACCGACATGCGGTACGGGCTGCTCGGGTCGTGGGAGCCGAGCGTGACCGCCTTGTCGGGTATCTTGACCTCCGGGACCTTGGCCTTCGCCGGGACAGGAGCAGGCGCCGCGGCCACGGGCTTCTGTTTGCCCGCCAACGGCTCAAGGGCCTGCTTCAAAGGGGTGACGGCCTCCTCTCCGGCCACCGCGGCTTTCCCCTTGGCGGTTTTCGGTTGAGCGGCCGGCTTCCCCTCGCCCTGCTTGGCTCCAGGTTCTTTCGCACCTTCCTGTGCCTGGGGCTTGCGCGGCGGCGCCAGCACGGACATGACGTAGAAGTTGATCGCCAGGATCCCAAACGAAAGGACCACAAACAGGGCGTATCGCCCCCACATCCCTTGCGTAGGACTCTGTTGCATCGGTGGGAAACCCCTCAGCGCAAGTCGCGCCTGTTGTGGCCGGGCAGCCGCCTCTTCAATCCACCCATTTAGGGGGACTAAAGCTCGCTAGCGGGCCAACCTCGCGTACGACCTATTGTCCCGGATGGGGGAAATCCTGCAAGGGCGTGCCCATTCCGGGTGGTCCTCCCCTCACGCCTAAACAAGCAAGAGAACGCGGCCGGATGGGAATGGACCGCCCGGGTGCCTACCGGTGCGACCTCCGCGGCGCCCAGACCGGCTACCGCCCGTCGCGGAGGCGATCCCCGAGGAAATTGTCGAGCTCGGGGACGTCGTAGATCTTGCGGATCGTTTCCTCAAACGGGTAATCCACCCTGCGGAAACGGAGCAGCAAGCCATCCGGGTTCTCCTCCAGGACCGCATAGCACGCCCGGGGATCGCCGTCCCGCGGCTGCCCTACCGATCCGACGTTGATCATGGTCTTCCGATCGGTCAGGCGGTACTGGTAGTCGATTTCCTCAGGGCTCAGGAATCGCAGGTCTTCCGTGAACACGCCCGGCACGTGCGTGTGCCCCTGGAACGAGTGCCTCTCGATCAGGGCGAATATCTTCTCCATCTTCCGCCGATTGTAGATATCCTCGGGGAAGATGTACTCATTCAGAGGATTGCGGGCCGAACCGTGGACGAACAGGAGTGGGCCCTCCTGGTAGGTCCGCGGCAATTCGCCGAGAAAATCCCACCGCCGCTGCCCGTCCGACGAAGCACCGCCGCAGTTTTCCAACTGTTCCCGGGTCCAAAAGATCGCCCGCTCTGCGCCGGTGTTAAAGCCTTCGGGGTCGAAAAGCGCGCCCTGGTCGTGATTCCCGAGCAGGCAAACCTGGCACTTCATCACCAGGTCGATGCACTCGCGCGGATTCGGCCCGTACCCGACGATGTCGCCCAGACAGAAGACTTCACTGATCCCCTGGGCCTGGATGTCGTCCAAGACCGCCTGGAGGGCTTCCAGGTTGCTGTGGATGTCGCTGATGAGCGCTCGTTTCACGTGCAATGGCTCACAATGGCCCGCGTGCGGGGCCGATGACTTCGTGCAAAAGAAGGGTGCGGCTGCGTGGTTGGACCAGGGTTACCGCACAGTTTATTGTTGGCCTGTGGGTGGGTCAAGTCGAGGGGTACCCTTGCACAACCTTGCGCAAAGTGCCAAGCTTCCCGCAGGGGGATGCGTTGCCGTTAGTGGTGGACTCCGTGTTTCCGGGGGCCTTGGGTCGGCCGACCAGGATCTGTGCGCGACGATCGTCCAAACCCCGCCGGAGGGCGGTTCTCGATGCGACTCTTGGCGATTGAGACAACGGAGTCGGCCGGAAGTCTGGCGGCGCTCTCCGATGGCAACCTGTTGGCAGAATTGAACTTACCGCCCGATCACGGCAGCGCCCAGTCGCTCGCACCGGGGCTGAAACGGCTGCTCGAACAAGTCGACTGGCGACCGACGGATGTGCAGGTAGTCGCCGTGGTGATCGGGCCGGGCTCCTTCACGGGGCTCCGCATCGGCGTGGTCACCGCCAAGACCTTCGCCTACGCGGTGCGGGCCGACCTCTTGGGTCTCGACACTTTGGAGGTCATTGCCGCAGGCGCTCCGGCCAGCGTCACGGCCCTTTCAGTGGCGGTCGATGCCCAACGCGGGCAGGTGGCCGCGAGGAGCTTCGTCCGCGGCTCGGAAGGCTGGATGCACCCCTCGGGTCCGCCGGAATTGCTCGACATCGACGCTTGGTGGGCAGCTCAGCGGCCCGGAAGCCTCGTGGCCAGTCCGGTCCTGCGCCGGTTCGGCGATCGGCTCCCGGCACACCTTGTCGCGCTGGAGTCGAAGTATTGGCTTCCCCGGGCAGCAACGGCGGGGCAGTTGGCGGCCCGGCTCCATGCCGCCGGCTACCGCGACGATCTCTGGGCCCTGACACCGCGATACTCCCGTCCCAGCGCCGCCGAAGAGAAACGGGCGTTGCGGCGACGCTAGCGGCAAACGAAACGGGGAGCGACATCCCCGGGACGTCTCTCCCCGTTGGTTCTTGCTTCCGGTCGCTCCCGATGGATCTCGTGCCTCAGCAGCGACGGAGGCCCGCTGGACCGCGCGGCTAGGACTTGTCCTTGTCGGCAGCCTTGTCCTTGGTGTCGGCAGCCTTGTCCTTGTCGCCGTTAGTGGCCTTGGGGCCGGCTGCGGGCGGCGTGACGCCCCCCTTTGGCTTCTCTTTTTCCTTCCCGCAGCCGAGGGTGAACATCCCAAGGCTGAGTGCCAGCACGAGTGCTAGGGCCTTCTTCATGGTACCACCTTTGCTCTATAGAGGGGTTTCTTACACCCGCAGGAACCGTTCCTGGACGGGCACACTAATTAAGGAGCCCCCTCCCTGTGAGTTTATTCCCGAACGGCTACAATTTTCGATAGCTCTCGGCAGGCTGCTCTTGGTTCTGGGCAAATCGGGAATATCTTGTCGCCCCAGGGCATCTAATCAAAGGGCCCGATATGGCGGATGACCGTGCCACGATCGATCCTGCCCAACTCGTTGCCGAGCACCACCAAGCGGTTTACCGGTACGCCTACCGCCTCAGCGGCTCGGTGGCCGATGCGGAGGACTTGACCCAACAGGTGTTCCTGATTGCCCATCAGAAGCAAGGGCAAGTGCGGAACGCGGGCGCTGCGGCGAACGGCAGCCACGACTTCGAG
>CAYGZA010000425.1:0-4650 GCA_964354135.1 uncultured Planctomycetaceae bacterium
TAACGGCCACTTTTTCCAAAACGCGAAACTCTTGAACTGAAAGCGGCACTAGCAAGCCTGCACAAGAGCCCTCTAATCCCGCAAGCCTTTCGGGCCCTGGAGCGCCAGCAGACGAGCGAAAAGCGGCCGAGCCGGCGTCCAATCCCGCAAGTCTTTCTGGGAAGTGGACTTGTAAGTACGGGAAGGACGGGATTGGCGAACTTACGTTCGAGGGTGCAGATCGGTTCTCTTGGCAGGGGAAAAGTTGGTATCCGTCGAGAAATGATCCCAAACGGATGATCGAGTCTCGGGGCCCTTCGTGTGAGTTCGAGTACCGGCAGACCGCAGAGGGTGTTTGGACCGTGACCTGGTTGTCGCGTCGTGTCGATGGGCAGGAAACTATCCAGCCTCATCAGAAGAAACCGCAGGAATGGAAGGTCCGTCAGAAATCGAAAGGAGAAATGACCATTACCAAGTTAGGAGAGCCGCCGGATGATTTTCGAAAGGTTGAATAGCGGATCAGGGACGAGGGAAGAGGTTGGCTGCGTGGCCGGTGCGATGGGGTCGAAACGGGGACGCAGCTAGTTTTTCAATGGCCGCGTCGCTCCACTCGCCTTGGGCCGACCTTCACTACGCAGCGTGTGCAACAGTCCCAGTCGCTTGGCCTGCTGGTTCTGCCATGGCGGGCTTCCATACGGCCGGTTCCTGGCAAGGCACGTCCGAATGCCAGATCGTGGCCGTCTGCGACGTGAACACCGCCAGCCACGGCTACCGGACACCCGAGCAGTTCCTCGGCCGTAAGCCCGGCCAGGAAAAGGTGAACGCCTACTACGCGGCCAAGCAGGCGTCGGGCTCCTACAAGGGCTGCGACGCCTACAACGATTTCCGCGACGTCCTGGCCCGCAAGGACGTCGATGCCGTGGCCATCGTCGTGCCCGATCACTGGCACGCCCTCATGGTCGTCATGGCGGCCAAGGCGGGAAAAGACATGTACTGCGAGAAGCCGCTCTCGCTGACGATCCAGCACGGGCGGGCGATGGTCGAGGCCGTGCGCCGCCACAAGCGGGTCCTGCAGACCGGCAGCCATTACCGCTCCAGTCCCGATAACCGTTTGGGCTGCGAGCTGGTCCGCAACGGCCGGATCGGGCAGGTCAAGCGGATCCTCACCCAGGTCGCCGAGATCAACGCGGTCGATCCCGGTCCGGGCTGGAAGCCGACGCCGCTGCCCGAGGGGTTCGACTACGAGATGTGGCTCGGGCCCGCCCCCTGGGCCCCCTATCACAAGGACCGCTGCTTCTACCGCTTCCGCTTCAACCTGGATTACTCGGGCGGCCAGGTGACGAACTTCGGGGCCCATTCGAACGACGCCGCCCAATGGGCCCTGGGCGCCGACGACTCCGGCCCGATCGAGGTCGAGGACATCGGCTCGGAGTGGCCGCCCAAGGGCGGACTTTACAACACGGCCACGAAGACCGCCTTCCGCGCCCGGTACGCCAACGGGGTCGAGCTGATCTGCAAGACCGACGAGCCGGGCTTCGGCGTCCGCTTCGAAGGCACCGAGGGCTGGGTCGAATACGGCTACCAGGGCCTGAAAACGCACCCGGCATCGCTGAAGACCTCGAAGATCGGCCCGAGCGAGATCCGCCTGCCGGTCAGCAACCCGGAGCGCACCCAAGAGGCCGGCCAGCACCACGTCCCCGACCACGTGCGGAACTTCCTCCAGTGCATACGGTCTCGCCGGGACCCGGTCGCGCCGGTGAGCGTCGGCCATCGCAGCGCGACCGTCTGCCACCTGGGCAACATCGCGATGCTCCTGAAGCGCAAGCTTCAGTGGGACCCGGTCCAGGAGCGGTTCGTGGGCGACGACGAGGCCAACCGGCTGCTCAGCCGGCCGATGCGGGCGCCCTGGGTCTTGTAGTGAATGTAGTCGAGAAAAGCACCACCCCGGCGAGGAAGCGGAAGGGTCCCTCTCGCTGAACCGAGGCGATGGCCTCACGCAGACGCTGGATATCCGTGGGGCGCGCAAACAGGAAGCGGTGGCCGTAGCTCACGAGGGTCAAGAAGTACGTCCCGCCGGGCACGAAGTAGCGGCGGTAGTCCGGCATAGGCGGTCACCCGTTTCCCCATTCGGCCGCACGCGTCACCGTCGCTGACTTTACCGCAAGGCGTTCCTCGATTCCATCGGTGCGCAATGCCCACCCCACGTCTACTCGTACCAGACCGCCCCATCCTTCTCGTCGGCCAACAGGCTAATGCGGTTGATCGCGTCTTCCGTGCCCGAGCGGTAGTCGTAGTGCAGGATCCGCCCGTTCGGGTAGATCATCTTGGTGGGCCGGTTGTGGCCGGCGGAGCCGGCGGTGTACTGGTGCTCGACCTTGGGCGACATAGACGTGTTCACCGCCCCACCGTGCTCCTGATAATCGGCGACGAGCTGCGCAAAGCTATTGTAGGCGAACTGAACCTCGTTCACCACGCCTGCCCCGGCGCCTTGTTGTTCCCGCGGTTGATGAGGTGGTAGACCAGACCATCGGCAATGGGTCGAATGGGGGCGAGGCATGGCCGCAGTCTACCGCGATCAGGCGGTGTGGACAAGCAGAAAACAGTTCTGACCCATTTTTCCCCCCCGGTTATTTCAGAATCTTGCAGCTCGGTAACGCTTGCCGGAGCTTATTGACACCCTCGTCCGTGATGCGATCAGGGAGCTTAAGTTGCTGAAGACTGATCAGCCCCATGAGGTGTTCCAATGCGGCATCGGTGATCCGCGTCGCGCTAAGGTCCAATTGCTTAAGGCCTGGCAACCTCTCCAGATGCTTCACTCCTGCGTCCGTTAAGGGGGTGCCTTGGAGACTCAGCTTCTTCAGGTTGACCAACGTCGCGATACGCTCCATCCCCACATCAGCGGTGCGGATACAGTCACGTTCGAGTCGAGCATTCCTGTGAATCTTCAACACGAAGTCCATTTGCGTATCAAGATAGAGTTCCTCCAGCGTCGATAATCCCTGGATACGCGCCAGCGCCGCATCCAAGTCCTTCAAGTACTCTGAGACTTCTTCAGACAACTGCAATCCTGTGTGATAGGCGACCGGCACCCTTGCACGACGCGCATGATCGAAAAAGTCGTCACCGAGAAAGGACCGTAGCCAACCGCGTTGGGGTGGCTTGGCGTCGGAAAAGTTGCCCTTTTCGTCGATTTGGCAATCGTATTCGATTTGCCATCCCAGCCTTACAAGACATTCCGCCGCCTCCTTCTGCCGCCGAGCTCTCTGCAATCTGACGGCGACCCAACTCATACCGATGCTCACCAGCAGCATCAGCACTAGGAGCAACTTCAAGCTAAATTGGAACCATCGGAGCTTGGGTGTGATCAGTCGCATTAGAATACCTTTTGTTTCCGGGCGCTGATTGAAAGCCGCCATCTGGGAGCCCCCCAAGAAACCCCGTTTTCCCGGGGTCTCTTAGGGGCAGATTACCGGCTTCCTTGTCACGCCTCGTCAGGGAAGAAATGCTCCAGGCCCCATCGGCCATGACACGCGGAAGCGTCCCCCGCCGCGATCGATATGACGAATCACGCTCCCCTTCACGAAGACCAAGCAGGATTATTGAGGGATGCGCTGCAGCCGGGATGCGGGGGGGAACAATACAATTCTGTTATGCGCCGATTGGGACAGCACCAGACGCCCTCAAGTTTCTGCCGCTGCCTGTCGGGTGGATCCTGCCTCCAGAAACTCGGTAGGGTTCGCCCAGTATCAATCCCAACGTACCCTCCCGACCCGTGCTGTTGTCCTCCAGGCCACGGCTTCTGTTTGCAGACCAAATCCCAGTTCCCCATTCCGTGGGGTATTCCAGCACCCTCTTTCCAATGCCTAATCACGTCTAGTAGTTTTCTTGTCAATGGGAATGCCTTCACTTCCCCTTCCCACCTAGCCCCCTCATACTGAAGGTTTCGTTGAGCCAAGTTTCCTTGCGTGTCGCGCGAACAGCCGGGAAAAGCCCAGATGTCGATGTTGTTAAGGACATGGTCGAGGTCGTCTGGCAATACCGGTTGACCCGGTTTCTTGTTTGCAGCCAAGACCTTCGTCAGGTTGCTCCGTGTCCCAGCGTGTGGCATATTGCCACCGGGCTTGATAAAGCCAATCAACTCAAAGTAATCCTGGGAGAACGCCGCTTCGCCATTTGTTCCTTTGACGGCAACTGCGGCTGTTAGTCTCTGAATCATAACGTACGGTCGATCCTCCGGCATCCGGGGGGCGATACTGAAGGTCCAGGCAACAGCGAATTCTCCATTGTCGCCACGCTTCATTGCTATCAGTTCGCGGACGACATCCTGGCCCATCGGATCGACAGAGTCCAGCGGAGCATTGAACACGTAACGATACGGGTTGTCGTCGCTGTCAATCGGATCTCGTGAGAGCCAGCGACCGAGCGGGGAGTGGACGTACCGGTGCCGAGCGTGGTGAGTTCCGGTTTCGCCATCCCACCGGTAGCCGGCGAAAAGGGTTTCCCAGGCGTAGCTGGAGGAGGCGCGAGGGGCGAAGGCCGGCGTGAGGACCGCGGCAGTGCCGTAGGCGGAGTAGGCGTAGCGCTCGAGGATGTTGGCGGAGGAGTCGGACAGGGCAGTGACGTTCCAGTTGGCGTCCTGGAGGGCGTAGAGCCGCTCTTCCAGACCCGAGC
>CAYGZA010000426.1:0-4630 GCA_964354135.1 uncultured Planctomycetaceae bacterium
TCATCTTTTCCAGCTCGGCCACGGTGATTTGCAGCTCCTGGGCCAGCTCGATCTCGCTGGGCTGGCGGCCCAGGCGGGCCTCGAGGTTCTTCATGGCCTCGTTGAGCTTGCTCGCCTTCGAGCGGACCAGGCGGGGGACCCAGTCCATGGTCCTCAACTCGTCGAGCATGGCCCCGCGGATGCGCGGCACGCAGTAGGTCTCGAACTTGACGCCCCGCGACAGATCGAAGGCGTCGATGGCGTCCATCAGCCCGAAGACGCCGGCCGAGATGAGGTCGTCCAGCTCGACGCCCTCGGGAAGCCGCGACCAGATCCGCTCCCCGTTGTATTTCACCAGCGGAAGATAGATTTCCACCAGCCGGTTGCGGAGTTCCTGGTCCGACAGATCCTTCTTGAACTCAATCCACAGTTGCTCCACGTCCTGCGGAGCGACGGCGATCGACATGAATTCCTCCCTGAAGTCGCTTCAGCACACCAGGCGTCTTGAGATCCCTCTCGCTGCCGTGCCCCCTATGCGGCCGGCTTGGGAGCGGCCCCTTCTCTGGCCTCCAACTCTCTGGAGATCCGCTCGCGAGCCTCGTCGTCCACAATCCGTCCCGCAAGCCAGCCCGCCGTGCAGCCCAGAAGGGAGAACACCAGCAGGCCGAGCCATGCCTCCAAAAGAATGGTCTCCGTGGGCCACGCGTGGACGGCCCCGCGCGCCAAACAGACAAGGAATGCCAGGGGCCCCAAGATACCGGCGTAGAGGCGTCCCACAAATCTCCCCGCAGCAGCCGCTAAACTCGCTGTAAATACTCCAGTTTAACAGCGGGTGGGCTGCCTAACGTGAATCCTCTTATCGGCCCTTTGGGCTCCCGAGTTAAGCCGTTTTTCGGTGCCTTTCTTGGTATTGCCCTCCGTTGCCGGCGCCGCGCCGGCCCGGCGGCTAAACTGCCCAGGGACACCCGCTGCCCTGGGGCTCGCTTTGTCAACCCGGCGTCGATGCCGGGGCTAAACGCTCGCTCATCGTCCCGGCGCGGATGCCGGGGCCAACTGCCTCGCTCAACCGCCGGATCTGCCTTGCGGCAGCACATCCCGACGCCGCCAGCACAAAGGTCTCTCCCCGTTTGCCGGCCAGGGCAACTTCCTCTTGCCACGGGACGTATTCCGTCCCGCGGGGCTCGATTTCCAGGAATCGCAGGCACGCCCTGCGGAGCCGCCGGTAGATTTCGCCGGCCGCGGCGGCGCCGGGGGCCATGTTTACGACCACGTGGATCGGCACGAGTCGGTCGCCTGCGGCGAGGGTCTTGATCGCCGCGTAGGTGTCCATCAGCGAAGCCAGCTCGGGAGTGGTGACCAGGAGCACCGCGTCGGCCGCCTGCCAGAACCTCTTGGCCATGCGGCCGGGACTATTGCCTGCGTCGACGACCACCAGCTCAGCGGGCATGTCCGGCCCCCCGAGCTGTTCGACGAGCTGCTGTTGGGCCGCGGGCGGGCAGTCCCACACGGTGCCCAGCCCCCATGCCCCTGCGAGGACCCGAATGCCTCCCGGCCCGGGCTGGAGCGCCTCGGCGATGGTCCGCCGCGAGGCGAGCACGTCGGCCACGGTGTGATGTTCCGGAAGGCGGCAGAGGATTGCGGCATCGGCAGTGTCGGGATCGGCATCGACCAGCACGGTGCGGCGTCCCCGCTGGGCCAGCGCCACCGCCAGGTTGACGGCCAGGGTGGTCGTCCCGACGCCTCCCTTGCCGCCCGCGACGACCAGCAGCGTCGGCCGCGGAGCGGCCGGCGCCGACGCCGGCGTGCGGCTTTCCCGAACGAGTCGTCGCAGATCGTTGGCCTGGTCGTGCATGCTCGCCCTCTAGTCCGCGGCTGAATCCATTCCCAGCATGAGCCTCGCCAGCCGCCCCGGCTCCGCCGTCTCGATGTCGTCCGGGACGTTCTGGCCGTTGGTCAGGTGGCTCAACGGCAGCTTGCTGGACCGCAGAAGCGGCAACAGGTTCCCGAGGCTCCCGGCCTCGTCGAGCTTGGTGAGGATGAGCCGCGTGGTGCCGACGGCGGCGAAGCGCTCGGCGGTCTGCTCCAGCGTGCGGGCGCTGGCGACGCTGCTGAGGACCAGGTGGACCTCGTCGGCGCCGGCCTCGGTCAAGAAGGCCTTGAGCTCGCGGATTCTGATGTCGTCTTTGGGGCTGCGGCCGGCGGTGTCCAGGAGGATCAGATCGAGACCTCGCATCCGCCGCACCGCGTCGCGCATTTCCCGCGGCGTGGAGACGACCTGCATCGGCAGGTCGATGATCTCGGCGTAGGTCCGCAGTTGTTCGACGGCGGCGATGCGGTAGGTGTCCACCGTGATCAGGCCGACGTTGTGTTTGTGCTTGAGCCGGTACTGGGCGGCAAGCTTGGCGATTGTGGTGGTCTTGCCCACCCCGGTCGGGCCGACCAGCGCCGCCAGACGGCAGCGGCCCGGCATCACCGCGACCGGGCCGGCGACGGTAATCTCCCCCTCGATCATCCGCGCTACCCGGGCCCTGATGAGGACCGGATCGGCGAGCTCGGCGTCGGGGGCCTCGGTGCGGACGCGTTCGACCAGTTCGCGGGCGAGGTCTTCGCTCAGATCGGCTTCGATGAGGTCGGTGAAGAGGCGGAAGAGGGTCTCCGGCAGGTCGCGCTGCCCGCCGCGGCGGGTCTGCCGGCAGAGTTCCTCGAGCATCGACTGCAGGTCGGTCAGTTGTCCTTGGACGGCGTCGGGGACCGAAGCGGCGGGCGGGGCGGTCGTGGGGTGTGCCGGCAGCGCTGCCTCGTCCGCGGCCGCGGCGAAGACCGTCTTCGCCGGCTCGCGATCCCCGCGCCGGGGGAAACGGCTCGGAACGTTGACCGCGGCCGACGCCGTGACCTCGATTTCGCGGGCCCCGCGGAGGCGGGCCCACCAGCGGGCCGCGGGCACTTCCCGCGTGTGCAGAACCGCGGCGTCCGGGCCCAGCTCCCGGCGCACCAGCGCCAAAGCTTCGTGCATCGTCGCCGCTCGGTAGGTTTGGATGTCCATAGCAGGGGTCAGGGGTCAGGAATCAGGGGTTAGGGGTTAGGGGCTGGGGGCTAGGGGCGCGAAAAACCGGCCCTCCTCATTTCGCGTCCGCGACCATGGCCACGGATTCGATCTTGGTGTCCCGGGTGATCTCGTTGTAGCTGAGGACGATCAGGCTCGGCAGGTGCGACGCGGTCATCTGTTTGACGGCCGGGCGGATCTGCGGGCTGACCAGCACGATCGGGCGGCGGCTGGTGCGCGTCAGCTTCTCGACTTCGGCTCCGATCAGGCGGCAAGTCGCCTCGACCGCCTGGGGCGACATGCGCATGAACATTCCTCGCTCGGTGTGTTCGAAGCCGGCGCGGATGCGGTCCTCGAGGGCCGGGTCGAGCGTGACGACGTGCAGGCGGCCCTCGGCGTCGCGGTACTTCGTGGAGATGGTCCGGGCCATGCGGGCGCGGACGAGCTCCGCAAGCAGAATGGGGTCTTTGCTTCGCGGGGCGAAATCGCCCAGCGTTTCCAGGATGGCCGCCAGATGCCGGATCGGCACCTGCTCGCGCAGGAGCAACTGGAGGATCTGCTGCACTTCGGCCAGCTTCATCTGGCCGGGAATCAGCTCTTCGACGACCGCCGGCGAGCTCTTCTTCAGCTCCTCGAGGAGGTGCTTGGCCGCGTCGCGGGTGAGGATCTCGTCGGCGTGCTTGCGGATCACTTCGGTCAGGTGGGTGACGATCACGGCCCCGGGCTCGACGACCGTGTAGCCGTACATCTCGGCCTGCTCGCGGAGCGAGGGGGTGATCCACAAGGCCGGCGTTCCGAAAGCCGGCTCCTTGGTGGGCGTGCCGGGGACCTGCCCGGTGGTCGTTCCCGAGTCCATCGCCAAGAGCATGGCCGGGTGGACGGCGCCCGCGGCGACCGGCGTGTCGGCGATCTTGATGCGGTACTGGTGCTGCTCCAGTTGGAAGCTATCGCGGATGCGGACCTTGGGCAAAATGATGCCGATTTCCGCGGCCACGTTCTGGCGGATGCGGTGGATGCGCTCCAACAGATCGCCGCCGCGGCCAGGATCGGCCAGGCGAATCAGTCCCACGCCGATCTCCACCTCCATAGGATCGACCAGCAGATAGTCTTCGACGCGATCCGCCGCGGGCTTGGTCGAGTCGGCCTTCTTCTTGGCCTCCTCGGCGGCATTCACTCTGGCCGTTTTCCGCGAGAGCGTGACCGCCAGACCGGCACAACCGGATCCCAAGACCAACAGCGGAACCGTCGGCAGGCTCGTGAAGATGAGGATCCCCAGAAAACCGCTGGCCACGGCCAACGCCTGGGGCCGGGAGAACAACTGCCGGAGAAACTCCACCGGCAGGTTCACGTCGTTGCTGCTGCGAGTGACCAGGAGGCCGGCCGCCAACGAGATCAGGAACGCGGGCACCTGGCTCACCAGACCGTCGCCGATGGTCAGCCTGGTATACAGTGCGGCGGCGTCCTTCAGCGGCATGCCGTGTTCCAGCACGCCGATGAACAGGCCGCCGATGATGTTGATCAAGGTGATCACGATGCCGGCGACGGCGTCGCCCCGGACGAACTTGCTGGCACCGTCCATGGCCCCGAAGAAGTCGGCCTGCCGGGTGA
>CAYGZA010000427.1:0-4613 GCA_964354135.1 uncultured Planctomycetaceae bacterium
CGGCAGGAGCAATACGGTGAGCATCCTGCTGGGCAACGGTGATGGCACGTTCCTGCCCAAGACCGTCTACTCCACCGGCGCTGTTTGCGTCACGGTGGGTGATTTCAACGGCGACGGTAGGGGCGACCTGGCCGTAGCCAACTCTGACACCGATACGGTGAGCATCCTGCTGGGAACTCCGGTTCAGCATCAGGCATCCGTCGCCGTGACTTCTTCGGCCGGCCCCTCGACCTACGGGCAGACGCTGACCCTGACGGCCACAGTCAGTGCGGTGGCTCCGGCCAATGGGACGCCTACCGGCACGGTGACCTTCTACGATGGTGCCACGCCGCTGTCAGTGCCGATGACCCTCGCCAATGGCATCGCTGGTTTCGCCACGTCCGCTTTCAACGCGGGGAGTCACACGATAACTGCCGTCTACAGTGGCGATGCTCATTTCAATGGCAACACCGGCGCAATGTTCCAGGCGGCAAACAAGGCCGTGCTGACGCTGACGGCGGACAACAGGAGCCGGATGTACGGCGACTCGAACCCAACGTTGACAGCCAGCTACGCCGGCTTCCAAAACGACGAGACGCTGGCGACCAGCGGGGTCACGGGCAGTCCAAGCCTGACCTGTGCCGCCACGCCCACCAGCCCCGTCGGCATGTACACGATTACGGCCGCCCTGGGCACGCTAGCCGCGCAGAACTACAGCTTCGCTTTCGTGAATGGCACACTGACCGTGATCGCGGCGCCAACCTTGTTTGACGGCACTTCAAGCGACGACACCTTTACGTTCACCGCCGGCGACACGTGGTACGAGGTCGTGGTGACGTTCGGCGGCGGCTCGCGGACAACGTACCGTTATCCTGTTTCGGGGAACCCGCACATCACGTTCGACGGACTCGGCGGCAACGATTCGGTGACGCTCACGAGCGGGTCCGGCGATGACACCGCGGAGTTGTATCCGGATCACGGCGCGCTGACTGGAAGCACCTACACCGTCTCGGTGAGCAACGTGGAGTCGATCACGGCCACCAGCGGCGGGGACAACGATCAAGCAGTGTTGCACGACGGTTCGCAGGCAGATACCTTCATCGGCTCCCCGACCTACGCCATTCTGACCGGCCCAGGGGTGTTCCTCCGGGCCAACGGCTTCCGCGGCGTGATTGCCAACGCCACGCCGGGCGGGCAGGACGTCGCCAGGCTGACCGACTCTCCGGGCGACGACACGCTCACCGCCTACCCCGCCTCGGCCGTGCTGACCAACGGAACGACGTTCTCCAACCGGGCCAACGACTTCCGCTACGTCTTTGCGACGGCCCTCCAGGACGGCACCGACGCCGCGGTGTTCTACGATTCGCCGGGAAGCGACACGTTCACCACGAATCCGGCCTCCGGCAACATGACCGGCAGGTACCGGCCCGCCGGCGCCACGGTCGATCGCTCGTACTACAACTCGGCACAGGGCTTCGACACCTACACGGCCACCTCTGCCGCAGGGTCGGACCTGGCCAAGATGAGAGATTCGGCCACCGGGAACGAGCTGTTCACGGCCACCCCGACCCAGGCGACGCTCTCGGGGATCGGCGTCTTCGCCCAGGCCAACAACTTCCGCTACGTCAACGCCTTTGCCACCGGCGGCAGCGACGTGGCAAAGCTCGAGGACTCGGCCGGGACCGACAGCTTCGTCGGCAACCCGGGCTACGGAGTGCTGTTCGCCTACGCTTCCCCGGTCAATCCGTTCTACGTCAATCGGGCCACGGGCTTCGACCGGATTGAAGTCACGTCGCAAAACGGCGGCTCCGATATCGCCCGGTTCTACGACTCCCTCGGCAACGACAATTTCACCGCCTACGAGAAGGCCTGGGCAGAGTTCAAGAACGACACCGGCAATCCCACGAGCTTCGACAACAAGGTCAACAACTTTCGCTACGTCTACGCCTTCGCCACCGAGGGGACCGACATCGCCTACCTCTACGGTTCCTCGGGCAACGACACCTTCGAGGGCCGGCCGGACTACGCCTATCTTATCAACAGCTCCCGCGGATTCTACAACCGGGCCAACGCCTTCGACCAGGTGTTCGCCTACGGAAACGGCGGCGACGATTCGGCGACGCTGCGGGATTCGGCGCTGGCCGACGAGTTCTACGGCTCGGGCAGCATCGCGCGGCTTTACGACGCGGCCCTGGCGGCGTACTTCTATGAAATCCAAGGTTTCGACCGCGTGAGCGCCATCGGAACCGCCGGCGGCACGAACACCCGGACGATCGCGAGGCCGATCGACTACGCCCTGACGTTCTACGGCACCTGGGTCGGGGCTCCGTGGCCGTAATCGGAACGTCCAGAAGGTTGAATCGGCCTGCGTGCGTGCAAGTGGCGTAGGTTATGCTTCAGCATGACACCCCGCAAACTCGGACGGCGTGAGGAGCGGAGTAGGGCATTATACCATTAACGTCAAGAATCTGCGCGCGCCGCCAGACTTCCGAAGTCTTGAAGACTTCGGAAGTCTTCTTGGTTGCGGCATTGCGGCGATAGGCTGTTTGGGCATCGACCACGTGCGGCATCCGCCGGACCGGCAGATGCCGGAGGAGTGGGGCGAGGAGGAGATCGATCCCTCGCCTGGCGAAGACCCGACGTTGGCCATGGAGAACGCGGAGGCGGTCCACCGGGCCCTGGCCGGGCTCTCGCCGCCCCACCGCGAGGTGCTGACGCTGTTCTTCCTCCAGGACTTGACGCTGGAAGAGATCGCCGCGGTGCTCGACGTGCCCGTCGGCACGGTGAAATCGCGGCTGCACTACGCCCGGCGCGCGGCGCGGGCGGCCATGCACGAGGAGGGGCAACCGTGAATTCGATTCCGAACGACTTCCGAGAACGGCTGATCCGCTGCGAGCCGGTGACTCCGGCGTATCGCCAGAAATATGAAAAGGAGATGCGAGCCATGCTCGAGAAACAGCTTACCGGAGTTCGGCGATGGGTGTGGGGCTTAGCGGCACTGATGGGCGTCGGGTTTGCCCTCCTGTTCGGCACACTGGCGGTCATTGCGCCGGCGGAGTTCCCGTTGTGGGGGCGACTAGGATTTGCCGCGGGAGCCCTGTTCGGGGTCGGCTGGGCCGCCCTGGGAATCAGAGTTTTCCGGCGCGGCTCGATCGATCTCAAGTTCGACACAGCGGCCTACGCAGGCATGGCATGGGGACTTCCGGTCTTCATGGTGACCTTATTCATGGTTGCGGCACCCGAGGACATCATCGGCTTGCGGATGATCCTTTGCGGCCTCGTGTTCCTGGTCATGGGAGTTGCGTTCCTGCTCCGGCACGTGATTGAACTCTCGGAGCTGAAGACCCGCGAGAAGCTGCTGGAGATCGAATACCGCCTGGCGGAGCTGGCGGAACGGACCGGCGGGCCCGCGGCGGGGAGGTAGTGGCGGGTCAGGGGACGGGGGGAGCCATGGCGACGCCCAGCGTCGCCATGGGCTTTTCTTTAGACATGCCCACGACAAGCGTGGGCATGGCACCCGGCTACCGGCTACTGCCTACCGGCTACCGCCAACTGCCCGCTGCCTACTTCCGCACCTGCTCGAAGTAGTAGACGCCCTTCTTGTTCGACGTGACGACGTCCAAGAGGCCGTCGGCGTTGACGTCGACCACCTCAAACTGGAGGCCGACGCCGCTATTGTCGTCGATGACGTGCTTGGTCCACACCGGGCGGCCGTCCTTGCGGCCGAGCTCGAACCACATCAGGATCGCCGGCTCGTCGGTGCCGGGATCGCCGCGGACGTGGGCCCACCAGCGCTTGCCGGTGACGAAATCCTTCAGGCCGTCGCCGTCGATGTCGGCCAGGCACATGGCGTGCGTTTGGGAGACGCTTTTGTCGATCAGTTGGGTCTTCCAGCCTTCGGGCGTCTGCCGGTGCCACCAGATGCCGTAGCGGTGGGCGCTTGAGGAGATCACGTCGCTCAGGCCGTCGCCGTCGCAGTCGTAGACGAGCATCTCGGCGCAGTCCTCGCCGAGGTTGGCCTTGTGGAAGGTCCATTCCTTTTGCGTCCGCGCCGTTGGCGCCTCCCACCAGCCTTCTCGGCAGACCACGTCGGTAAGTCCGTCGCCGTTGATGTCGCCCGCGCCGAGGCCGTGATAGTACTTGGCGGTCCCCGGCGAGTTCTTGGTGGAGAATGGGCGCAAGGTCCACGGCTCGTTGGGGTCCTTGCCCGGAAAGGCCAGGACCATCTGCCGCTCGGGGCTGTCGGGATTGCCGTCCCAGGCATAGCCGCAGGCGAGGGCCTTCCTCCGGGTGGCAGGAGGGCTGAGGAACACCGGGTTCTCGCCGTTGGTCACCTTGACGGCCAGGTGCTGCTTCCACGGGCCGCCGGCCGGGCCCGGGTTCTCGTACCACCAGGTTTCTTTGCCGGGCTGGTCGACGGTGACGAGGTCCATGCGGCCGTCGCGGTTGACGTCCATCGCCGCGCCAATGAAGACGTCGCTATAGTTGACCGGGTCCGTCGCTTTGGGTTTCTCCAGGATCGCGTGCATTTTCCAATCGGGGGCGGCGTAGTAGACGCTGCCGGCGGCGATGTCGAGCTTGCCGTCGCCGTTGAAATCGGCCACGGCCACGCCTTCGGCGCGGAAGACGGGGTC
>CAYGZA010000428.1:0-4608 GCA_964354135.1 uncultured Planctomycetaceae bacterium
TGTTGCACCGCACCGTCTTCTACGGCGACTACATGAAGCCTGTGCAGGACCTGGGCGACCTGATGGGGTTCAAGGTGATCGAGGAGGGGTGATCGCTCGGCCTGGAGCAGAACGATGAGTCGCGGAATCTGTCGTGCGACCGTGTGTTGGGTCGCAATGACGGCGAGCTTGCTGTGCGCACTCCCTGCGCGCCGGGCGCCCGCCGCAGAAAACGCGCCGCCCGAGTGGACGCTCGACGAGGCCCGGAAGCACTGGCAGCCCATGGTCCGGCCGGTGCAGCACGTGGGCATCCCGGGCTACCAGTTTCAGGCGGCGATGCTCTGGGACGGCTCGTTGGTTTTCGGGCCGCTCGGCCTGTATCGCGGACTGGGGGTGATGCAGAAGGAACTCGCCCCGCTGGGCGACAACGCCCTCCACGTTTCCGTGGGCTACGGCGACCCCATGCGGTTCGTGGACCGCCGCGGCACGCGGAGCCCGGCGATTCGGAGGAGTCTCGAAGAAGGCCGGCTGCCGATCCCGAGCGTCGAGACCCAAGACGGCGATTTCCACTGGCGGGAGACGGTGTTCGCCCACTTGCTGGACCGCAAGCCGAGCGAAGGGGTGCAGCCGCGGCCGGAAGACGTCCTGGTCGTTCAGGTCCTCTTCCAGGTCCGGAACACCGCCGGCCGCGACGCCACGGCTCACCTGTGGCTCCACTTTGCCGACACGAGCAAGGTCCAGTTCGGCTACAAGTGCGCCGTGGCCGAGGAAGCGGGCCGGACCATCGGGCACCGGCTCGACGGCCCGTTGGGAATGGTCGAGCAGCGGGTCCGCTACGTTCTGCCGGCCCCGAGCCAAGGGAAGCTCCTTTGGCACGAGCAGGTGCCCACGTGCCAAGGCGTCAAGGGCCCGCTAGAAAAGGTGATCGAGTGGCAGGTCCCGCTGGCGCCGAATGCCGCGGCGGAGCTTCGCCTGGTCATCCCCTACGGGCTGGTTGACCCAGCCACGGCCAAGAACCTCGTGGCCCTGGACTGGAACACCCGCCATAGCGAAGTCTGCGGCTTCTGGAAGGGCCTCTTGGACGGCCAAAGCCGGATCACCACGCCGGACGCTTTCGTCAACGACTACTTCGCCGCCGTTGCCGGGCAGATGGCCCAGCAGGTCGCCTATCGCCACGCGACGAAGCTCTGGATGTACAAGACCAGCCCGAACTGGTACGAGGGTTACTGGCCCTGCAACGCGGCCAAAGCGCTGCCGGCGTTCGACCTCCGCGGCCTGAGCCGCCTTTCGCGGCCCGTGCTGGGGAGCTTCGTCGATTTCCAGACCGACGACGTCGGCCGGCTGACCCGGGCGTCTATGGGACACGGGGAGGTGGTTGCGGGCGAGGGTTTTGTCAAGGTGCCCGGCTTCATGGGTAACTTCGGCGAGTGGACCGCCAACACGCTGCTTCTGAGCCACGGGTTGGAGCTTTGGGCCCTGTCGGCGCACTACCGGATCACGCGGGACGAGAAGTGGTTGGCCGCCGGCCCGCGCCCGCCGCTGGCGGCGATCCTCGACGGCTGTGACTGGCTCGCCGCACAGCGGCGCCGCACGATGCGCGAGGAAAACGGCAAGAAGGTCCCGCACTGGGGCCTCTTGCCGGCCGCTTCGGCCCACGACTGGCTCTCCGGCAATACGATCTTCAACGACGCTTTCTGCATCTACGGCATGGCCGAGGCCGTGCGGCTCCTGCGGGAGACTGGTCATCCCCGGGCGGAACCGCTGGCCAAGGAGCTTGCCGACTACCGGGCCTGTCTCCGCGAGCGGTACGTCGAGGCCCGCCAGCGCGCCCGGACAATCCCCCTGCCCAACGGCGCTTCATTGCCTTACGTCCCCCGCGACGTGTACGAGCTCGACTGGACAAAGATCGATTGGACCTATACCGGCTACGGTCCCGTCCGGGCCGGGGCGTGGGGCGCGTTGGACCCGCACGACGAATTGGTCAATCAGTCGCTCGCCTTCCTGGAGAAGGGGATGCCCAAGGGCCTGGGGCCGTATTTCGGTGCCCACAAGCAGTTCCCCGACACCGCCGACGTGAACTGGGGCAAGATCAGCGATCCGGCCGCCGAGCGGCACTTCCTTTGGCGGCACTACGTGGAATACGAGACGATGTGGCCCGTGGGCCCGCCGCTCTTCCTGGCCCGCGACGACCTGCCGCGGTTTTTCGAGTGCCTCTGGAACAACCTGGCCGTGGTCCTGCACCACGAGTGGCGGGTTGGCGTGGAATCGTTGGACGGCGTCCCCTCGTGCGCCCCGGGCGACGGCGAGCGGTGGCTTTCGATCCGCAAGATGTTCGTCCACGAGCAGGGCGGTTGGGACGGCTCGCAGCAGTCGCTCTGGCTCTTGCAGGCGATCCCCCGCGCGTGGCTCAAGCCCGGCAGCCGGCTGACGGCCAGCCGGATGCGGACCTTCTTCGGCGGCGAGGTGGACCTTGAAGCCGAGACGGCCCGGGACGGACGCTCCCTATCGGTGGCGGCCCGATTGGACGCGGCGGTCAAGCCGAAGGAGATCGTGGTTCGGCTCCGCAGCGGCGACGGGCGGCCCCTGCGCTCCGCCACCATCGACGGCAAGCGGACCGCCGTCCTCCCCGGCGACACCATCCGCCTCCCCGACGCGGCGAAAGCCGCCTACCGGATCGTCGGGCGGTTCGACTGAGGATTTGCCGGGGCCCTTTGTGTTCTCCGGCAGCCTGCGCCGTCACTTAAAGCTGGCGATGAAATCGTCGATCGGGATGCTGGCCATCGTGAGGATCCTCACGCTGCCGCGCGAGGCCAGCTCCGCCGAGACCCGGGCGATCGTCCCGTTGTCCGGGGCCTCGACGATGTTGATGAAATCGTACGGCCCCAGCACGGCGTACTGGGCCGTCACCTTCACCCCCAGGGCCTCCAACTCCTTGTTCACCTCCTTGATCCGCCCCGGGTTCCTCTTGATCGTGCTTGCCCCCTCGTCGGTCAGATTGCTCAGAAGAATGTACGTGGCCATGGAAAACTCTCCTTTGGTCAGGTGGAAAAGCAAGCAAGTCGGATAGCCTACAAGCACCCTTGCGGGCGATGGAGAACCTCATTCTTGTTGACCACAACGACCAAGATGAATGGCTGGGCCGGCTGCAACGAGGTCATGTCTCGAGAAGCCGTGATGGCGGCCCGGTCAACTTCATCGGCTGGTTAGCCAGCGGGACTGGCAGCAAAGTCAACCTGCAAGTGGTACTGGACGATCTCCACCCGCGGAGCGCGCGACGCTGTCGCAGCAACTTCAGGACGAGTTTTCCGCGCTCCACCATGCACCAGGATTCCTCGGACATCCTTCCGGCCCGTTTCCTTTTGGAGCGATTTCATATAACCGCGAAGTTGACTGAGGTTATCCGGAGTTGGTGCGCTTTGCTTGCACTCAACGACTACTGGTCGTTCCTCCCGGTCGAGTAGCAGTACATCGAGGCGCTTGCGATCGGTAAAGACCCTCTCTCGCACTCTTGAACTTGGATACGGCACCAAGCCGTCCTCAAGATGATGCGGGTAGGCCGCAATGTAGTCCGACAAGGCCCGTTCGTACTTGAAGTGGGCGAGTAGACCTACCCAGTTTGCTGAGTTCTCCATCGAGCTGCGGAGCTGCTTTACGGTTTGTGATCGAATCTCTGCGACTGTTGGGCGGAGTTCTCCACTGGTGAAACGTGAGCCCTCAGGAAGGGCAACGATGAGATCGCGATCGTCAGGGCCGCACGCGAGGTCCCAGCGCACGTTTATGCGCCTGCCCATCTGCCCGTGGGGGAGGTGTTTGCTTACAGGCACAAGGGGATCCCACTCGTGATCCTCGATGTGCTTCTCGGTGACTTGCCCGAGTCGTGCGACGCGGTTGCCCTTTAGGGCGACAACTATGTGGTCCCCGACGGCAATCCGAAGCAGCGCGGCACGAGCTGCATGCCAGCCACCGAAATCTTTCGTGTCGCCATGGAGCTTGAGGCCCCGATAGGAGGCAAAGCCGACCGCTACACACTGGTGCCGGTACCACTGCTGCCACAGTCCCGGGAACTCGTCCTCCATGCAATTGATCTTCCAGAATGTCATGGTTGGTGCCCTCTCTTCCGGGCTGCAATGAGTATACAACCTACATAGAGCGGGAAATGCGATCTGTGGCCGTCTGCATAACAAGAAGTTCCCGTGTCTTCGTGTTCGTTCGCGCAAGCTCTTTCGTATCAAGGGAACACGCGCTTCTGACCCTCCATCCGTCCCAATCCTGTGTAGTCTCGATAAGGCGGGTCAAAACCCATCGACGGGACTGCGCTCGCCGAGGCCTGCCTGGTTCCGCACATGGGTGGAAATCATGAGGGAACTTCCTCGCGCCGCTCATCATAGGCCCGCTCGGGGTGCCGCTGCAACCAGGCAGGCTGGGCGCCTGTCGTCCAGAAAGGCTCTCGGGGGCGAAGGGTGCCCCTCTTGAGGGGTCGTGCCCTATCTGCAACCGCCTCGCGGCTTCTGCAACATAGAGCACTCCTGGGGGTGACGACGCGGAGCGTCGTCACCAGGTCATCCTGGCTAGGGCCAATACCGTTGAAATAGGCGCAAGTCACAGCCTTTTGCTAAGTTAGGGTTTGTA
>CAYGZA010000429.1:0-4560 GCA_964354135.1 uncultured Planctomycetaceae bacterium
GGCGGCACCCCGCGGCAACTCACCGAGGGCGCCAGCGACATGAACCCGGATTGGAAGTAGTGCCTGCCGAGTCCGCGAGGCCCTTTGAGAGAATCCCGTCAAGAGGCCACTTTCATGAGAGACCTAAACGGCGTAGATGTTTGCGGGAACATTGACTGTTTCATGAAAGACAGGGGGAGCGAAGAGCGCGACGCTTCCTTCGACTACTGCTTCAACTATTTCCAGTCTTTCAGGGAGCAAGGTCGTGTCAGGTGCATCTGTAGTGATGATTGTATTGAACAAAGTTGCCTCCAACTCGCCTTCTACCTCGCAAGCTGGGGGATGCTGCGACCGTCTTCCTTCCTTCTGAACAAGAGCGCCAGATTCTACCAGCGGCTTCTACAAACAGTAGCGCAGTGCGATACGCGGCTTTGGGAGATAGACCTGCCGTATACCGATGAAGACATTGAACTACTTCTTCGAGTCGGGGGCGACTTCCGGGAAGCTCTCGAAAACAGGGCGTCGGATACCCTCGTCACTAAGATCATGCTGGGTGTATTCGGCAACGTCCCAGCCTTCGATGTGAATTTCCGGACGGGTTTTGGCATAGGCCGTTTCAACATGACTTGTCTGAAGCGACTGACGCAGTTTTACGAGCAAAACAGGAGCGAGATCGACGGCTACCCGCCCATCTACACGTTCGATTTTCACTCAGGCACGGGGACGGAACGACGCTACACGAAGGCAAAAATCGTGGACATGGTGGGGTGGGTGGAAGGCCGCAGGATTCTGGAAAAGGGCTGATCACTGATAGTTCGGTCGCTGGTGTGGAGCGGTTCGCGCCATGAAGATATGCTGTCGTTCTTCCGCAAATTGGCAAGTATCCGCGGTGCCCCCTTTCGTCGTCCTCGTTGCGGTCGCCTTGACCGCCAGCACTGGTTGCGAAACGACCGCCGATGCCGCCGGATACGACCCCGGCTCTCCTTGTACGTATTTGTTCGACACCGGCGCGAGCGCCGCCGAGCCCCTGCCGGCTGCCGCGGTGGCCGCGAAGAAGGACTGGAAGGTCCTGGCCGAGGACGACACGACGCACAAGTTCGTCGGCGACACCGTCCTCTTGAACGACCGCTTGGTCCTCGTCCTCCGGGGCAAGGCAGCCGGGGCGGAGTTGTACGCCCAAGGGCCATCCGGCCCGGTGCGGCGCGCAGCCATTATCCCGGTCGGCCCCGGTGGCGGTTTGGCAAAGCTGTCGGCCGTCCGCATCCTTGAGAACAATCCCGGAGCGGTGATGGTCGAGGCCGGATTCCAGACGGCGGGGGGCGTCGCCCGGCTGACCTTCCGTCTGACCACCGGGCAGGCGATCTTGGAGCTTCGTCCGGGCGAGGGAGCGGAGAAGGTCCGCATCGATGCCCCCAGCCGATACGTGGCGGTTCCCGATTTCTTCGGCGACGACATGATTTTCGCCGCCGATCGAGTGGCCAGCCCGCGCTTGCGGCTCCCCGCGGAGAACTTCCTGCTGCACTTCGTCGATCCCGGTGAATGCTTGCTGATGTGCGTTTGGCCGTCCAGCCGCCAGCAGGCCACGGCCTTGGTGGGTGCTTGTGAAAAAACGGGGACAGGCACCTCGCCGGACGCCAGTTTGCCAGGGTCTGCGCGCGGTGGCTCGGAGCCAGTCCCCGTTTTTTCACAAGCTCTGAGCGGCGAACGGGCACAGCGGATAATCGAAGGTTCAGAGATCGACTGTGCGGCGGGCAAGAGCCTCTGGATCGGCGTGCTGGAGGGCCCGGGTTTATGGCACGCACAACCGGTCTCGGCCGCCGACGCCCCGCGCGAGATGGTTCTCGACTGGAAGCCGCCGTTCCCGGCGAAGTGGCGCGCGACTTTGGCCGGGACGTCGGCGATCGGCCCGTCGTGGTATTTCCGCGGCGCGGAAGACGCGGACGAGCCCGCCGCAGCGAGCGGCGAGCGGTCCCCGTGCTGCCTGGAGGCGGGGCGGGCCTTGTTCCAGGTGCCGGCCGCAGCCCCCGGCACGGCCTCGCGTGCGCCGGCGTCCCTGGTCATCTATCCGATCGACCGGAGCCGGACCACCCCGCTGACGACCTTCTGCCCGATCGACATCCTGCGGGCCACCTTGGGCGTGGGGCCGTGCCAGTACATCCTCCAGACTGAGGGCCTGGCCTCCGACGCCAATCCGACGCCCGACAACGTGATGACCTTTGTCGAAAAGCAGTTCGCCAAGAAGAAGGAAACACAGTCGGCCGACGAAATGCGGCAGATGCTCGCGGAGATGGTCGGCCACGTCGATCACGCCCACGGGCGGATCCAGCGGTACGCGGCCCTGGCCCGCGACGTGCGGACGATCTGCCAGTCCCAAAGCGCCAGCGGAATCACGGTCCGCGCCACCGAGGCGTTTCGGCCGACGCTCGATGCCCTGGACCGCGGGCTTGCCGGGGCGATGTCCGAGCCGGCCCCACGGGCCCGCAAGCTGGTCGACGAAGTCCTCGGGCTGATCGGCAAGCCGGACGCTCTGGCCGAGTGCCGGCGGCTGGGGCTGGAACTCCGGCGCCTGGGTGCATCGCAGGACCGCGCGCTGGCCAGCGGCCGGATGGCGGCCCGCTGGCTGCGGCAGGAGGCGCTTGCGATGGCGGAAGGCAGTCCCGGCAGTGCCGATCTGGCCGCCAAAGTCCAGAGCCGGGTCGAAGAGACCCTGGGGCAGCGGGAGAAAAGACCACGGCCCAATGGCCAAGGACCAGGGACGTAAGAACGTCGAATGAGAAGCACGAGAAGGCGAGCGAGTTCTTTCTTCCTTGGCCATTGGTCATTCGGATTTGAAATCCGACTTCAGGAGCTTCACCATGGCGTTGCGACGGTTGTCCGTAGCGTGCGGAGCGATCTTGGTCCTCGTGGGGCTTGACGTCGGCGGGCCGGGCCCGGCGCAGGCCGGCCAACGGCCGAAACCGACTGAGAACCTGTTTGCCAATCCGGGGTTCGAGGACGGTCGCGAGCCCTGGCGATTGGACCGGGCGGGCAAGACGACTGCGACGCTTGCCTTAGACGAAACCGCGACGCTTGGCGCGAAACAACCTACGTTGGGCCGCTACTGTGCCCGCATCGCCATCGACACGGTGGACCAGTGGGGCGTGCAATTCGGGCAAAGCGTCGGGCAGCTCCAGCAGGGCAAGACCTACACCTTCGCGGTCCTGGGCAGGAGCCTCAAGGGACCGGTCACCGTGCGCCTGGAAGTCGAGCGGTCGGCGAACCCCTGGGACCGGGCCGGGGCCAGCGAGCCACTCACGCTCGCTGCCGACCGCTGGAAGGAGTACCACGTGACCTTTCGTGTCGCCAAACCGTTTCCCGAGGGCTGCTTCGCCTACCTCAGTTGTGCTCAACCCAAGGCCGAGTTCCGCGTGGACTCGTTCCGCTTGTATCAAGGCGATTACGTTCCCTTGGAAAAGGCGGCCCAAGAGGAAGCCAGGGCCGTCGCGGTGAGCCTGTACGACACGGGGACCGCGGCATCCGCGCCGCTTTCCCCGGACGCGATCGCGCGGCGGGCGGGGTGGGTCAAGCTCGCCGAGGACGAGACCCAGCGGCGTCTCGCGGGTGACCTTGTGCTGTTGAATGATCGCCTGGCTTTGGTCCTGCGTCGCGGGGCTGCCGCAGCCGAGCTCTATGCCCGCGGCGAAAAGGGGTATCAGTTCCGTGCCGGACTGGCCCCAGCGGGTGCGTCCGGCGCCAAGTTGGCCGCGGTCTCGATCGTCGAGAATGGCCTCGGCGAGGCGATCGCCGATGCGGGGTTTGCCGCGGCGGGAGGCGGGCGGTCGGGCACCATCCGCAGGATGGTCCTGCGGTTCTCGCTGGCGATGGGGCAGACGTTCGTCCGCACCGAGGCCCGGCAAGGGGCCGAGACCCTGTCCGTCGAGGCCCCCTGCCGCTACCTCGTCTTGCCCGATTTCTTCGCCGACGACATCGTGATCGACGCCGCCGAGATTCCGGTGGCCAGCGCGGAGCTGCCCAGCGAGAACTTCCTGATCCAATTGCTGCCGGGGCAGCAGTCGCTCTTGATGACAGTCTCCAGTTCGCGCGAGCAGGACGCGCTGGTCCACCTGACCGGTCAGGATCGCCAGCCGCAGGTGCGGCGTACGGAGATCCCGTACGGCAAGGACGGGAAGATCTGGGTGGCGCTCTTGGAAGGCGAGGGCATCTGGTACGAGCACGAGGTGGGCCGTGCCGACCGCGGCAAGGTCGTGTCTCTGGACTGGCGCACGCCCTTCGCGGCCCAGTGGCGCGTCGATTGGCGCCAAGCGGACCGGCTGACGGGCAGTTGGGAGATGGTTGCGGAGCGCAAAGACGGCCAGTTTGAGAAGTACGGCTGGTTCGGTTCGCCCCAGACCCTCCCTCGCGACCGCAACCGCTGGACCACGGTGCTGGGCACTTTCCAGTATCCCTGCTGGATCGACCAGCAGGGCCGGGGCTTCTTGCAGCCGCTTTCGAGGCCGGTCCGTTTCGAGGGACCGGCGATCATTTACCCCATCAATCGCGTCAAGGCCACGCCGCTGGACCGGTTCACCGTGGTCGATCTGG
>CAYGZA010000430.1:0-4528 GCA_964354135.1 uncultured Planctomycetaceae bacterium
GAATGATGAATGATGAATGATGAATGATGAATGATGAATGATGAATGATGAATGACCAAAGCTGGAAGCTGATGCCTGAAAGCTGATAGCTGATAGCTGATAGCCGATAGCTGATAGCCGATAGCTCCTTCCAGCGAGCCGAATCATGAACGAGCCGCACGTCTCATCGCACCGTTCCTGGGCCGTCAAGTTCCGCGATGCCTTCCGCGGCGTCTGGGTCGGGGTGCGCGGATCGCGGAGCTTCCACGTCCATTTCCCGGCGGCTGCCGCGGTGATTGCCGCCGGGTCGGCCGTTCACGTCGACGCGATCGAGTGGTGCATCCTCTGCGGCTCGATTGCGATGGTCATGGCGGCGGAACTGTTCAATAGCGCCTTGGAGTCGTTGGCCAAGGCGGTCAGCCAACAGCCCCATCCCCGCCTCCGCGACGCGCTGGACGTCTCCAGCGGCGCCGTGCTCGTGGCGGCCATCGCCGCTGCGATCATCGGCGCGGTCGTTCTCCTGCACCGGATCGGCTGCCAGGTCGGGTGGTGAGGAAGGTTGACTCGGGCCGTGCCGAACGCTATAAGAACCGGCAGCAAGGCGGCCGTCTTGCCGCAGGCGCCCGCCCCAGTTCGCATCCTACCACGACGAGGGGAGAAAAGCGATGAAACACGTGCGATTGGCCCGGCGCCGATTCCTTCGAACTACAGCAGCGCTCTTAAGCACGCCCTATCTGGTTCCCTCCGGCGTGCTAGCTTCGCCGGGAAAGCAGGGGGCCGCCGAGCGGCTGACCGTCGGGATGATCGGCGTCGGTGGGATGGGCACCGTTCACCTCGGCAACGTGATTGCCTTCCGCAAGGAAGGCAAGGTCAACATCGCCGCGGTCTGCGACTGCGACGAAGGCCGCCTGGCCAATGCCGTGCGACTGGCTGGCCCCGGCGTCGAGCCCTATCGCGACTATCGCTATGTCCTCCAGCGCAAGGACGTCGATGCCGTCGTGATCGCCACGCCCGACCACTGGCACGCCGTGCAGACGGTCCACGCCTGCGAGTCGGGGAAGCACGTGTACGTCGAGAAGCCGGCCTCATGTACCGTCGAGGAGGGCAAGGCCATGGTCGCCGCGGCCCGGAAGAACAACCGCGCGGTCCAGGTCGGGGCCCAAGGGCGCACCGGCTTGGGGGCGTGGCACACATGCCGGGCGATCCGCAACGGCATCGTCGGCCGCGTGAGCAAGGTCACCTGCTGGCACTATGCCAACCCCGTGGACGAGAACCCCGTGCCCGACTCGGAACCGCCGCCGGAGCTCGATTGGGACCTGTGGCTGGGGCCTTTGCGCTGGCGGCCCTACAACCCGCGGTATCTGCCGGGCGTGTTCCGCTGGTTCCTAGAGTCGGGCGGCGGGCAGATCCGCGACCGCGGGGCGCACCAGTTCAGCACCGTCCTCTGGTGCATGAACGCCGATAGCCAGGTCTCGTTCACCGTCGAGGCCAAGGGCACGCCGCCGACCAAGGGCCTCTGGGACTGCCCTGTCGATATGGAAGTCGTCTACCAGTTCAAGGACCCGGACTGGACGCTCGTCTGGGGCCAGCCGGGCAACAAGGTCGGCAAGACCGAGTTCGGCAACGTCTTCTGGGGCGACAAGGAGTACGCGGGCAAGAAGTACCTCGTGCTGGAATGGGAGGGCGCGTATCGCCCGGCCGAGCCGGAGGCGATCGAGTTCAAGCTCCCGCCCGGCGGCGTGGAGGTCCAACGGACCGCCGAATACGCCGACTTCAACATGAACCACAAGGCCGACTGGATCAAGGCCATCAAGAACGGGACGCGGCCGGCCGTGGACATCGAGATCGCCCACCGCACCGCCACGCTCTGCAACCTCGGCAACCTCTCCTACATCCTCGGCCGCAAGCTCGTCTGGGACGGCGTGAAGCAAGAGGTCATCGGCGACGCGGCGGCCAACCGGCTCCTCGGGCGGCCGCAGAGGCAGCCGTATCATCTGTAGGCGTCAGCGATCACGGTTCCGAGCCGGGCCGTGTCGGCCCGGTTGGGTGGGCCAGCAGTGCCACGCGCCCAGAAGAAGGGAGAATCCAGTGCGCTGTTGTCCAATCTGGTGGCCGTTCTGCCTGGCATTCCTATGGGTCTCCGTGTCCCGCGGCGAGGCCCCTGAGGCCGACAAACCGCCGCGGCCGGGCACGATCCGCTTGAATCTCCCGGCCCTCGACACTAATCACCGGGCCGTCAACGAGGCATTCCGCATCGCGCTGGGCGACCTGGTCGGCAATGTGCGGCCGTTCAAAGACGGGCTGCTCCCCGAGCCCGCCCCCGTGATCCTCGCCGGCATGGACTACGACACCCCTTGGACCCGCGACGCCGCGATCAACGCCTCGAACGGGGCCTCGCTCCTCATGCCCGAGGTCGCCCGCAACACGCTCCTTTCGGTCCTCACGCGATCCGGCGGAGACGGAAAAGTGCTCATCGGTGGCCAGTACTGGGACGCGATCGTCTGGGTCACCGGGGCGTGGCACCACTATCTCTACACCGGCGACCGGCAGTTCCTCAAGCTGGCCTTCCAGGCGAGCAGGGATTCGCTGGCGTATTTCGAGCGGACGGAATTCGACGCGAAGAACAGCCTCTTTCGCGGGCCGGGCTGGAGCGACGGAATCGCCGGCTACCCGGACGAGTTCGCCAAGACGGGCGGCTCCAGCGGCATCCTCGATTGGCCCCGGCACAATCCCGACAAGGTCTCCAAGCCCGGCTACGGCATCCCGATGGAGGCCCTCTCGACCAACTGCCTCTACTACAACGCCTACCTGACCGCCGGGCAGATGGCCGCCGAGCTGGGAGAGCCCGCCGATCCCGAGTGGGCTGCGAAGGCCCGGGCCCTCAAGGACGCCATCAACCGGCATTTGTGGATGCCCGAGAAGGGCCACTACCGCTTCTTCGTAAGCCCGCTGGGCAACTGCGATCACCAGGAGGGGCTGGGGCACGCCTACGCGATTCTCTTCGGCGTGGCGGACGCGAGCCAGACGGAGGCGATCTTCAAGAACCTGCACGTCACTCCGGCCGGCCTCCCGTGCGAGTGGCCCAGCTTCCGCCGCTACGATTCCGCGGACGGCACGGCCTTCGCCCGGCACGCGGGCACGGTCTGGCCGCAGATCCAGGGCTTTTGGGCCGAGGCCGCCGCGCGATTGCGCAAGCCCGGGGTCTTCGGGCACGAGTTCCTCAAGCTCGCCGGGCACGCCGCGCGGGACCGCCAGTTCGTCGAGATCTACCACCCCTTGACGGGAAGACCCTACGGCGGGATGCAGGAGGCCGGACCGCGGGGAATCGTCCTCTGGCAGGCCACGACGCGGCAAACCTGGGCCGCCACGGCATACCTCCGCATGGTCTTGATGGGTCTGGCCGGGATGCGATTCCAGCGGGAGGGGGTTTCCTTCGAGCCCTGCGTTCCCAAGGGGATTACCCGCGTGGAGCTGCGGAACGTCCAGTACCGCAAGGCCAGCCTCCACGTGGTCATCGAGGGGACGGGCACCAAGCTCCAGGAATGCCGTATCGACGGCCGGCCCGCCGGCAAGCCGTTCGTGGCCGCCGATTCCGCGGGCCGCAAGGAGGTTTTCCTTCGCGTGGTTCCGGAATAGGGTCAGCCCCCGCGGCGCCTTTCCCTGCCGCTTCGACGGTCATCTCACCCGGGATTCCCGTCGGGACGCTGGAACAACCGCCGCCGGAGGTAAAGCGACACGTTGACCAAGCCGATCAGCACCGGCACCTCGACCAGCGGCCCGATCACCGCGGCGAAGGCCGCCCCGTGCTTGATCGTAAAGACCGCCACGGCCACCGCGATTGCCAGCTCGAAATTGTTGCTCGCCGCGGTGAAGGAGAGGGTCGCCGTCTTCGGGTAGTCCCCGCCGAGCTTCCAGCTCAAGAAGAAGCTCGCCAGGAACATCACCACGAAATAGATCAAGAGCGGCACCGCGATCCGCAGCACGTCCCAAGGCTCCTTGACGATCTTCTCGCCTTGCAGGCTGAACATCACGACCACGGTGAACAGAAGCGCAATCAGGGTGATCGGGCTGATGCAGCGGATGAACTCCTCCTCGTACCATGTCCGCCCTTTAAGCCGCAAGAGGACGAAGCGGGTGATCATCCCGGCGAAGAAGGGAATCCCCAGGTAGATGAAGACGCTTTCGGCGATCTGCCGCATGCTCACTTCCACGATGCTACCGCTGAGGCCAAACAGCGGCGGCAGGAGCGTGATAAAGAACCAGGCATAGACGCTGTAGAAGAAGACCTGAAAGATGCTGTTAAAGGCAACCAGACCGGCACAGTACTCGGTGTCGCCCTTGGCCAAATCGTTCCAGACAATGACCATTGCAATGCAGCGGGCCAGGCCGATCATGATCAGCCCGACCATGTACTCGGGATAGCCGGACAGGAACAGTATGGCCAACACGAACATCAGGATCGGCCCGATGATCCAGTTCTGCACCAGCGACAGCCCCAGCACCTTCCAGTCGCGGAAAACGTCGCCGAGTTCCTCATACTTCACCTTGG
>CAYGZA010000431.1:0-4518 GCA_964354135.1 uncultured Planctomycetaceae bacterium
CTACCTCATAGCCCAACAGAGAAAATGTGGGTAAAACTAAGGCGAGACGCCCGTCTTGCACGTGCCCTACCATGGGCAGCACCGGCGAGACGCCGGTCCCACCGGCGGACGACCGGCTTACGAGTGACCCATCGAGTAGGATGGGCGTCCCGCCCGTCCACGAAGTGCGCCCGCGGCGGCGAGACGCCGGTCCCACCGGCGGACGACCGGCTTACGAGTGACCCATCGAGTAGGACGGGCGTCCCGCCCGTCCACGAAGTGCGCCTGCGGCGGCGAGACGCCGGTCCTACCGGATTCCGGAATACAGGTGTGTCACCGCAAGTGCGCTTGCCGGATAGAGGCGAGTTGTCGCAGGGCGGGCTTGGGATGGCGCCGGAGGTCGAAGAGGCCGCCGTGCGGAAAGCCGTGCGGCTCGGAGTCGCGGAGTTGGCTCCAAAGGATGCCCTGGACGCTCGGTTTGGCCAGGAGCAACGGCACGTAGCGGTTCACCCATGCCTGTTGGGTCGCCGGAGTCCAATCTTCCAGGGGCGGCATGGTCTGCCGCTGCGCCAAGGGGTCGGCGTGCGAGCCGCTGGGGACCGTGACGGCCACCACGAGCGGCACGCCGAGGTAGCTCCAGTAGTCCACCTGCTGGCTGAAGTCCAGGAGGTCTCGGGGCAGGGTGCCGCCGGGACTGTAGCCGAGGTTGATCTCCAGTGCCAGCCCCGTGAGTCCCAGGTCCGCCCGCAGGAGTGCGTCGGCAAAGTGAAGGGGCGGAAAATCGTGCTCCCGGCGGCTCAGGTATTCCGCCCAGGGTTGGTCGAAAGAAACGAGGATTTGGGCCTCGGGGTCGAGCGACCGGGTCAACTCGACGGCCCGAGCGGCCAGTCTCACCCGCTCCTCCTCGCGGAGTGAAAGCAGCTCCGCGGTGTTTATCCGGCCGGCCGACAGCCACAGATCGACCCGGCCCCGGTAGCGGCTCACCACCGCCTCGACGAACTGGCAGGCGAAAGAGTGGATGCTCTCGAAATCCCCGTCGCACAGGTGGAGCCAATCGGGAATCGAGCGGTCGTTGAGCTGGAGGAGCGGGCCGGCAGAAACCGCCAGCCCGTGGGCCCGGCACCACTCGACTTGACGATCGCACACGTCCCAGCAGTAGCCCCCTTCCGTGGCTTCCACTTCCCGCCAGGTCATGGGGACGTTTCCGAGGTTGAACGCCTGGAGCAACTGACCGCCAAGGTGATCGTCCGGCACGGAGGAGCCCAAGTCGGCTCCGAGGAGCGTCGGAAGCTTGGGTGATTGCCGCCGGCGGAAGGCCAGCGCCTGCTCCGTGTAGGAGAGGGCCAAAAGAGCGGCTGTATCGAGGGCGCGGCGGAGCGCCTCGTCGGCCAGTCGCGTGGATTCCGGAGAACCCGGCTCGCCGACGACGGCCTGGCCGAAAAACCGGACTACCGCAGCCAGCCCCGCCTCCACGGTGGCCGGGATCTCCATGCCGATCGCTTGCCACTCCGAGAGCTGGTTGCGAACTTGGGCGATCTTGCCGCGGACCAGCTCCAAGGGGAGATAATAGGGCTGCATTCGCTCGCAGAGTGTAGCCGTCGAGAGAACCGCCAGACCGTGGCCCTCGACCCGCCAAGGGATTTGCAGGCAGGCAGATTCGGAGATTCCCCGTTCCAGGATCAGCTCCCCCTCTTGCCAGTGCGTCCGCACGTGCCAGGGGATCCGATCCGGGGCTATTAGATAGGCCTGCTCGGCGATTGTCTCAGGGATGCGATCGGCGGGCGAGACGATGAACCGCATCGATCCCATCAGCAACCGTCCTCAGCAATCCAAAATGCCGGCAAGAGCCGGCCGTCGCACGGCCGCCAGGGGAGAAGCTCGCCCTCTCCGGCTGCGTCATCTGCCGGCATAGGGCGATACTTCTCGGGCGAAGGAACCTCCCCAAACCGACTACTGCCGCTTGTCAGTCTATCCCACCGGAAGGACCGCCACAAGCACGTGGGCTCCTGGGGATGCCGTGGCGAATGGTCGGCGCCTTGCCGATCTGGTCCGGCCCGCTGTTCGCCCCTGGGGGACCCTGCTATATTTCTGGGGCTTACCGTTTTCGCCGCTCAAGGAATCGGTCGATGAACCAGAGCGTTGTGATCGAAACCTCGCTGCCGGGAATCCCGGTTCGACGCGGCAAGGTCCGCGATGTTTACGACCTGGGGGATCGGCTGCTCTTGGTCAGCACGGATCGGATCAGCGCCTTCGACTGGGTCTTGCCGACGGGCATCCCGGACAAGGGGCGGGTGCTCAATCAGATCGCCGCCTTCTGGTTCGACCTGCTCGGAGAGCCGAACCACCTCGTCACCACCGACGTGGACCGAATGGACCTGCCGCCGGGTGCCGACCGCCGCGTGCTGGCCGGGCGGACCAGCCTCGTGCGGAAGACCGACGTGGTGCCGATCGAGTGCGTCGTGCGGGGATACCTCGCAGGGTCCGGGTGGAAGGAGTACCGCCAGAGCGGCACGGTCTGCGGGATTGAGCTCCGGCCCGGGCTGGCAGAAAGCTCCCAGCTCGACGAGCCGATCTTCACTCCGGCAACCAAGGCCCAGACGGGCCACGACGAGAACGTCTCGTTGGCCAGGACAGTCGAGTTGGTGGGGGCTGGGCTGGCCGACGAGCTCCGTCGCCGGAGCCTCGAGATCTTCCAGCGCGGGGCGGCCCACGCCCGGCAGAAGGGCATCCTCATCGCCGACACCAAATTCGAATGGGGCCTGCTGGACGGCCGGCTGATCCTCATCGACGAGGTCCTCACTCCCGACAGCTCCCGTTTCTGGCCGGCCGACCAGTACCGGCCGGGCCGCGGCCAGCCGTCGTTCGACAAGCAGTCGGTCCGCGACTGGCTGGAGTCGACCCCCTGGGACAAGAACAGCCCTCCTCCTGCCCTGCCCGACGACGTCGTGACGCGAACGCGCCAGAAGTACGTCGAGGCCTACGAGCGATTGACGGGCCGAAAGTTCTCCGCTTGAGTCTTGGGGCCGTAATCCCGGACCATTTGCTGCCGGGGTGACAGCATGTTGTCATCCCCGTCGCGCATAATCCTGCGGACACCTGGGGGTGAAGCTCACGAAGGGGACTTCATCCCTTGCGCAGGGATCGCCACCTGTCGGGGTTGGGGGCGCCCCCTTCGTGCCCGGTGGGCGCCCGCGACGGCGGCATCGTTCGCGTGTCGCCGAATCGCTTATCGCGAACTTGTGATCTCGTCTGTATGTTGAACCAGCGGCCACGCACCTCCGCACGGAGTCGCGCTAGAATCGTGTTCTATCGCGGCGAGCGCCGGCAGGTGGAGCGGTTTGCCCGGCGCCTGTTCGGAAGAGACCTTCACCCCTGGGAGTATGCCGGTTTGGCGGGCGCGCCGGATGAGGCCCTGGTGGAAGTCGGCACGCTCTGGGGCGATCTGTACCTGGAGCTGTGCGAACCCTTGGGCCACGGCTACCGCGGAATCCACCTGGTGCGACCCGAGCCGGCCGGCGCGGTCCTCGTCAACGACGGCTTCCACATCCAGCGGAAGTGCCTTCAGCGAAAGGGGCTGGGACTGCGGGTGCTTCAGAGGCAGCTTGACCATGCCAAGGCCCTCGGCATCGTGCGCATCGAGGTCTTCGCCGGCCGAGTCCATGGTGAAAACGGCTATTACACCTGGCCCCGGTACGGCTTCAACGGCCCGGTCCCCCCGGAGGTCCGGCGGCGTCTTCCCGACGGCCTCCGTCATGCCCGAAGCGTCCTCGATCTCGTGGAGTGCGAGCAGGGACGACGATGGTGGCGGGAACACGGCGTGCCGCTTCACGTCTCCTTCGACCTGAGCGACCAGAGCCGCTCGTGGGCCGCGCTCCGCCGCTATCTTCTCGAGACCCGCCAGTCATCGCAGTCCTACGGCTTGGCCGGGGCCAACGAGCCGTAGAGAGCCGGGCGACGCGCGGCAAGAATCGTCTCCCGAAGGTCAGGCTGGGATCGCGGCATTTGTGTCGGCTGGTACTCCGGCAGGTAGCCGACCGGCCACTTGGCGTGAAAGCACGGCTTGCCGATCCTCAACGGCGCCGTGATCTCGCCAGGCCGAATCTGCGGCTCATTTCCGCGGCGAGCGCTTTCGTTTTTGACCGGAGCCGTCCCGGGCGGCAGGCCCGGAGGTGGGCGGCTTGGGCGCCCGCTCGGCCGGCGCGGTTGAAGAGCTTACCGCCGTCTTGGGCAGGTACTTCCGCTCGGCCAGGCTCCAGAGGCTCGAAGCGATGAAGTAGATGCACAGGCCGCTCGCGACCTTGAAGAACAAGATCCCCATGAAGATCATCATGAACTGCATGATCTTCTGGTTCAGGCGGGCCTGCTCGTCGGCTGGCGGGGGAGTGAACTTCCTCTGCTGCCAGAGGAACATCCAGATCGTCACGATGGGCAGGAGGTTGAAGTAGGGGCCCAACGCCAAGAGTCCCGTCCCGTGGGTCACAAACTCCGGCATGAACCGGGACCAGTCGAAGAGCATGTCCGGGGCGGCCAGGTTCGAGG
>CAYGZA010000432.1:0-4471 GCA_964354135.1 uncultured Planctomycetaceae bacterium
CGGGCGCGGTCCCAAGAGGGCCCGTGGCCAACAATTCCCGAGCCTTCGGCAAGCCTGCGGCTCTAAAGACGATACGCCGACGATCTCGATTTCAGTTGACCAGCGGCAGCCTCACCAAAACCCGCTCTTAGCCACCCTTTGTTGACCGCCCGAAAACGGCCCGCAGGGCGTTTTTGTCCGCATTCAACCCTGGTCGCGATCGGACGTTGTGACTTCTTGGGCCATCTTGGTGAGCGAATCGGTTTTCTCGCCCCACGGCGCGCTCGCTTGTGGCCAACAAGAGTTTCCCTAGCCCAGGCGTTTACGCCTGGGACCGCGAGAATCCCCGATTCCCTTCGTCTTGTCCCTTCCGGGCGCGAACTCGCGCCGCGGCGGCCCCTCAAGGGGCCGACAATGACCTCGGCGTCCCCTCCTCCCAGGCGTAAACGCCTGGGAGGAGGGAAAAGCGGGTCCGGGCCCCAAGGCCACACGGCAGTGGCACACCTCAATTGTGCGGGTGGGCACCCGGCTTCACGGCACCCACTCAAGCTGAAGGGTGCGGGCCGACTGGACGCAGTCGCTCAGGTACAGGTTGATCAACTTCTGGTAAGGAATGCCGGTTTCCTTTGCCATGTCCTTGAAGTACCGGATCACGTCCACTCCCAGCCGCATCGTGACCTGCCGCTTGAGCCGTTTCGCGTAGGGGTTGCGTCGCCGCTTCATTCGCGATAGATCGTACTCGTCTTTCATTCCATTCCGAATGCTCGTCGTCGTAGAACTCGATGGCGTTCTCATCGAAAAAAACGGTTCTCGCCTCTTCAAAGGAGACGCCGTGCTTTGACCGGTTGGCGCGGTTCTTTCGCTCATCCCACTCGAATCTCAGCTCACTCATATTGATACTGTAATTATAGCGTAAGGTCAAGTCAAGAGTCGCGCAGGCTGGGGGAGAATCGCGGCGGAGCCCCGGGCCGCGAAAAGGGGGACCTCACTGATTATCGCAAGTCTCCTCGAATATCAGTGATGTCCCGTTTTCGATTTCCGGTGCGGCGAACACAGCGGCGGGCCTGCAGGAATCCGAGTACTAGAAGACTGATTCCCGCCATGGTGGCTATCGCACCCGTGAAGTTCCCTTCAGCATCGGTGACGCGTATATGATGTGTGTTGTATACGGACGCCGATCCGGTCGGTATCAGGATTACATCGCGATCCATTGCCGCTGGGGCAACGACCGTGCGAAGTCGCGAGAGGAAAACGACATTCTTCTCCGAGGGCCATAGCTTCAACGGGTCTTCCCCAGTGATCGCCTGAAGCAGGGGACGCAGGCCCTCCGTATCGGTATCCATCGCGAACTCCGTCACAAAAGCGTGGCCCCCCTCCCCGCGGATGGCCTCCTGAAACAACCTCTCATAGTTGGTGCCGCTCGGAGATGACTTGTCGAGTGCCAGATCCTTCTCGGGAACCGCCAAGTTCGACCAGTTCTCGCAGTTGAACCGGCGTGTCGAGAGGATGTACAGGACTACTTCGTTCTCTTGGTCGGCAGACAAACGCGAGATGACCAACGGGTAGATTAGCTTCCCATCATCGTGGTACGTGTAACGGATCGGATGCGGAGCCAAGAAGTGCTCGTCACGCTTGTCAGCGCGGAGTTGAACGGCAAGCCAGTACCAGCCCTGGTCAATGTAAGGCTTGATGACCTGTGCTGAACCGCTCGGCATTGCATACCCGTTTTTCCCAAGCCATTGCGTTAACGCATCGCTCCCGGTTGCCGTCAGCACGGTGTAGTCGAAGATTCCTGCCGTCCCGCTCTCCAAGACCGATACCGAGCCCGCGATTGACTCCGACCCCGCACCGCCGCAACCACAACCGAGACCAGACCTGCTCCGTCCCCTGGCCCAGAACTTCGGAGCGGTCCACTGCTGAAGTATCCCGAAAAGCTGGTCGTCTGCTTTTTCCACGTTGCCCGGTTTCTTTGGCACCGGGATCACCCACGCCAACTCCGGCGGCCCAGCGCGGAAGTGCGTGCGCAGGGTAACTTGGATCTTCTCACCGTCGCGGACGATGAAGGCTTCCTGTTTCTGGGACGATGCACGGTTGTCCGCTCGGCCAACGTATTTCGTGAAAAAGCCGCCGTCGGCGAATACGGAACTTCCCAACAGCAACAATGCTGCGGCCCCTAGTAGTCCCGTAACGGACAGCAGCCTGGCCGCAACTGATGATCGGGTCGAGCACGGATCGGACTTTGCCATGGCAGGTTGTCTCCTAACTCCACTTGAGCACCCCGCCCGTGTCGGCGCTGGTGGCCAGGGCGGCGTATTTGGCGAGGCAGCCGGTCTTGAAGCGGGGCGGGGGCGGGGTCCAGCGCTTGGCACGCTCGGCAAGCTCGGCGTCGCTTAGCTTGACGTTGAGCGTGTGGCCGGGGATGTCGATCTCGATCGTGTCGCCGGGCTCGAGGAGGCCGATCGGCCCGCCGGCCGCAGCCTCGGGGCTGATGTGCCCGATGCACGCCCCGGCCGTGCCGCCGGAGAAGCGGCCGTCGGTCACGAGGGCCACCTTGTCGTCCAGGCCGATCCCCTTGATGGCCGAGGTGGGGGCGAGCATCTCCTGCATTCCCGGCCCGCCGCGGGGCCCTTCATAGCGGATCACGACCACGTCGCCCGCCTTCACTTGCCCGCCGACGATCCCCTGGAACGCCTCGGGCTCGGACTCGAAGATGACCGCGGGGCCGGAGTGGCGGAGCATCTCGGGCCGCACTCCGGCGGCCTTGACTACCGCTCCCTGCGGGGCCAGGTTGCCGCGGAGGATCGCCAGCCCGCCCTCCTGGCTATAGGCATTGTCGACCTCGCGGATGCAGTCGTTGGGATCGAAGTCCAAAGCCTCGCTGGTTAGCTCGCGGACTGAGGCGGCCTGCCGGGCCACGCTCATCGCCTTGGTGTTCCGCTTTCCGCTGGGAGTGACCGCGGCCAGCTCCAGGGCCTCTTGGCTTGCCGTGTCGGAGCGGATGTCGTATTCGGCGACGTTCTGGCCGAGGGTCTTGCCGGTCACGGTGGGGCAATCGAGGTGCAAGAGCCCCGGCCGCCCGCGGCTGACGCTCGCCAGGATCGTGTGGATGCCGCCCGCGTTGTGGACGTTTTCGACGTGGTAGTGGCTGCTCGGGGCGACCTTGCAGACGTTCGGCGTCTGCCGGCTCAGGGCGTTGATCCGCTCGATGTCGTAGGGCACGCCGGCCTCGTGGGCGACGGCCAGCATGTGGAGGACCGTATTGGTGCTGCCGCCCATGGCCATGTCGAGGATCATCGAGTTGTCGATCGACTGGGCGGTGACGATCTCCCGCGGCAAGAGCCCGTGCCCCTCGCCGACCCGCTCGAACTCCAGCACCATCTCGACGATCCGCTGGGCGGCGCGGCGGAAGAGCCGCTTGCGCTCGGCGCTCGTGGCCAGGAGCGTGCCGTTCGTGGGGAGGGCCATGCCCAGGGCCTCGCAGAGGCAGTTCATACTGTTGGCCGTGAACATCCCGGAACACGAGCCGCACGTGGGGCAGCCGGCCTTCTCCAGTTGCAGGAGCCGCCGGGCCGAGATCTTCTTTTGCTGCCGGGCCGCGGCGCCGGCGAAGACGTCGATCAGATCGACCGTCTTGCCGTCCGGGGTTTTGCCGGCCTCCATCGGCCCGCCGCTTGCGAAGATCGTGGGGATGTTGCACCGCACCGCGGCCATGAGCATTCCGGGGATGATCTTGTCGCAGTTGGGGATGCAGATCATGGCGTCGAACCGGTGGGCCTGGAGCATGGTCTCGACGCAGTCGGCGATCAACTCGCGGCTGGGGAGCGAGAACTTCATGCCGCTGTGGCCCATGGCGATGCCGTCGTCCACGCCGATGGTGTTGAAGACAAAGGGCACGCCGCCCGCCTTACGCACGCACTGTTTGACGAACTCGCCGACCTTGTCCAGGTGGACGTGGCCGGGGATGATGTCGGTGTAGCTATTGCAGACGGCAATGAAGGGCTTGCCGAAGTCCTGATCGCGAACGCCGGTGGCCCGAAGCAGGCTTCGATGGGGGGCCCGGGCGTCGCCCAACTTGATCGTATCGGATCGCATCGCCTTGGTCCTTTCAACTCCAGAGGCCGCAAAGCCGCAATTATACGCGATCGCTGGACTACGAGCGCAGACGGGCCGGCCTCGGCAAGGACTCTGTCGCCTTCGACGAGGCAACGTGGAAGCCGATCGGGAAGACGCTTGAGACCAACGTGGCCGTTTCAGGGGGGCAACCGCCCGGCCATATCGGGCAATATGGTTCTGGCTCGGAACCTGGGGACCTTGCCCGGTGTCTTGGACTCCGTTCTAATGGCCTCAAGGCGCCGGTTGTCGCATGGCCCGCGGTCCATCACCCCCTGCTGGACTGGTCGTTGGCCGCAACCGCTTGCGGAGCAAGAACTTGGGGGTTGTAGCTCAGTTGGTAGAGCAACGGACTTTTAATCCGTAGGTCTCGGGTTCGAGC
>CAYGZA010000433.1:0-4466 GCA_964354135.1 uncultured Planctomycetaceae bacterium
GTAATCGGCTTATGGGGGAAAACCCGGATGTAGAGCCGCCCCCGGCCGATGCCGTTGCGGCCGCCGATTCGGTTGAGCTGGTGCACGACGTCGTAGGCCCCGAGGCGCCGCCCGTTGACGCTTGCCGGCACGCCCGACTCAAACCCGACCGTCACCTGCTCGATCTCGTCGGGGGCCTCTTGGGGCGAAACCGTCATGCCGAACTCGACCAGCCCGACGCCGCTTAGCGAGAGGTCTTCGAGCTTGCCGGCCTCGTAGCTGATGTGCAGGCAGTTCTCGTCGGAGCTGTAGGGCTTTTGGGCCGATGCCTTGACGGGGATTTTCTTTGCGTCGCAGTAGGCGATCATCTCGCGGCGGCCGGGGAACTTCCGGCGGAACTCTTCCATCCGCCACGGGGCGATCACCCGAATGCCCGCCTCCAGGGCCTCGGCCGCCAACTGGAAGCGGCACTGGTCGTTCCCCTTGCCGGTGGCCCCGTGGGCGAAGGCGCCGGCCCCGGCCTCGCGGGCGGCCTGGAGGCATTTTTTGGCGATCAGCGGCCGGGCGATGGAGGTGCCCATCAGGTAGATGGCCTCGTACTTGGCCTGCCACTGGAGCACCGGGAAGGCGAAATCCCGGCAGAGTTCCTCCTGGGCATCGACGATCTTTGCGGACTTGGCCCCAATGCGCCGGGCCTTTTCCAGAATCGCCTCGCGATCCTCGCACGGCTGTCCCAGGTCGACGTACACCGCGTGGACGTCGTACCCCTCCTCCATCAGCCAGCCGAGAATCACCGAGGTATCCAATCCGCCCGAGTACGCCAGAACGCAGCTTGGCATGGCAAGGGATCCCGCTTACGGAGTTTTCAGATCACCGCAGAAGCCAACTTCGAAGACAACTATTCTGCCCCACGGTAGCCCCACTGGCAAGACGCCGCTGGTCCGGGCTTGGTTCGCACGCAGCAGGTTTCGACCGTCCTGGAAGCCGGTATGCTGGAATCGTATAATGAAAGGGGCTGGAGGACGACTTGCTACTCTCTCGGGGGCGATGCTATGGAGACACTTGCGATGGGCCGAGTGTTGACCGAGGCCACGATCGAGAACATTGAAGACCTGTGGGCCGTGAAGCGCGGCCTCTTGCCCGGCAACCAGGCACGACGGATCGCGGTCCCCGATGCCCTGGTGGATACCGGCGCGACCCTGTTGTCGCTGCCGACCCGGCTCATCCGCCAGCTCGGACTCAATAAGACCGGGACCAAACGTGTGACGAGCAGCACCGGATTGGCTGAGGCCGCGATCTACGACGCCGTCCGGCTGACCATCCAGGGGCGGTCTTGCACGATGGACGTCATGGAGGTGCCCGACGACGTGCCGGTGCTGATCGGGCAAATCCCGTTGGAGCACCTCGATCTGGTCGTCGATTCCCGAACCCGCACGCTCATCGGCAACCCGGCCCACGGCGGGGAGCACACCTACGAACTGTACTGACGCCCCGTTGACCTCCAGCCACTCGCGACTCGCCCGCGCTTAGGAGCCTCCCGTAACGTGCAGCGGCTCGATCTCTGAGAGCCGCTGGCCGCGGGAATCCTCGATGTGGGTCTGGAACGGCTCCTCTTCCGGGCGCCACCCCTGGATGAAGGTGTATAAAGTGCCCTCCCGGTCGAGCCGCACCGGAATTCGTGCCTGCAGGCGCTTCGAGGGCAGTCTAGACGACGAGGGCCCTTGAGGAGATCCTGGGCCCGTGACGGGCCACTGCTGCGACTTGGTTATGACCCAAGCGTACTGTATTGAAGGATGAGGTTCGCCCTCGCCAAAGCGGTATGTGACGCTAAAACCCATCGCAGTTCCCTCCGGCAACGTTTGCGGCAGGGCCACCCCGACCGAGAGATCGATCGGAAACTGCTGGGCCGCCGGAGGCATGCTCGGTACACTGGAAGCCCGCGGCAGGCCGGCCGGCGAAAGCGGCATGGTCGGCGGCAGCGGCGGGCTGGCGGACGCCGGCATCGCTCCCCGGGGTGGAATTGAATGGGGGCCCGCCGGCGCGGAGGGAAACGCCAGGGGCGGCATCGCTGGAGTTGCCGGCTGGGAGGCCTGCGCCGCAGGCGATGCGGCCGGCTTAGCTGCGGGTTTCGGCAAGCTGCCGACCTGATACTCCGACCAGCAGCCGGCGACGACCAGGAGCAGCCCCAATCGCAACGCTACCAGTTCCGCGCGTTTCATGATCGCCCTCCCGAGATCGAGAAACCCCATTTAGCGTACACCCTGACCGGGAGCATCAATGAAGGTGCGTGGAGTCTGCTGGCTCACCGGGAACTGGAGTTTCTGCCGCTCGGCGTTAGCGAGTGTGGGAGGACATCCTGTCGGAAGCCCGGCAGGAAATCACTCAAATGACCTTGGTGAACCCGGGCATGGCGACCGGGTACTTGCCTTGGGCGTCGGGCATCACGGGGGCCGGGGAGTCCATCGTGCAGTTCTCCAGCCCGGGGGCAAGCTCGATGTTCGAGGCCAGCGCCTCGTCGTAGGTGATCTCCTTGCCCGACTCGGCCGCCATCCGCCCGAGGATCGCGGTCATGGCCGACTTGGCGCACCGCTGGGTCTCGTTGTACGGCTTGTCCTGGCGGATCGCGTCGAACAAGAGGTCGTGCTCGACCTGGTACTGATTGCAGCCCGGTCCCTGGTACTTCCAGATCGGGACCTCGGACGCCTGCGCGAACGCCTTCCACGTGGCAGGCGGCTTGTGGCCCTTGTAGATCCGCGGGTCCGGCTGCCCTTCGCCGAGGACCGCGGAGCCCTTGGCCCCGTGGATCACGTCGCCGAAGAAGCCCCACGTGTCGGTCTGGTGACGCCCTTGGGCGAACATCCGCGTGCCGTCGGCAAAGCTGTATTCCACCGCAAAGTGGTCGAACAATTGGTCGGGCACCGGATTAGGGACGTCTCGGACCTGGCGCCCGCCTTGACCCTGGGCCGAGACCGGCCAGGAGTCTTTGACCCAGCAGCAGACGTCGATATTGTGGATCAGCCAGTCGAGGATGAAGCTGCCGTTGAGCCAGGTGAAGTTGCTGTAGTTGCGGATCTGGTGGGCCATCTCGCTCATCCCCGGCGATTTCGGCGTGAACCCCACGGCGCCGTGGACGCGGTAGGCCCAAGCGGTGATCACCTCGCCGATCAGGCCGTTGTGGATCTGCGCGATGCACTCTTCGAGCGGCTTGGAGTGGCGGCTCATCAGGCCGCCGGCTACTTTCAGGTTCTTCTTCTTGGCCTCTTCCCCGGCCCTGAGCACGCGGCGGATGCCGGGGGCATCCACCGCAAACGACTTCTCCATGAACACGTGGCAGCCTTTGGCCACGGCGTATTCCAGGTGGATCGGCCGGAACGCCGGGGGCGTGGCCAGGACGGCAACGCCGCCGGGGGCGATCGCGTCGATCGCCTTCTTGAAGCCGTCCAGCCCGACGAAGCGCCGATCCGGCGGCACGTCCGTTTGCTTGGCGAAGTCGGCCTCGAAGTGGGCGCGGCTCGAGTCGAGCCGGTTCTGGAAGAAGTCGGCCATCGCGAAGAGCGTCGTCGGGCCCTTGGTCCTGAGGGCTTCCGAAGCGGCGCCGGTGCCGCGCCCGCCGCAGCCGATCAGGGCGATCTTAATCGTGTTGTCTTCGGCGGCGTAGCTCCGGGCGGCCAACCCCCCGGCCAACGCCGCGCCCACCAGGGCGCCGCTGGAGCGCTTGAGAAACTCGCGCCGCGAGGAGAAACTGCCACGGTTCTCTTGAGTGTTCATGAAGCAACCCTCTCTTTCGCCAGGACGTCAGGATCTCATCCGGAATCGTCAACCATTTCTCCCGACCGCTCCGCGCCTTCGCCCCCGGACGGTGTGCGCCCCATTCTCGTTGTGACGATCCCGCTTGTCAACCGGCCGTGGGTCTGAATCATCCCCAGTTTGGCGCGGAATCGTGGACGACCGCTTACGCCAGCACCTCCCAGCGGATCGGGATCTTCCGCAGGGCGTAGCCCGTTTCCTTCATGTAATCGCCGTAGATCGTCATCCAGTGGAAGCCGGGCATGCGCTCGGCGAGCGCCTGGTCCGGGCAGGTGAACTTGATGTCGATCTGGCACCGGCATATCGGCAGGAATTCGTGGGCTGCAATCTCGCCCGCCAGCCCCACGTAGCGGTCCTGCTTGAAGTCCGGGATGACGTTGGTCACTTTCTGCCCGATCCGCATTTCGACCTTCGGCGCGGCGCCGTAGTCCGATTCGAAGTGGGTGAGGATTCTCACGGGCTCCAAGTCCTTGCCGTTGAGCCTGCGGGGGCCGGTGCAGTGGGCCAGGGTGATGATGCCGTCGTGCGGATAGGTGGGGTCGTTGAAGAAGATCGGATTGCCGGAGATGTTGGTCAGCAACATGCCGGCCGGGATGACCACGAAATCCGACTCGCAGTAGGCCATGTAGCCGTCGTCGTTGAGCGTGCTCAGGGCCATGCAGGCCGAGGTCTCGGCCAGG
>CAYGZA010000434.1:0-4461 GCA_964354135.1 uncultured Planctomycetaceae bacterium
TGCTTCATCGACACGCCCGGCGCCTACCCGGGCATCGGCGCCGAGGAGCGGGGCCAGTTCCAGGTGATCGCCCAGTCGATGTTCGAGATGTCCCGCCTGCCGACGCCGGTCCTTTGCGTGGTCATCGGTGAAGGGGGATCGGGCGGGGCCATCGCGATCGGCGTGGGCGACCGCGTCGCCGTTCTGGAGCACACCTACTACTCGGTGATCAGCCCCGAGGGTTGTGCCGGCATCCTCTGGAAGAGCCACACCTTTAAGGAGAGGGCCGCCGAGGCCCTCAGGATGACCTCCAAGGACCTATTGGCCCTGGGGGTCATCGACGTGGTCATCCCGGAGCCCCTCGGCGGGGCCCACCGCGATCACCATCTCATGGCCAGCCGGCTGAAGACTTACTTGCGCACGAGCCTCCGCGAATTGCTCCTCCAGCCGATCGACAAGGTGCTCGAGGCGCGGTATCAGAAGTTCCGCCGCATGGGCGTCTTCTTGGAGCGGGCGCTGCCTGAACAGGAGCTGCCTGAACAGGAGCCGTCGGCCGAGGCCCGCCTCCGATCCTCGGACGGTCAGCCCGACACGCCCGACGGCCAACTCATCGCGGATGCCAAGCCGGCGGGACGCCCGGTCGATTCTGCCGCCGATTAGACGGCGTCCGTCGGCTTTCAGCTATCAGCCTTCAGCTATCAGCTATCAGCTATCAGCTTTCAGCTATCAGCAGGCTGACAGCCCTTTTTCGGCCCCTCCCCAACGTCCGATAATGTCTCTTATGTTCGGTCGAAGGAGGCACGAATCCCGAGAGAAACGGGGGCTGCCGGTCATTCCACCGGCTGCAATCCCCTGGGAATCGGGGCCCTCGGCAGTTCCGGACTCCGCGGCTGCGGCGCCGGCGGCTCCGGGGCTGCCAGCAGGGGCTCGTCGGACAGCTCGGCGGGCTGCTCCGGAGGCGTCTTCGGATCGAGTTTCCGGTCGAACTCTTCGAGGTACTTGCCGATCAGCTTGCGGACCTCTTCCGGCAGGAGGGGTGTCCCCTTCTCCAAGATCACCGCGATGTAGCGGCCGGAGCGGGTCTTGAGGATCGCCTGCCGCGCAGGCTCCGACAGGGTGACGGCAAAGAAGGTGATCAGCATGCACCAGAGGACCCCCTTGGCAAACCCGAAGATGGCGCCGATCTGGCGATCGAACTCCCGCAGCTTCACGCGGTCGATGATTCCCGCCACGAGGCGGAACGCCAGCCAGATCGCCAGCGACGTGGCCACGTACAGGATGAGCATCGCGATGAAGCGGTTCCACGGCGCCTGCGCGCTGATGTAGGGGGCCACCGGCTCGCTCAGCCGCACCGCCACCACCACGCTGACCACCAACGACGCCAGCGCGGCCAATTGCCACGCCATTCCCTTCCACGCGCCGAAGCCCGTGGCCAGCAGGATCACCACGACCATCCCGATGTCGTACGGCTGGAGCGAAAGACCGGCCACACGGGTCTCCTTCGTCGCGGTCTTATTAGGACACCGGGCGATCGCGGCACGGCCCGGCAGCCGGGAGATCGCCCATGGCCGACGGGCCAGAGCCCAACAAACTCCCCAACAGACTCCCGAAGTCTCTGAGCCCTCGGAAGTCTGCGCAGCGTGCCCCCGCGTCGCGTGCGCGGAGAAGTATACCGGCCCGTCCGCGGCGTGCGAAGAGGAAAACTGCTCTTGGCCCGGCCACCCGGTTTCGGATACAAGGGAGCCCGGAAGGAGAAGCCATCCCCCAACGTAATGGCCAATGCCCCGGCACGGGCGGGATGGCCGGCTCCCTCGGACGCTACGGAGAGCAGCCATGGCAGGCTTCAAGACGCACATGACGATCAGCAGCCTGGCCGGCATTGCCTACGGCGGTGCGGCCTACGGGCTGTATCAGGTGCCGGCGCCGACTTGCGCGTTGGCCGGAGGGCTGTGTGCCGTGTCGGGGATGTTGCCCGACATCGACAGCGGGCCCGGAAAACCGTTGCGGGAGAGCCTCTCGTTTGCGGCGGCGGTCGTCTGCACGATGCTGGTCGAGCGATTTCAGACGTTCGGCTGGGCGACGGAGTCGATCATCCTGGCCGCCGCCGCAGTGTACCTGGCGATCCGCTTCGGGTTATCGGCCCTCCTGAAACTCTTTACAGTCCACCGCGGGATGTTCCACAGCATTCCGGCGGCGGTGATTGCCGGGGAGATTGCGTTCCTCTTGGCCTCGGGCACCCTGTATCTGCGCGGCTACACGGCCGGGGGCGTGGTAGTCGGCTACTTGTCCCACCTCATCCTCGACGAGCTCTACAGCGTCCAATACGTCCGTGGCCGGATGAAGCTCAAGAAATCGTTCGGCACCGGGCTGAAGCTCTTCCGCAAGGGGCTGTGGGCCAACTTGTCCACCTACTCCATCCTGGCGCTGGTCACGTTCCTGGCGTGCAAGGAGCCGGGATGGATGGAGACGTTCTATGAGACGCGGTTGCAGCAGACCGCCGAGGAGTGGGCGGAGGAGATCGCGGACTACTCGGGGCAAGCCCTCGCCCGGCTGCCTGGATGGAACGCGAGAAACGATATGGACCGGCCCGGCCAGGCGACCACAAACCTGGCGCCGGTCCCAGACGGCACCCCGGCATATCCGCCCAACTCAGCCCCCGACGACGTTCCCAGCCGGCCGCCCGTGCGGGCCCGGAGCGGGTTCTTCCGCTAGAGGGAGCGACGGGGTCAGGGGCTTTGCCCTCCCGGCAACAGCCGGCTGTCGAGCAAGAGCGTCACCGGCCCGTCGTTGACCAGCTCCACCTCCATCTGCTCGCGGAAGCGTCCCGTCGCGACCTCGATTCCGGTCGCCGCTACGGTCCGGACAAAGACCTGATAGAGTCTTTCCGCCAACTCGGGCCCGGCCGCGTCGGTGAAGCTGGGCCGCCGCCCCTTGCGGCAATCGGCCAGCAGGGTGAACTGGCTGACCACGAGCATCGCCCCGCCCACGTCCGCCAGCGCGAGGTTCATCTTCTCTTGGTCGTCCTCGAAGACCCGCAGCCCGGTGATCTTGTCGGCCAGTTGGCGGGCGTCGGTCTCCGTGTCGTTCGCGGCGACGCCCAGCAGGACGAGCATTCCCCGGCCGATCCGGCCGCACACCTGCCCAGTCACCGTCACCTGCGCCCGGCTGACGCGTTGCACGCACGCCCGCATGGTGATATCCTGCAACTCCAAGGTGAGAGCAAACGCCGGGTCCTCACGATAAATGATCGACCGAGCACAGGCAAGGCCCGGGAAACCCGGGCTGATGGAATGCCGAGATCGATGGCGCAAGTCAAGCCGCGGATCGCGTTGACGCTGGGAGACCCGGCCGGCATCGGGCCGGAGATCGTCGCCGGGGCGTGGGCGGACCCCGCGGTCCACGAGTGCTGCCGCCCGGTCGCGGTCGGGCATCCGGAAATCCTCCGCCGTGCGGTGGCTCTCCGCGGCACGGGGGCGGAAGTGGTCCCGGTCGATTCGCCCAACGAGGCCGAGCCGCAGCCGCGTCTCATCCCATGCCTGGCCTGCGGCGCGGCAGACGTGCTCGACGTGGTCCCCGGGACGATCGATGCCCGCGCGGGCCAGGCCGCGTACGACGCCGTGGTGAGAGCGGCTCGGCTGGCGCTGGCGGGCGAGGTCGATGCCATCACCACCGCCCCGTTGCACAAGGAGGCGCTCCACCGGGCCGGGCACGCGTATCCCGGCCACACGGAGCTGCTCGCCGAGCTTTGCGGGGCGAAGGACTTTGCCATGATGCTCTACCTCGGCCCGGATGAGCAGGTGCGGTCGCCGGCGGGCCTCGCCGTGGTTCACGTCACGCTGCACACGGCGATGCGGAACGTCTTTGAACAGCTCTCCGTCCCGAGAATCCTCGCCACGGCCCGCTTGGCCGACCGGTTCATGACGCGAATGAAAAGCGGCGTGCGGCCGCGGATCGCCGTCTGTGCGCTCAATCCCCACGCGGGAGAAGGCGGCCTGTTCGGCGACGAGGAACGAGCGGTCATCCGTCCGGCCGTCGAACGAGGGCTGGCGGAGGGACTAAACCTGGAAGGCCCGCTCCCCACCGATACGATCATGGTCCGTGCCCGCAACGGAGAGTTCGACGCCGTGGTGGCCATGTACCACGACCAAGGCCACATCGCCTTGAAGCTCCTTGGGATGCACCGGGCGGTCAACGTGACCCTCGGGCTGCCGATCATCCGGACCAGCGTGGCCCACGGCACGGCGTTCGACCTCGCATGGCAAGGCCGGGCCGAAGTGCGCGGGATGGTTGAAGCCCTGCGCGTCGCCAGCCGGTTGACAGGGATTAGGGACTAGGGATTAGAGACGAGGGGCGAGGGGCGAGAGAGAATGCGCTTAGCCCTTTACGCGACACTCATCGTTCCGAATTCCGCATTCCGAATTCATCCTTCATCGGCCAAGTGTCAGTAATTCAAGGTCGGCCCTATACTGCCAGAATGCGTAT
>CAYGZA010000435.1:0-4457 GCA_964354135.1 uncultured Planctomycetaceae bacterium
CAACTGCAAGATGATGTACGACACGTTCCACGCCCACATCGAGGAGAAGAACGTCCCCGCCGCCATCCGGGCCTTGAAGGACTGCCTGGTCCACGTCCACATCTCGGAGAACGACCGCAGCACGCCGGGCCAGGGCAACGTCCGCTGGAAGGAGAACTTCGACACCCTGCACGAGATCGGCTACGACCGAATCCTGGTGGTCGAGGCCTTCGGGCTGGCGCTGGAGAAACTCGTCCCGGCCACGAAGATCTGGCGCCGGATGTACCAGAGCGAGCGGCAACTGGCCGCCGACGCCCTGAAGTTCATGAAGGCCGAGGTCGCCAAGCGGCGGGAACCGGCGGAGGGCCCGAAGCCGAAGCCGGAAAGCCGCAAGCCGAGACCCGCAGTCGCAAGGCCGCGGCCCGCAATCGCCAAGCCAAGACCTGCAATCGCAAAGCGGAAACCCGCGGCCGCCAAGCCGAAGGGCAAGAGCGCCAAGCCTAAGGCCAAGACCGCGAAAGCGAAGGCCCGAGTCGCGAAGCGGAAAGCCAAGAGCGGGAAACGGAAGACCAAGAGGTAAGATCCGGCTGCTGAAAGCTGAGAGCCGATGGCTGATAGCTGAAGGCTGATAGCTCCCTCCTCCGACCGACCTTGCCCCTGATCGCCGTCCGGGCCTATAGTGGCGCCATGGCCGCCAAGCCAACTCCAGCCTTCGATCCTCCCCGGCAGCAGGGGATTTCGCTCCGCGAGCTGACCGAGGCCTTCGCCGAGGTCATGGGCGGGCCCTCGCGAAGCGAGGCTCCGGGGCCGGAGGAACCGGCTCAGGGAGATCCAACCGCCGAGGGCCAGGTTCGGGAAGTCGTCGAAACCGACGGGGAGCAGGCGCCGCAGGGGTCCTGGGAGGCCCCGCCTGCGATCGACGCCGCGCCCGCCGACGCCGACGATCTCTGCCCCATCAGCCCGCGGTCGGTCTTGGAGGCCATGCTTTTCGTCGGCAACCGGGATAGCCAGCCGCTGACCCCCCAGCGGGCCGCCGAGCTGATGCGGGGGGTGGAGCCCGGCGAGATCCTCGACCTGGTCGAGCAGCTCAATCACCGCTACGCCGGCGCCGGTTACCCTTACGAGATCGTCAGCGAAGGACCGGGCTACCGGCTGGCGATCCGGAGGGAATTCCACCCGCTTCGGGACCAGTTCTACGGCCGGATCCGCGAGGCCCGACTGTCGCAGGCGGCCGTCGACGTGCTGGCGATCGTGGCCTATCGGCAGCCGATCACGGCCGAAGACATCAGCAACCTGCGGGGGACGCCCAGCAGCCACATCTTGGCGCAACTGGTCCGGCGCCGGCTGCTGCGAATCGATCGTCCGGCGGAGAAGCCGCGGATCGCCCGCTACTACACCACCGGCCGTTTCCTGGAGCTGTTCAGGCTGGCATCGCTGGCCGACCTTCCTCGGACTGAGGAACCGGATGGACCGTAATGCCGAAGCCGGCTGACGAATCGCCGGCTCGGGACAGACTTCCGAAGTCTCTAAGACTTCGGAAGTCTTCCGACCTGGTGACGACGCAGAGCGTCGTCACCAGGTCTCTTGGACGGGTTGGGTGAATGCTCGCGTCGCGATGATCGCAAGTCCTTGTCATCGCGGGACTTGTGGATTCCCCCCCGAAAACAGCGCTGACGGCCACTGGCGGTGGTGATAGAATCGGAACATCGTTGGGGCGTCTTGGTGAAGTTGAGCAGTCCTCGGTATGGAAGCGACCTCGCTTTTGGCTGAGTTGAATGCTGCCGTGCCTCTCATTGGCCCGTCTTTGTTGGCAGCCGACTTTGCCAACCTCGAGCGAGAGGTCCACCGCCTGGAGGATGCCGGGGCTCGGGTCCTGCACCTCGACGTGATGGACGGCCACTTCGTGCCGAACCTGAGTTTCGGGCTTCCGGTGGTCGAGGCGATTCGCCGGGTCACGGATTTGCCTCTGGACGTTCATCTGATGATCTCCGAGCCCGGCCGCTACGTGGAGCGGTTTCGCGAGGCGGGGGCCGACCTGATTTCGTTCCACGTGGAGACCGTGGCCGATCCGGGGGCGCTTCTGGAGAGCATCCGCCGTCTGGGTGCCGCGGCGGGGATTGCCATCAGTCCCCCAACTCCGGTGGCCGCCTTGGACGGCTGCCTCGGGCAGTGTGACTATGTCCTGGTGATGAGTGTTATGCCCGGTTTTGGGGGGCAGGACTTCTACCCGGAGGTGCTGGAGAAGCTCCGCTTCCTCCGCGGCAAGCTCCCCCCCCGATTGTTGCTCTCTGTTGACGGCGGCATCAACGCGGATACGATTGGTCCTTGTGCCGAGGCCGGGGCCCAATGGTTCGCGGTGGGCACGGCCTTGTTGGGGCATCCCGATTACCGCCGGCGTCTCGCGGAACTGACCGCCATTGCCAAAGCCACTGCCGGCGCCGGCGTCTAGCTTGAGCCTTCTCTATGGTCCGGATTCTACTGATTCGCCCCGGTTCCACCGACTACGACCAGCAGCGCCGCATCCAGGGAAACCTCGACGTCCCGCTCAACGAGCAGGGGAACGTCGAGGTTGCCCGGGTGATCGAGGAAATCCGCGGGCAGAACGTCGAAGTGGTTTACGCGCCTTCCTGCAAGCCGGCGCTGCAAACGGCCCAGGCCATCGCCAAGGCCCTGGATATTCGCGTGCGAAAACTGGATCGCATGCACAACCTGAACCACGGTTTGTGGCAGGGGATGCTGATCGAGGAAGTGCGGCTGAAGCAGCCGAAGGTCTATCGCCAGTGGCAGGAGCAGCCCGAGTCGGTTTGCCCGCCCGGCGGCGAGATGCTCAGCCAGGCGGCCGACCGCGTCGAGCACGCATTGACGCGGCTCTTGAAACGCCACAAGGAGGGGGTGATCGGGCTGGTGGTCCCGGAGCCCTTGGCGAGCCTGGTTCGCCGGTTCCTTACCCACGGCGACCTGGGGGACCTGTGGAAGGCCACCGGCGAGCATGGCCGGTGGGAGGTCCTGGAAGTCGAGCCCGAGGCCCCGGTCCACAGCCGGTGAGGTCTCTTCCCCGGTGCGGCGGACCGCGACGTGCCGACCGGCCAAGAACGGAAAACGCTCTCAACACGAGGTTGATATGGCTTCCAAGGACCCCGACCCCAACACCTGGCGGGCGATGATCAAGCACCCGAAGCGGGGCGTGCCCGAGGGACTCTGGAAGCGGTGCCCGGGTTGCCAGCAGACCATCTTCCGCAAGGAGGCGGAGAAGCGGATGGGCGTCTGCCCCGAGTGCGACTACCACTGGTACGTTCCCGCCCAAGAACGGATCCGCCAGGTGCTGGACGAGGGCACCTTCGAGGAGTGGGACCAGGAGCTGGAGCCCACCGATCCTCTGGAATTCTGCGACCGGATCCCGTACAAGGAGCGGCTCCAGCAGGAACAGGAGCGGACCGGGCTGCGGGATGCGGCCATGGTGGGCACGGGAATGATCCGCGGGCGCCGCGTCGCCTTCGGCGTAACCGATTCCTCGTTCATCATGGGAAGCATGGGCTCGGTGGTCGGCGAAAAGCTCACGCGGACCGTCGAACGGGCCACGGAGCAGCAGTTGCCGCTGATCATCGTCTCCGGGTCCGGCGGCGGCGCCCGGATGCACGAGGGAATGCTCTCGCTCATGCAGATGGCCAAGGTCTCCGCGGCCCTGGCCCGCTTCGACCGGGCCGGCGGGCTCTTCATTTCCGTCTTGACCAACCCGACGATGGGCGGCGTGGCCGCCAGCTTCGCCTCGCTCGGCGACTTGGTCTTTGCCGAGCCCAAGGCCCTGATCGGGTTTGCCGGCCCGCGGACCATCGAGGCCACGATCCGCATCGAGCTTCCCAAGGGCTTCCAGACCAGCGAGTTCCTGCTGGAGCACGGCTTCATCGACCGCATCGTCCGCCGTCAGAACCTGAAGAGCGAGCTGGCCCGGACCATTGACTACTGCGGCAAGTAGGGTGCGTGCTTGCACGCACGCTTTCCTCCTGCCTTTGTGAATCGAACGAGGGGAACCGTGGAATTCTACGGCGGCTATCAGGTGCAGTCTGAGACGGGGGTCGACTTGACGCTCCTGAAGGAAAACCTCAGGCTCACTCCCCCTTGTTTGTTGACCACCCTCGGGCCCGCAGCCGCCTCTCTGGTGGCCAAAATCGCATTGTGGACAATATGAGGCGTTTGGCACTTTTTTGCCGAGAATCGCCAAACCGTAATCCTTTGCCGCATAATGCCCTGCCCGCCACCGCGGCAGCCTGTGAAAACACCGGAAAACCCTACGTTTTCCGGGGTTTCCTCCACCTTCGCCGCCGTTGTGAAAACAGCCAGAAACCTCCGAAAACGTCGCCTAGCGGGTGTCAGTGACACCCGGTTTCTGAGATAGCGACGACTGGTTGCGGGAGGCTGGAGGTTCATTCATCAGAGTGCTTCACGTCATCGGGATGGGGACTGCCCAGGGGCCCACAAGA
>CAYGZA010000436.1:0-4451 GCA_964354135.1 uncultured Planctomycetaceae bacterium
CCCCAAACCCCCTGTTTTCACAAGGTCAATTCACAATTTGCAAAACCCCAGTCCTAAGGCAAATGCTCTGCCGGGAGTCCGCGGCGGTGCTTGCCGGACACGACGAGTTAGTCAAGAATTGGCAGCAGGCGCATAAGAAGTGGCTCCAGGAGAAGCGCGAGTGGGAAGACGATCCGGACCATGAGCCGTACTTGCGCGTCCGGCCGCGATTTGACGCGTTTGAGCAGTCCGTCGGCGGAAAGATAACCAAGCGACGCGGCCGTTGGCATTTGTACCTCGATTGGCTACGTCAAAACGCGGACCTCGCCGCTTGGCGCGGCGGTCCGGCGGTTGTGAATGAACTTTCGCATCAGGTCAAGCAGCGGATTCAGAATGCCCGGCCGTCAAGGCAGCGGGCTCTCGAAGCCGAGGAGTTCTTCAGAATCAACCCGGAACTGAAGGCGCTGGACCGGCTCCACGGTGACTATGAGCGGCAGTTCGTCCGCCGCCGCAAGAGAAAAAGGAATCCCGACGGTTTCGACCACCGGCCCACGTTTACGCTGCCACATGCCGTGAAACATCCGAGGTGGTTCGTCTTCAACGCGCCGCAAACGCACCCGCCGGGATATGATAACCTCCAGCTTGCGAAGAAGGCGGGAGGCTTCGGAACCGTCGAGTTGTTGCTACTCACCGGCGACAAACTCGACCAAGAGCATCCGAAGCAGTGGCTGCGAGTCCGCTTCAAGGGAGATCCCCGTCTGTCCGATTTCCGCTCCGTTGTCGTCCAGAAGCCCATTAGAAGAGGCAAAAACAAGGGAGGACTGGCACCGAAGACGGAATACCGGTTTTACGACCGGCATTTGAAACAGGATCGGAACGCGCAAATCAGCGGCGTGAAGCTCATTTTCCGCAACATTCGCCTGAATGAGGACGGCGTTTTGCGCTCCGCAGTGCCTTACCTCTACTTCACGTGCTCGGTGGATGACGTGCCGCTTACCGAAAGTGCCAAGAAGATCAAGTGGGAGGATCTTGGAGGTCTTACGAAGAGCGGCAAACCGCGCCGGAAGAAGACGCTGCCGGCAGGGCTTGTCGGGTGTGCGGTCGATCTTGGCCTGCGCAATCTGGGGTTCGCATCGTTGGCCGTGTATGAGAAGGAGGGTCCTCGCATCCTGCGTTCCCGAAATCTGTGGGTGGGAGTGCAGGAAACCGCGGGCGCACACGTGGGGCGATGGTCGCCAGGTCCAGACCTCGCTCACATTGGAGACCACAAGCGGGAAATCCGGCGCTTGCGGCGGCTCCGCGGCAAGCCTGTGCGCGGGGAATCCTCGCATGTGGACCTTCAGCAGCATATTGACGACATGGCCAAGGACCGCTTCAAGAAACTCGCCCGCGCGATCGTGCGTTTTGCGCTCAACCTCGATCAGGCGCGCGACAAGCACTCAGACGAGGTCTTGCCGCGTGCCGACGTCCTCATCCTGGAAAGCCTTGAGGGCTTCATACCCGACGCCGAACGCGAGCGTGGGATCAACCGCGCGCTAGCCGCCTGGAACCGCGGGCAATTGGTCGAGCGCGTCAAGGAATTCGCCGCCGACGCGGGCCTCAAGGTTTTCACCGTCCATCCGGCAGGCACTTCCCAGGTATGCTCGAAGTGCGGGGCCCTCGGACGTCGGTATTCGATAGGCTTCGACCATGAAACGCGTAGACGCGATATTCGTTTTGGTTGGGTGGAGAAGCTATTCGTCTGCCCGAACGGCGACTGTGTGTGGCGAAAGGAGACTGACCCCGGTTGGTGGCCGTTCGGTTATCGGGCCAACGCGGATCACAATGCGTCGGTTAACCTGCACCGGAAGTTCATGCTCGGAGAGGACGCGGTGCGAGGCTTCTTTGCCTGGAGGGCGCACCCGGATGCGGCACGCGATGGTCGGATTGCTGACCTGGACAGGCAACTGAGCGATCCGTTGAGGAAGATGCATCTCCTTGCAGGCGAAGAAGTTCCGTTTTGATCGTGCGGCGGATTGAATTGCGCCATCGCGATTGCTATACTAGGTCCCGTGGAGCAAAGGGCGGAGTTGCGCCCGCCTTGCTGGCGAGCTACAGGCTGGCCGGTTACCACACAGTTGTCGTGCGTGAGTGTCAAGATGTGCTGGCGTGCCTTGGCTTTCGGGCCTCGGCCGATATAAAGGCGGCTTCGGCTGCCGGCGGCGGCACAGACGCACGACCTGATCTGCTTTGCGTCGGGTCCTTGGCAATTGGGTCCGCGAGTGCGGCGGTGGCGCGAAAAAGCCCGGGACCGCTCGCACGCATCTAACTGCTTATGCACCAATGGGTTATGATACCAGTCGCCACTGCGCCCTCGCGCAATCTCGGCGTCGATTTGCCACCGCTCGCAAGCGGGTTCGTAAGATCCAGTCCCCAAAGGACTTGCGCTCCCCGCAGTCGATCGACCCGCCGCAAAGCCGATCAGCCGACACTAATCCCGCAACGCCTCGGCCGTCTTGATGGTGGCCAGTCGATCGACCCGCCGCAAAGCCGATCAGCCGACACATCCAGTCACCTGCCATGCTCCCTCCTTGCTCTTCGCGTCGATCGACCCGCCGCAAAGCCGATCAGCCGACACCAAATTGCCGATTTTCAATTTGCAATTTTCAATCGAGTCGATCGACCCGCCGCGAGTTCTTGAAGGCGTCGGCCGCGGCTCGGACATCGGCAATCAAGCGGCCGGCCTGGGCGCCATGGTCGCCTGCTGCGACGTCGACGCCAACGCCCTGCGGAGCCGCAAGCAGCGGGAGCCGTACGCCGTCGCATGAGCTACTGGAAGGACAAAGTGGTCTTGGTGACCGGCGGGGCCAGCGGGCTGGGCCGGGCCATCACCGACGCATTCGCCGCCGCCGGGGCGAAGCTCGCCGTCGTCGCCCTGGAAATCGGGACGGCCGAGGCCGCCGCCCGGCAGCTCCAAGCTTCCGGCACCGACGCCCTCGGCCTCCGTGCCGACATCACCCGTCAGGAAGAGGTCGACCGGTTCTTCGACCGGGTGCTTACGCGGTTCGGGCGGCTGGACGTGCTCGTGAACAACGCCGGCCGCTCGATGCGCGGCAAGCTCACCGAGACCAGCCCGGAACAGTTCCGCGACCTCATGGAGCTGAACTTCATCGCGATGGTCCGCTGCACCCGGGCGGCCTTGCCGCACCTCTTGGAGCGCAAGGGACATGTGGTGAACATCGGGTCGCTGGCGGCCAAGTCGGCTGCCCGATGGGTGGGAGCCTATCCGGCGACGAAGCACGCCGTGGCCGCCTACTCGCAGCAGCTCCGGCTGGAGCTTGGGCCCGAGGGGCTGCACGTGCTCCTGGTTTGCCCGGGGCCGATCACCCGCAAGAATCCGCGACTCTATCCCCTGGAAGGGGCCCCTCATGTGCCTGAGCGGGTGAAGCGTCAGGGGGCCGGGGTCCGCCTGAAGTCCGTCCCGCCAGACCGCCTGGCCCAATGGATCCTCCATGCCTGCCAGCGGCGGAAAGCGGAGTTGGTCGTGCCGGGCCGTGCGCGGATCCTCTTTGCCCTCAGTCAGTTATGGCCTCGGCTGGGCGACTTGTTAGTGCGTTGGTACACTTGATTTCCTTGGCGGTCGGCTATCAGCTATCTGCAGTCAGCAGTCAGCTAACAGTCGTCTATCTGCGGCGCAACATGCACTGGCGAAGTGAGTGCGTTACACAACCCGGCACGGCGGGATTAGCGCATTGCTGAAAGCTGAAAGCTGATAGCTGAAAGCCGTGACCCGCAATAATCGTCATGTTCCCAACCACGATCATTTGGCCATAAGCCCAAGCCCTGACACGGAGACCATTCCATGGCCGCTTTTCCGGAAATCCAGAAGATCCAGTACGAAGGCCCCCAGTCCAAGAACCCGCTGGCCTTCCGCCACTACAACCCGGACGAGCTGGTTGAAGGCCGCTCGATGAAGGACCATCTCCGCTTCAGCGTGGCCTATTGGCACACGATGCGGGGCACGGGGAGCGACCCGTTTGGCCCCGGAACGATGCTCCGGCCGTGGGAATCCGGGGTAGACTCGGTCGAGAACGCCGCGGACCGCGTCCGCGTGGCCTTCGAGTTCATCCAGAAGCTGGGGGCCCCGTTCTTCTGCTTCCACGACCGCGACATCGCCCCGGAAGGGAGAACCCTTGCGGAGACGAACAAGAATCTCGACGCCGTCGTGAAGGTCGTTAAGGAGGAAATGCAGCGGACCGGGATCAAGCTGCTTTGGGGCACCGCCAACTTGTTCAGCAATCCCCGCTACGTCCACGGCGCGTCCACAAGCTCCAGCGCCGATGCCTTCGCCTTCGCCTCGGCCCAGGTCAAGAAGGCCGTCGAAGTGACCAAGGAGCTGGGCGGGGCCGGCTATGTCTTCTGGGGCGGGCGCGAAGGTTATCAGACCTTCTGGAACACCGACATGAAGCGCGAGCTGGACCACATGGCCCGCT
>CAYGZA010000437.1:0-4425 GCA_964354135.1 uncultured Planctomycetaceae bacterium
ACATCGGGCATCGTGTCTTCCACAAGGTCCTCCAGGGCAAGCAGTATCCCCCCGAGGTGATCGAGGCCTGGATACTGAACAAGCTGCGAATCGACGTGGGCCAACAGATCGGCCCGTTCAGCAAAGTGGTGATCACCGTGCCGGCCTACTTCGACGAGGTCCGCCGCAAGGCCACCCAGGACGCCGGCTACATGGCCGGGTTCGACGTGATCGACATCATCAACGAGCCCACCTCCGCGGCCGTGGCGTTCGGCTTCCACCACGGCTTTGCGGTCCGGGGGCAGCCGTCGGACAAGCCGCAGCGGGTCGTGGTCTACGACCTCGGCGGCGGCACGTTCGACGTGACCGTGATGGAAATCCGCGGCGCCCAGTACGTCGCCCTGGCCACCGACGGCGACGTGCAGCTCGGGGGCTACGACTGGGACCAGCGGCTGATCGACCTCGTGGCCGAGAAGTTCATACGCCAGTACTACGTGGACCCGCGGGAAGACCCCGTGGTGGCGGGCAAGCTCTGGCGGGACTGCGAGGACGCCAAGCGGACCCTCTCCGTGCGGACCAAAGTCACGGTTCCCTGCGAATACCGGGGGCATTCCGCACGCACGGAAATTAGCCGCCAGGAGTTCGAAGAAGCGACCCAAGACCTGGTGGATCGCACGCGGTTTACGATGGCCCAGACGCTCAAGGCCGCCCGGCTGGACTGGAGCCAGGTGGATCGCATCCTCCTGACCGGCGGCTCGACGCGGATGCCCATGGTCCGAACCATGGTCAAGCAGGTGACCGGCAAGGAGCCGGATACCTCGATAGCCGCCGAAGAGGCGGTGGCCCACGGCGCGGCTCTCCGCGCCGGACAGCTCCTGGCCCGCAGCCAGGGAAGGCCGGGCACCTTCCGCATCAAGAACGTCAACAGCCACAGCCTGGGCGTCGTCGGCGTCGACCCAAGAACCAAGCGGCGACGCAACGGGATCCTCATCCCCCGCAACACCTCGATCCCCGTCACGGCCAAACGGACGTTCCACACCGAAAAGGCCGGCCAGAAGTCGGTCCTCGTGCAGATCGTCGAAGGGGAGAACGCCTCGCCGGACGACTGCACCCAGATCGGCCGCTGCACGATCCGCGGGCTGCCGCCGCACCTGGCGAAAGGCTCCGCCGTCGAGGTCCTCTTCCACTACAAACCCAACGGCCGGCTCAAGGTCCGCGTCTCCGTTCCCAACACGAAGAGCGAGCTGGAGACGGAATTCGCGCGGGAGAACAGCTTGCCCAAGGAACATCTGGACGGCTGGCGGCGTTACATCAGCGGGGCGGAACCGACGGAGTACACGTGATCCGAGGGCAAGGTCTCCTCGCAGACCCGTAACGAATTGGCGGCGAGAGGCGAGAGACCGGGGGCGGAGGGCGCTGTCTGTCGGCGCCCCGTCATTTCTCGATCGGCGGCGATGGCCCGCGGATCTTCTCGGGGACTTCCGGCACCTCGATCTTGAACCGCAGCGGGAGGCCGAAGTCGTCCACTTCAGGGGTGGGCCTCGGCGGCTTTGGCGGTGCTTCGTAGGCCCTGCATCCGGCCGCCAGCGCCAGGCCCAAGAGGATGGTCACCATGTTCCGGTTCATGGAGTCCATTATCGGCCTGTGCTGAAGGTCTCTACAATGGGCGGGACAATCCCGCCTGACTCTCTGCTCTACACCCCCCTCACGACGAATACACGCTCCGGAATCGGCTCTCCGCAACCCTGGGTCGGCCGGAAATCGGCCGGAAGCCGAGATCCACCTTTGACGGGGGTTGCATGTGAATCTATGCTCACATAGGAGGCCCCTGGAATGAGCGACGAAAAGCTGGATAGCGGCGTGAGGCGGCAGCAGATCGCCGAGGCGGCGCTCGACCTGGTGGCGGCCCGCGGGATCAGCCGCCTCAGCTTGGCCGCGGTGGCCCGCCGGGTGGGGCTCGTTCCGTCGGGGATCTACCGGCACTTCAAGAACAAGGACGAGATCCTCCTGGCCGTCTTGGACCGGATCGAGGCGCGGATGTCGGCCAACGTCGAGGCGGCCAGCGAGGAAACGCCCGACCCCGTCGATCGCTTGCGGAGCCTCCTGATGCGGCACGTCCGTTTCATCCGAGAAGGACGGGCCATTCCGCGGATCATCTTCTCCGACGACTTCCACAGCGGCCACCCGGAACGCAAGACCCGCGTGGAGAAGATCTTCAAGAACTACCTGGAGCGGATAGGGGGATTCGTCCGCCAGGGGCAGGACGAAGGCAGGATCCGCGGGGAGTTAGACCCGGGCACCATCGCGATGATGTTCCTCGGCATCGTGGTGCCGGCGGGGATCCTCTGGCACGTCACCGAGGGCGGATTCGACGTCACCAAGCACGCGGAGCGGGCCTGGCAGGTTTTCTGTCGGGCCATCAGCACGGAGGCCGGCTAGTTTTCCTAGACTTCCCAGTTTCGATGCGATGTGAATGAGTAGTCACAAAGGAACGCGGCGATGAACGCCCGCAAGATCATCATTGGCTTGGTCCTGCCGGCGGCCGTGGCCGGGGCGCTGATTTGGCGATTCGTCCTGACAGGACGAGACCCCAGCGGCGAATACCTCCTGCGGGTCTCCGGCAACATCGAGCTGATCGACGTCGAAATGGCCTTCAAGATCCCCGGCTTGGTGCGAAAGCGGCTGGTGGACGAAGGCGACAAGGTCGCCGAGGGCAAGGACGTGGCAGTGCTCGACACCAAGGATCTGGAAGCGGAGCTGGCCGTGCGGCAGGCGGAGCTGGCCGCGGCAGAGGCGGTCGTCAAGGAGATGGAGGCCGGCTCGAGGGAGGAAGAAGAGAAGGCCGCTAAGGCGGCCATGGAGAAGGCCGACGCCGCCCTCAAAGGGCTCTTGACCAGTGCCGCTCGGCAGCAGATTGAGGCGGCCCGGGCTGCGGACGCCCTCAAGGTCGCCGAGTTGGAGGAGGCCCGCCTCTTCTCGGAATGGGATCGCGCCAAGGACCTGCTCAAGGGTGAGGTGATTCCCAAGGAGGCGTACGACCGTCAGAAGTCAGCCCACGACGTTGCCATGTGGCGACGCAAGGAGGCCGAGGAGCAACTCAAGCTGACCGACGAGCCGGCCCGCAAGGAGCAGATCGAGCAGGCCCAGAAGGCCCTCGACCAGGCGACGGCCCAGTGGAAACTCGTGGAGCAGGGGCCCCGCGACGAAGTGAAAGAGCAGGCCCGGGCGAAAAGGGACCAGGCCAAAGCGGCGGTGGAACTCGCCCGGATCCGCATTGGCTACGCCACGGTGAAGGCCCCGTTCGACGGCGTCGTCCTCTCCAAGAACGCGGAGGAGGGGGAATACGTCGCCGCCGGAACGCCCGTGGTGACCATTGGCAAGATGAAGAGCGTGTGGCTTCGGGCCTACGTCCAAGAAGAGGACTTGAGCCGGGTCAAGCAGGGCCAGCGGGCCCGAGTGACCACCGACAGCTCCCGCGGCAAGGAGTACGAAGGGCGCGTTTCGTTCATTGCCTCGGAGGCCGAGTTCACGCCCAAGAGCGTGCAGACGCCCAAGGAGCGGGTCAAGCTCGTCTACCGCATCAAGATCGACATCGAGAACCCGGAAATGGAGCTCAAGCGCGGGATGCCTGCGGACGCCGAGATCTTCTTGGACTCACCGGCCTCGGGAGTCCCGGCCGCACCGGAGCCGAAATCGGGGTGAATCGGAGTTCGCCGTCAGCTATCAGCGGCCAAGTGTCAGTAATACGAGGTCACCCCCGTTTGGTGTTTGAAGCCGTATTTCGTGGGTTGCCGGACCGCGTTTTTCGCCTCGAAACCTCCTCAGAACCGGGTGAAGGAGCTTTCGACGCGAAAAACGCTGACTACCTCTGATGACAGCACGCATACGCATTCTGGCAGTATAGGGCCGACCTTGAATTACTGACACTTGGCCTATCAGCCGTCAGCTATCAGCTATCATCCGTGCGATTCCTGAAAGCTGAGAGCTGATGGCTGAAAGCTGATCGCTGAGAGCTTTCCTCATGGACGCCATCCGCACCGATCGCCTGGCCAAGTCCTTCGGCAGCGAGACTGCCGTCGATGGGCTCACGCTCAGCGTGGCCGAGGGGGAGCTGTTCGGGCTGGTGGGGCCCGACGGCGCCGGCAAGACCACCACGATGCGGCTGCTCACGGCGATCATGGAGCCCTCGGGGGGCGATGCCTGGGTGGCCGGCCGCCACGTCGTCCGCGAGGCAGAGGCCATCAAGGAATCGATCGGCTACATGAGCCAGCGGTTCGGGCTCTACCCGGACTTGACGGTCATGGAGAACATCGACTTCTATGCCGACATTTACAGCGTGCCGCGGCGCGGTCGGAAAGAGAGAATCGACCGCCTCCTGACCTTCAGCAACTTGGCGCCCTTCAAGAAGCGGCTGGCGGGGAACCTTTCCGGCGGGATGAAGCAGAA
>CAYGZA010000438.1:0-4393 GCA_964354135.1 uncultured Planctomycetaceae bacterium
GGCTTCAAACACCAAACGGGGGTGACCTCGTATTACTGACACTTGGCCTATCAGCTTTGGCTTGTAGTACCTGTCGCTCGCTGACTGCCGATCGTTGACGACTTCCTGCTATCGTTCCAGAATCACACTCGCCGGGGCGAAGCGCGTCAAGGGCATCTCAAGCCAGCCGTCGCGGACGGCGATGGGCTGCTCCAGCGGCCGGCCGCGGAGGTCGCACAGCTTCGCCCGAGCAGTTTGCAATCCCTCGGGCAGGCGCACGCGGCAGGTGCCGTCTTGGCCCGCCTGTTCCCAGAACCGCAGCAGAATACCCTCGCCGTCTGGATTCGAGCCGAAGGCCGTCACGAGCACGCCCTTGCGCGAGAGTTCCAGGCCGGACTGCACCGGCGGCAGCTTCCCAGCGGGGCCGTCGCAGAAAACGACCTGGCAGGGCGTCCGGGCTTCCCAAGCCGGCGTGATGAGGTCGGTCTCGGCGCCCTTGCCTTCGACCGACCAGATCCGCACACGGGAGGTCCACGAGCCGCCGATCCACTGCTGGAAGTTCGTGCCCCAGATGTTGTTGAAGAGGTTCACAAACACAATCGCCTTGCGGGGCGTCCACTGGCGGGTATAGCGGAATGCCCCGGGCCGGCCCAGGCTCACCAGCGGCGAATCGATTGGGCAGATACCCACGCCGCGCCCGTCCGGCCCAGTGATCGTCAGCCCGGTATCCAGGCTGAAGATTTCGTTGTTGGCCCCGCGAACGCAGTCCTTGGCCGGATCGATGATCGAGCCCGGGCGACCGAGCCGGAACTGCGGCTGGTCGATGGCAAACGGCAGGCAGAGCCAGCCGGCCTCGGGCCAGGGATCCGGGTCTTTGCGAGTTACGGTCCACTCCATGTCCACGTACGGCTGGTTCGAGTAGAGGGTGATCGCCAGTCCCATGCGATGGGGCACGCCCTGGCCCGGCCGCCAAGTGGAATTGGGGCTCAGCGTGGCCTCGGTAAAGAGGTTACAGCCGCGGAGCATCAGACCGCAGTCTGAAGGCGACGTGGCCGAGTAGCCGACCTCACTGGCCGGCGGGAGATTGGCCCGGCCGAACTCGTCGACCCAACCGGCCAAGGGCTTCTTGCAGTAGGCGTCGAGGAACCTTGTGTGGTAGTCCTTGTCGAACCGTTCGTACCAGTATTGGCCCAGTCCAAACTCCAAGCTGGGATTGAAGAGTTCCTTGCCGGTCCGCTTGTCGACCAGGGAGCTGACGCAGCCTCGCTGGAGATCGAGCTTGGCGCGGAAGTGGGCGTTCTCGACGAAGCTGTCCAGGGGGCTCGCGCTGGACGCGATGTCGCGCGGCCGCACTGCGGCGCTGGTGGGGACGTACGTGCGGAAGCCCAGGCCCGGCACGCCGGAAGCGATGAGCCAAAGCTTGCCGTAGTCGATCTCCGCAGACACCGGTTCCCCGGTGGCCGCGTCCTTCCATCCGGCCGGGGCCTTGCCTTTCCACGGCACCGAGACCACGTCGTCTCGCGGCCACGGGAGCGGATTAAAAACGACCATCCGCGGGCCGGCGGCATTGACGGCCTTCGCCAGGGCGTCGACGCTCTGCCTGAGCCCCGGGCCGGCCAGCTCCTCGGCCTTGCGGATGTAGGCCCCGTGCTCGCGCCACGATTCCTCGGAGTACTTGTACTTGCCGGTGGCGTGGGCCTCTTTCCATTTCTCGCCGTAAAGGCGCGGTGCGTAGAACGTGGAACTGGCGCCCCAGGTGTGCTCGCTGTAGAGGAAGCTCCCCTCGTAGGCGGCCGCGAGCTTGTCGGCAACCGGCTTGGCGTTCACGCCCCAGCAGCCCAGGAGGGTATTGAGCGATTCCAGGGCCGCCATCTGCGGACGCACGTTCCGCGCCATAGCGGCCTCTTGCGGCATCGACATGATCCCGTGGATCCACGAGTCGGGCATGTCTTTGCGGATCACGGGGAGCTTGGGCGACTGCTTCTCTTCGGCGAGGATCGCGTCGCCGAAGTCCGAGAGGCGGCCCATGCGGATCTTCACGCCCGGCAGCTCCTTTCGGGCCCGATCCAGGAGCTGCTGCACTTCGCCGGGCTCGGGCGGGCCGTGGTTGTCGCCCGTGTGGATCAGGGCCAGCCACGTCTTGTGCGGCCAGCCCGGCGGCGGCTTCAGGCCCGTGCCGTAGCCCTCGGCCGTGTACATGGTCAACAGGCGCGAGCCGTCCGGCCCTTCCCACCAGAAGAGCGCGGGAATGTCGGGCGAGCCGCTGGCGCCGTTGCAGCCGAGGTGCAGGAAATCGACTCCCGCCCGCTTGAGCACGGTCGGCAAAAGCCACGTGTGGCACGGTACGTCGGTCATCTTGGCGTCCCGCGGGAGCGGCTGGCCGAACTGCCGCGCCAATCGCGAGGAGAAGCCGAGGCTGCGGACGAAGTCCTCCAGCCCGAGCGACTCGGTGTGCGTCGTGCCGGCCAGGGCGTGCCACACCAGCCGGCCGTCGCGGATCGCCTTCTCCAGACGCGAGCGGCGCTCGGGCGTTTGCCCGGGCCAGAGGATCTGCGTCATCGGCCAGCCGGAGAGCGTCCAGACAAAGCGGTTCTCGGGCGGGAGCGACTCAGAGGCGTCGCAGACGGCCAGGGCCTTGTCGATCATCGAGGTGCGGTAGCGATCGACCACTTCGCGGGCCAACTGCGTGTAGCCGATGTCGAAGTGGGTCTTGAAGACGACGATCACCTGCTCCACATGCGGTTTGACGGCAGGCGGCGATTTCGCCCCTTCGGCCGAAAGCCGCACCGGCCCGCAAAGGAACACCAGGACCGCCGCAGAGAGAACCAAGACCGGTCGGACAGTCGCACGGGGCATGATCGCATCCTCCTTGTCAAGAAGACGGGGGCAGCAACCCGCGGATATCGCAACCAGAGGACCGGCGGGACGCCGGTCCCACTGGGTGGTGTTCGTTATCGGATTCCCGGGGACCGGCGGGACGCCGGTCCTACTGGGTGGTGTTCGTTATCGAAGTCCGGGGACCGGCAAGACGCCGGCCCTGCGGGATCGTCATTTCTCGCGAACATCGTAGCACATCAGGTCGTCGTGGTCGCGGATGTAGAGCTTGCCGTCGTGGATCACCGGATAGGGCCAGCTATTGCCGTTGACCACGGCCGTCTTGAAGGTCCCCTTGAGCTTGAACTCCTTCGGATTGGCTTCGACCAAGGCCATCGTGCCGTCCTGGTAGCGGAAGACGAGGTGGCCATCCGCATAGAGCACCGCGGCCGAGCCCCTTCCGATCGGCTTCTGCTTCCACGCGATCTTGCCGGTCTTGAAATCGAGGCAGACCAGCGTGCCGTTGTTCTGCCCGTCGCCGCCGTAGAGATGATCGCCCAGGAGGACCACGCCGCCGTGATGGTTCTCGAACTCCCGCGGCGTGTTGAACCAGACTTCCTGGGCCTGGAACTTGTCGCCGTCGCGCGTGGGCCGCAAGAGGGCGCTGCCGGTCTTGTAACTGGTGGTGACGAAGACGTCGCCGGCGCGGACGACCGGCGTGGGGATGTTGGCCACGCGGTTGGCAATCTTGTTGTAGCCCCAGAGGAACTTGCCCGTTTCGGCCTCCACGCCGACGGCGCCGCGGCCGAGGATCTGGACGTACTGGCGCACGCCGTCGATCTCGGCGGCGACCATCGAGGTGTATCCCGCACCGTCCTGGCCGCGATCGCCGAGGCGCGGTACGGCACACTTCCAGATCAGCTCCCCGGTCTTCTTGTCGAGGGCAACGATCGTCGCATCCTTGCCGCCGGGGGTGCAGACCAGCTTCCGGCCGTCCACCAGCGGCGATTCGCTGAACTTCCACATCGACATCATCTTGCCGCCGAAGTCCTTGGCAAAACTCTTCCGCCACACGGGCTTGCCGGTGGCGGTTTCGAGGCAGGCGAGGTCACCATCGGTGCCGACTACATACAACAGTTCGCCGTCGACCGTGGGCGTCGAGCGGGGCCCGCCGTCGCCACCGGGATGGGGACGACCGATCCTGGTCGCCCAGAGTTCCTTGCGGCTCTCCAGGTCGAAGGCCATTACGAACTGCCCTTCATCCTCGCCGGACGGGGTTCGGTCGCCCATCGTATAGAACGCCCCGCCGACAATAGCAATGTCGGAGAGACCGCGGCCCAACCCGCCGAGCTTCCACAGCAATTTCGGGCCGCCCTTGGGCCACTCTTTCAGGAGTCCGGTCTCCGTGCAAATGCCGTCGCGGTTCGGACCGCGGAACTGCGGCCAATCCGCCGCAGGAGCCACCACACCCGCCAGAAAGAAAACCACCGGAGCCAGAAAGACCACCATCGCACGCACCGCCCTCAAGTTGCCCAATGCTCGGCACCCAATGGCACTAAGTTAGTCTTGACAAAAAACGAGTCCTCGCTGACGTAAGTGG
>CAYGZA010000439.1:0-4390 GCA_964354135.1 uncultured Planctomycetaceae bacterium
AACCCGTTCTGGTCGCAGGCCTCGATCATGCTCACCGACCAGGGGCACATGTGCCGCTCGAACGTCTTCTGGCTCTGCGTGGCCGGCGGCGAGCGGGCCCAGTGGTTCGGCGACAAGGCGACGCTCTACATGGACAAGGGGGGCGTCCACGGCTCGATCGAGCACGACCGCCAGAAGGGCGCCCACCCCGCCAAGATCCCGGCGTACTGGAACACCGACATGCTCCCCGAAACGATGCGGCACGAATCGGGCCACGGCGGCTCCGCGGTGTTCATCTCCGCCGAGTTCATCAACGCCCTGGTCGAAGACCGCGAGCCGGCGATCGATCTCTACGAATCGCTCGCCATGACCGTGCCGGGGATCGTCGCCCACCAGTCGTCCTACAAGGACGGCGAACAGCTCGCCGTGCCGCAGTTCGAACGGCCGAAAACGTGATGCCGTCGCGAGCCGCTCCCAGGCCCTCGCATTGACACCCCCCCGCCCCGCCCGCTAGGATGGCGCCCCGCGGGCGATTAGTTCAGTTGGTCAGAACGCCTCGCTTACACCGAGGAGGTCGGCCGTTCGAGTCGGCCATCGCCCATTACCTAAAGCCTTGCCGAATCTAGACTTAAGATACCTGCCGGCGGTCGGCAGTGCGGCCCGTAGTTAGAGCAAAGGGGTAGTTCTACCCCTCACCCCTCTATCAGAAAGGGACGTACTGCAATGTCCGCCAGAATTCACACCCCCCCTAGCTACCGCCTCCACAAGGCCAGCGGCCAAGCGTTCATCCAGCTCAAGGGCCGGCGGTTCTATCTCGGGAAACACGGCACGCCCGCAAGTCGGGAACGCTACCAGCGGTTTCTCGCCGAAACATGGGTACGGCCATTGCCCCCGTCTGCCCCCGGTGATCGCAAGATGGCCGACCTGCTGGTGGTCGAATTGGTCGCGGCCTACTGGCGGTGGGCCGAAACCTACTACCTCAAGGACGGCCAGCCGACTCGCCACCTCGGGATCATCCGGCTGGCCCTCCGTCCGCTTCGGGAACTGTATGGGCAGTCTGAGGTCGTAGCGTTCGGGCCCTTGGCTTTCCGCACAATCCAAGGGCACCTGGCGGATCGCGGGTGCGCCCGCAAAACCGTGAACGACTACTGCGACGTAATCAAGCGGGCGTTCAAGTGGGGCGTGTCGCAGGAGATCATCCCCCCGACAGTCTATCAGGCCCTCGCCACGGTCCCCGGTCTGCGGAAAGGCAGAACCCAAGCCCGCGAACCCGAACCCATCGGGCCCGTGGCCGATCACGTGGTCGAGGTCACTCTGCCGTGGCTGCCCGAGATGCTCGCCGATATGGTGCGAATCCAGCGACTGACCGGGTGCCGGCCCGGGGAGGTGTGCTCGATGCGCCCGTGCGAGATCGACAGGACCACCGACCCGTGGGTCTACCGCCCGGCCAGTCACAAGACCCAGCACCTCGGCAGGACCAGGACCATCTACATCGGACCCAAAGCCCAGGACGTGCTGCGCCCGTACCTCCTGCGCCCGGCCGAGGCGTTCTGCTTCTCGCCCGCGGAGTCCGAGTCCAAGCGCAAGACGGAGATGCGGTCCCGGCGGAAGAGTCCCGTCCAGCCGTCTCAGGTGGACCGGGCGAAGAAGCGCCCGAAGCGGACGGCCGGCGATCACTACGACAAGGACTCCTACTGCCGGGCGGTCCACCGTGCCGTCGATCGGGCGAACAAGGACAGGATCGAGGATCCCCTCCCTCACTGGCATCCCAACCAGCTACGCCACGCCGCGGCAACGGAGATCCGCCGGGAGTATGGGCTGGAGGCCACCCAGGTAGTCCTCGGGCACGCGAAGGCCGACGCGACCCAGCTCTATGCCGAGCGGGACGGCCGGCTGGCCGCGGAGGTGGCGCGGAAAATCGGGTAAGGATTCTTTGTAGATTCGTATTGACGGGTGCAAGTCTACGCGAATAATGACATTTAGACTGCTGGCGGAAGATGGATTCATCAGCCAGCTACCCCCGTGGAAACGGCAAGGGCCATAAGTCCAGATTCGCACCCTGTTCCACGGGGCCGAACCCCGGCGACTAGCCGTGTAGACAATAAGCCGGGTAACGGATCGGGATGAGACCTCCGCTGACGTAGCTAGAACGTGCGGGGAATGGGTTGCAGCGAGGAGTCACAACCTAGCTGCTGTCCGTCCCCCCGCGTTTTTTTTTGGAGGTACGGACGGCCCAACATGAAAGGGTCCGCCCGTGATTGACTTATCGGAAAGCCTAGTCACTCTGACTGAGGCAACCAAACTCCTCCCCCGGCGCCGCAACGGCCGAAAGACCAAGCAGCCTAGTTCCACCAACGTGGCCACGATCTACCGATGGTCCACGGTGGGCTGCCGGGGCGTCATCCTGGAGACGATCCAGTGCGGCGCCACCCGCTGCACGTCCAAGGAAGCGCTCCAGCGATTCTTCGACGCGCTCACCACACAAGCTGCCGGCGAGCCGGCCCCAGCGCCCGTCACCTCTCGTTCGCGCTGTGCGAGCGTGAAACGGGCTGAGCAGGTTCTCGTCAAGGCCCGGATCTGACGCGAGGCCAGCCGTGACTACCACCACGATGATGGAACCTACAGCACCTTCCCACCGCAAACGCGGGGAGAAATCGGGTCTTGTCCCGATTCAGAAAAAGGCCCTGGGGGAAATCTACCCGGCGCCGGAGAACGAGCAACTCTACCGGCCCATCCTGCCGGAAGACCCGGCCACCGTGGCGCTGGCCGATAGCATCCGCCAACATGGCATCCGGGAACCTCTCGTCGTAACGCTGGACGGTTGGATTTTGTCCGGCCATCGGCGGTACGTGGCCGCGCAGCTAGCCGGCCTAGTCGAAGTGCCGTGTCGGGTAGAGCCGATCAACCGCCTCATCAATCTGCGAATGAGCGGGCGCGGCGAGATCAACCCGGAGTTTGTTGCGCTGCTCCGCGAACACAACCGGCAGCGGGTCAAGACCCTCGACGAAGCCCTGCGTGAGGAGGTGGTCAGCGCGGATCCCGAAGAAGCCTATGAGTCCCTCCTTGACTACCGCAGGCGGGTTTCCGAAGTAGACGCCGTGGAAATCATGGAGATCCCGAAGGGCCGACGCCGGTCGAAAATCAGCAACGCGAAAATGCCCTTCCTAGAGGCGGTACTAGCTGCAATCAGCAAACTCAAACCGATCTGGCCGGTGTCGGATCGGAAAATCCACTACACCTTGCTGGATGACCCGCCGCTGAGACATGCCAGCAAACCCGGCTCCCGGTATGCGAACACCTTGCAGAGCTACAAGGCCCTGGTGGATCTTCTGACCCGCGCCCGCATGGACGGCACAATCCCATGGAACGTGATTGCCGACGATACTCGCCCGGTCACGACCTGGACCATATACCGCAACGCCCAAGACTTCATCCGCCAGCAACTCGATGAGTTTCTCAAAGGCTACTGGCGCGACCTGATGCAATCCCAACCCAACCACGTCGAGATTACCGGGGAGAAGGTTGCCCTGAAAGGAACCATCCACGGCGTGGCGGCCGAATACTGTATTCCCTACACCCTGGGGCGTGGGTTCTGCTCATCACCACCACGGGAGGCTATGGCCCGACGATTCCGGGATGGCGGCAAAGAGAAGCTGGTGATTCTCTTCCTGACCGACTTCGATCCCGCTGGTGAAGCGATTGCGGAATCCTTCGCGCAGTCCATGCGGCGGGATTTCGGAATAGAGAACATCGTCCCCGTCAAGGTGGCCCTGACTGTTGACCAGGTGAAAGAGTTCAAGCTGCCCCCTGGCTTCGAGCCCATGAAAGCGAAGGAGAAATCCTCGACCTACAGGAAGTTTGTCGAGAAGTACAAGTCGGATACGGTCTTCGAGATCGACGCTCTTGGGGCGGAATCGACACAAGCGATCCTTCGAGACGCAATTGATTCCATCATCGACGTGGACGCCTTCAACGCCGAACTCGATGCCGAGCGTGCTGATGCCGAGTTCCTGGAAAACATGCGCCGTCGCCTCAAGGCGGCGCTGGCCGGCGTCGTCGCCGATCCAGGGGGGGGCGATGAGTAGCATCCCGCAGACCCACGCCGATCGTGACCGCCGCGTTGAGGACATTCGCGCCGGGGCACGGGTCCGTCGGAACCTCGGTCAAGCCGCGCTCTACGCCCACTTGCACGACGGCCAGCACGAGGTGGTTCTCTGTGGCCGGCGGTTCACCGGCGTGGCGCTCGATCAGGTGATCGCGGAGGCACGGAAGGCGGCGCCGCCGGCGCCCTGAAAAGCAACGAGCCGCTACCGGGAGGAAAGCGGCCCGTCACACTGGATGGACTCTACACATGGATTCTAGTGCCGTTTTCAGTTCAAGAGTTTCGCGTTTTGGAAGAAGTGGCCGTTAG
>CAYGZA010000440.1:0-4369 GCA_964354135.1 uncultured Planctomycetaceae bacterium
CAAGCCCGGCCCCCGCTCCTTAGCCCAAGAACCTTTCCGCAACAGAAACTCATTACGTCCCATACCGGGCGGGGAAAAGGCAAAACTCAACTGGCCCAGAAGATGGCCCGCCTGTGGGGCGGCTCCCTCGACATTTCCTCGACTGAGGAAATCGCGGTTATCAAGCAGCGGCTCCTGAGCCCAGAGGCCGTAAGCATCCGCGTCGCCCTCCTCGACAACGTGAAGACCACCCGCTTTTCGTGGGCCGAGCTGGAGGCGCTCATCACGCGCGACGTGATCTCCGGGAAACGAATGTACGTCGGCGACGCGACCCGGCCCAACTACCTCACCTGGCTGATTACCCTAAACGGGGCTTCGCTCTCAACCGACATGGCGCAGCGCGTGGTCGAGGTCCGGCTCGCCGATCCCGAATACCGCGACACGTGGGAGGCGGAGGTCACGGCCTTTATCGACGCCAATCGCATGGCGATCATCGGGGACGTGGTTGGCTTTCTCCGCCGACCGCCGAAACGGTTGAAACGGTGTTCGCGGTGGGCGACGTGGGAATGCCAGGTTCTCGCCCGCCTCGACAACCCCGACGAGTGCCTCGACGTGATTTTGGAACGGCGTGGGCAGGTTGACGTGGAATTGGAGGAAGGGGACATCATCGAGGACTTCTTCGCGGGCAAACTAAAGTGGCTCGGATACGACGTCGAGACCCAGGACGTGTTCATTGGAAACGCAATCGCCACCCGCTGGTACAACGAGGCGACGAACGACCGGCGGAAGACCACGGGCGTCACGCGAGCCCTGAAGCAATTGCATGACGAAGGTCGCGTAAGCCGCATCCTGCCCTGCCGCAGAACGGACCGCGCCCGCGCCCGCGGCTTTCACTGGCTCGGTGAGCACTGCGACAGTATGGCCACCATGAAGATGGACCTAGGACACCGACTCGCCGAAAAGGGCGACCAGCACGGAAGTCAATCTGCGGAGGACGGCGAACATGGCGACTTTTGACCACAGCGCGACCGGTGGACGTTTCGGACACTTCGGACACTTTTCCCTACTGTACCCTTGTTGCGCAAAAAAATGGGATACGTGAAGGTCTGCACTTTCTGAAAAAACGGCCCTCGGAGATCAAGAATCCCCGAGGATTTCGAGGGTCGGTTTCGACAATGGTCTTTTCTCGACCCCATTATCCTCAGAACGGCCTCTCGGAGACCTGGTCAGCATCAAGAAATCCCGAGAAACTTGCATGTTGTGGCTCTCGGCAGCCTCCGTTTTTTTCAGAAAGTGCAGGTGAAGGTGGTAACAATAGAAAAAAGTGTCCGAAGTGGTCCAAGTTCCCGGTCGTCCGAGAGGCCGCATCTCACACGCAGGTCGGTAAGACACTCGTCCGCCGCGCGGCACCAACTGCCACACAAGCCCGACGGCGGTGGCGAGTACGCCTCTGGGAGCCCTGGGGCGCCCTTTCAGGCGGTTGTTCTGGCGGTTTTTGGGTATCCCGCGGTCCAAAGGACCCCGAAGCCGTCCTGAGCCTCGGATGTCCTGAAAAGGCCACGTAGGAGGCCAATCTATGGATTAGAAAGGAAATCTGAGCCATGACCAGAATCAAGGTCCTTGCCCCGCTGCGGGCCATACGAGCCGTATGCCTCGACTGCACCGCCGGGGATCGCAAATTCATCGTTTGGTGTACCTGCGACGGCGTTCATTCCACCCGGTGTGAGCAATGGCCCTACCGATTTGGGTTTCGCCCCGAGACCGTTCGCCAGCGGTACGGGCCGGCGCTCGTGACGCCGGACTTAATGCCCAACGCGAATGTGAACTTGCACGACTTGCCGGGAAGCTTGGCGGCCGCCGCTGAGTACCTGACCGGCCAGGGCGGCAAGTCAAGAGCCCGGTAAGGTCCGATCCCCAAGAAGCAAGTGGGGCGTCTGATCACCGCACCAGCCCGATGCCCGAGGAGATGATCCTGGACTTCGCATTGTAGATACGAGAAGCCGCTCTGAGGCAGAGTTCTCTTGGCCGCGACCGGCCCGAAGTTTTTCGATGAAAATGTTCGGGCGGGGAGATATGTTCATGTGCGATGGCAATGGGGGCCCTGGGGGGAGGGGGGTACTCATATCCCATACTCTTCTCCTCCTGGCGCCCGACCGTACGGTCGAGTGAACTCCTAGTGGCAATACCCTATGGGTATGCCCCCGGAGGGCCCCCAACGACCTCGCACGTGAACGTATCTTCCAACCCAAACATTTTTCGTCAAAAAACTCCGGGACCCACCAGCGGGTGGCAAGGACAACGAGGTCCCGGAAGCACAGAAGCACAAGGAGCTTTCCATGAACCATTCGGATTTTGTGAACGACTGCGGCGACCTGTCGGCAGTACGGCAAACGCCGCTGGGTTAGTCTTGGCCGCTTCACCCTCAGGTGAGGTGAGGATGGGTGATTCATGCCTCCACCTAACGATGGGTATGGAGAGCACTCCATAAAGCGATGTTCGCAGTAAGCGTCAGTCCTGTCCATGGTGGCGGACCGTGGGGAGGCGGCGTTACTGGTGGCAGGCGCGGCGATGAGCGCGGCGTGCGCGGGTGCGAGCGGCTTTGGCTCGGGATTCGTCGAGCCGATGGGTGAGAACGGCCTCCGGGTGTGCCGCGGCCCAGCGGTCAGGCAACATCTCGTCCAGCCGCGGATCGTCCGCATGCAGGCGGAGGAGAATGTCTCGCACATAACACCATGGCTCGATCCGATGACGCTTGGCACCGGCCAGGATCGTACACAACACCGCCGCCCGCGGACCCGCAGCTTCGCTCCCCAGGAAGAGCCAATTCTTTCTGCCAATGGCTTGGTGCCGCAGCGTCCGTTCGCTCACGTTATTGTCGATCGTCAAGCGACCGTCTTCGGTGTAGCGACGCAGCGCCTCCCATTGGTTGCGTGCATAGTTGACCGCCTTGGCCAAGCTGCTCTTGGGCAGGACGGTCTTGGCGAGCCCCGCCAAGAAGGCTTCGATCTTGTCCAGAACGGGAATCGCTTCGGCAACACGTGGCCGTTCACGGATACATCCAAAACTGGTGTTGGGCAATCGGGATAAATCGTTTATCACGTATGGATGCCACGGACGTTCACGGAGGACGAAGTACGGGTTTTGATCGAGGCGGCGGTCGCGCCGCTCCACGCAAGGATCGGGGAATTGGAGGCGGAGATCGCCCGTTTGCAGGCGGAGAATGCCCGGGTGAAGAAGGATTCCACCACATCGTCCAAGCCGCCGTCGAGCGACATCGTCAAGCCGCCTCGGCCTCCGGTCGGAGCGGGTAAACGGCGGAAGCGCCGTCGCGGCGGACAACCCGGGCACCATCGGCACCTGCGACCCTCGTTCCCGCCGGAGCAAGTGGACCAGACGAGAATCTGCGAGTGGACGGGCGAGCCCTTGGGACCGCAGTGGGTGGCCACGGACGAGTTCCGCTCGATCCAGCAGGTGGACTTGGCGGAGAAACTGGTGGAGGTGACCGAGTATCGGGCCCGGCTGTACCGCTCCTGGAAGACGGGAGAAGTGATCGCCGCCCCGTTCCCGGAGGAAGTGGTGCGTGCCGGCCTGATCGGCCCGTGGCTTTCGGCCCTGATCGCGTATCAGAAGGGCGCTGGCCGCATGTCGTACACGTCGATCGAGAAGTTCTTCGGTGACGTGTTGCACCTGGATGTCAGCCGGGGCCAATTGGCCAAGGTGGTTCAGAAGGTCAGCGCGGCGTTGGGCCCGAGCCATGAGCAACTGGCCGCGGCCTTGCCTCAACAAGCGGTGTTGAACGTGGACGAGACGGGCCATCCCGAGTGCGGGAAGGACTTGTGGACGTGGGGATTCCACGCGCCGGGCGCGGCGGGATTCACCTGGTTCCACATCGACCCCTCGCGGGGTTCCGAGGTGCTCAAGGAGTTCCTGGGGGAGACCTTCGGGGGGGTGCTAGGGTGCGACTACTTCAGTGCCTATCGGAAGTTCCTCGACGAGACCAGCGCGGTAATGCAGTTCTGCTGGGCGCACTTGATCCGGGACGTGAAGTTCCTCACGACCCTGCCTGATCCGGTGACACGCCGCTATGGCCACCGAGTGCTGAGGACGATCAAGGTTCTCTTCCGGACCTGGCACCGTCGCGGCCCGATGCCCGACAAGCGATGGAAACGCGACGGCGAGCGGGCGCAGAAAGCGATCCTCAAGGTGGCGCGGCGTGCGCCGCCGCGGAGCGAAGCGGAGAACATCGCGAAGCGGTTCCGTGACCACGGCCCCTACTACTTCACGTTCTTGAGGGTTCCGGGCGTGGAGCCCACCAACAACGCCATGGAACGCGGTTTCCGGCACCTGGTGATCGACCGCAAGGTGACCCAGGGAACGCGCGGCGAGCCCG
>CAYGZA010000441.1:0-4366 GCA_964354135.1 uncultured Planctomycetaceae bacterium
CTCGGCGTAAACGTCCTTGCCGGCCTGGCAGGCGTGGATCGAGGGCAAGACGCGGCCGTGGTCGTGCGTGCCGACGATCACCGCGTCGATCTCCTTCTCATCGAGCAGCTTCCGGTGGTCTTGATGCGACCGCAGCTTGATCTTCTTAGTCGTCAGAGCCGCCGCGACAACCTCCTCGCACCGCCTGAGGAAGCAATCCGCCACGGAGGCGATCCGGCCGCCCGCCGGCAATTGGCTCATCAACTGCCGCGAGCGCCCGCCCAAGCCGATCACGCCGATCGTGACCCGGTCGTTGGCCCCCGGCTTGCCCGGCGCCGCCAACACGCCGTTGGGAACGAGATAGGGCACGGCGGCCCCCGCGGCCGCAACGGTGGTGGTTTTCTTCAAGAAAGAACGCCGAGAAATCGCTCGCTGAGAAGCCATGTTGCTAGGGTCCTCCCATGTTGCCTGGATCGCAGGTTGTCTTCCGGGCCATTGCCCGCGCTTTCGTTGTGCTTTCGCCCCGAGCCGCAGGACGGTCTCCAGTATACCCCCGCGCCGAATGTTCCGGCAAGCTTCGTCAGCCTTCTTCCCCCGCGGCGACGAAGCGGTAGCCGGCGTCGCGGATGGTGAGGAAATGCCGGGGGCGGACCGGGTTGCGCTCGAAGGTCTTGCGGAGGCGGCGGATGAACTGGTCGGGGGCGCGGGTGTACAACTGGCCCGGCACGCCCCAGACGTTCTCCAGCAGCTCGCGGCGGGGGATGACGCGCCCCTCGTTCTCGACGAAGTAGCGGAGCAGCTTCATCTCCAACTGCGTCATCCGCACGGGCTCGCCGCCCACGGTCACCTCGAAGCGGTCGAAATCGATCTTCGCGTCGCCGAACGCGAAGGTGCTGCCCCGAGCCGACGGTTTCGTTCCCAGACCCGTGCGCCAACTGTAGAGCGTCAGCAGGTTCTTCACGCGGCTGAGGAACTCGTCCAGGTCGAACGGCTTGGTAAGATACTGGTCGGCGCCGACGTCGAAGCCGCGGGTGCGGTCCTCGGACAGGGTGCGGGCGCTGAGGATCAGGACCGGCATGTCCTCCTCGCCGGCGCGGAGGGCCTCGCAGACGGCGTAGCCGCTCATGCCGGGCAACATCAGGTCCAGAACGACCAGGTCCACGTCGCCGGGGTGGTCTTCGACGTATTTCAGCGCCGAGGGCCCGTCGCCCACGGCCGTCACCCGGTATCCTTCCGCCTCCAGGTTGTACTTGATGCCCGTGGCGAGATGCTCCTCGTCCTCGACGACCAGGATGTGTTTGGGCGCGGTCATGGCTTCACGGCGGCGGCAGACTGCCGGCCGCGTCGATTGCGTTGGCCGGGTCGCTTGGCTCTTCTGCGGGAAGAACGTCGTAGGGGACGGTCAGGCGGCGGGGCAATTCCACTTCGAAGACCGCTCCGAGCCCCTCTTCGCGGTCATGCACGCCGACCCGTCCGCCAAGGCGGCGCACCAGGGTGCGCACGATGTACAGTCCGAGGCCCGTGCCCGGCTTCTCGCGCTCCAGCTCCCGCCCCAGGCGCACGAAGCGCGCGAAGATCCTGCGGCGGGATTTGTGGGGAATCCCTTTGCCGTTGTCGCAGATCCGCGCGACCACCTCTCCGCTGGGACGGACGCGGAGGACGACCTCGACCCGAGGCTCCGGGGCCGCGTACTTGACGGCGTTGTCGATCAGGTTGCGGAAGACGACCGCCAGGTCGGCGCGCCGCGCCCGCACGCTGCACGGCTGGAGGTCGAGGTGGACGGTCTGCTCGGGTACGCGGTAGAGCCGGCAGACCGTGCCGGCGCACTCCTCCAAGAGTTCCGCCACGGCCACGTCTTCCTCGTCGGCGTCGATGCGCGCGGCGTCCACGCGCCCCGCCTCGAGGAGATGGTTGATCAGTTGGTCGAGACGATCGAGATCCTCGAGCATGATCCGGTAGAAGCCGGCCTGCTCCTCCTGGCTTACGTGGCGGCGGTGGAGCGTCTGCAGGTAGAGCTTCATCGAGGCGATGGGGGACTTCAGCTCATGGGTCACGCTGTCGATGAAATTCGACTGCCGCCGATTGAGGTTGATCGCCTTGACCGAGAGCCCCAGGTACATGACCACCCCGACCAGCAGCATTGCGATGAAGACCGTGCCGACGGTGAGAAGGGTCCAGTTCAGGCCCGCCAGGCGGGCGTCGGCCAGGGCCCCGAACACGGCCATCAGGACCCAGCCGATCGTCAACACGACCAACAGCGCGATCATCACGATCGCCAAGGTGATCGGCAGACGCAGAGAGGATCGCGGGCTCATGAGAGGCAGGCGTCCCGTCGCGGCAAGACCTGGAGCGAAGCACGTACCGGCTCAGGCTAGCACATGGCCGGGAGTACCGTCAATGGGTGCCACGGCACGGTTGCGCCGCCCGTTTGCGTCCCCGGACACGCCCACGACAAGCGTGGGCACGGCACCGAACCGTTCTGCCGGTCTCAGCTAACGGCTGCCAGTTCCGGGCGCTTCCCGGCGGCCTGCCTAGCGTGGGAGATCATCCGGGGCGTCACGGGGCAGCATTGCCGGGCCCCGTCCGGCATGGCCTGGGCGTCGACGTATTGGTTAACCTCGTAGAAGGTGGGCGGCTCATAGGTCCAGCCTTGGGCGAGCCGCTTCTCCTCGCGCCGCGTCGTCCACAACACGTAGGGCCCGCCAAGGGCCGCCATCAGTCGGGCCTTCCAGCCGTACTGGCCGTACAGGCCGCGCAGGATCTCGGACATCTTTGCCCGCATCGCCGGATTGCGGCGATAGTAACGCTTCATCCCGCCGAGGACGGCGGCAAAGGCGGTGGGCAGATCCCGGGCCTCCCACGCGAAGCGGCGGCGGATCCGCGGGTCCGGGTGGTCCTTGTAGCGGATCCAGCCGGCCAGCGTGGTGCGCACGATCCTCGCAATGCTCGGACCGTTGACCTCGAAATCGCGGCGAAACGCCCGCAGCATGAACTCCGCCTCCATGCCCTCGGGGATGCGAGGATGCCGGTAGTTGAAGAACTCCTGCCCGTGGATATCTCCCGGATGGTACTCGCTCTCGTCTTTCATCCGCCCCTGGGCGGTAATCTCGGCGTAAAGGGGCGTACCCGGGATGGGCGTGTAGAGCATGAACTGGTGGAAGTCGGTGTCGTAGCGGACCGCGTAGTCGATCACCTCGTCGATGTTCTCGGGGGTATGGTTTTCCAGCCCGATGATCGTGGAGCCCAGCACGCGGATCCCGTGCGACTGGAGCTCGCGGACCAGGGCGAAGGCATCGGTGCCGTGGAGCTTGCCGTACCGGCTGTCTTTGCCTTCCAGTCCCATCCAGACCCAGGAGATTCCCATCGAGACCAGTTGGTCCATCGAGTAGGTGCGAAGCACGTTGGCCGAGCTGAAGACGTGCAGGGCCCAGGACTTGTCGTTTTGCTCCATCAGCTCCATGAGGCGCAGGGCGCGCTTGCGGTGCAGGAGGAAGTTCTCGTCCATCACGAAGAAGGAGCTGACCTTCATGGCCTCTTCGAGCTGGCACATGATGTCGAACAGCTCGTCGCCGGTCTCGTAGAAGTTGACGAACTTCCCCTTGCCGCCGAACATGGCGGAGGTGGAGCAGAAGTTGCACCCCATGGGACAGCCTACCGACGGGATCAGCGCGGCCGCCACTTCCTCCGGGTTATCCTTGACGGTGACGCCCATGTTCCGCGTGCCGATGCCGGACTGGATCTGCGGGTGGCGGATGGGCTGGTCGGGGTCTTCGCCCAGGAATGCGCGGAACCATCGCACCCCCTCGCCCTTGACGATGTGGTCCGCGTCGATCCGCGCGCCGAGGTCGGGGACGTTGGCGACGTGGCCGCCCACGACGATCGTTGCGTGCGGCTGGTATTGCCGCACCAGATCGCACATCTTCTTGACCTTGAACATGTTGGGGACAATGCTGCTGATCCCCACCACGTCGTAGCGGTTGTCGCGGAGCTCCTCGACGAACCGATCGAGGGTCGGGAAATCCAGCACCGTGCAGGGCGCGTGGATGTTCGCTTGGATGAGCATCAGTCCCCACGTGCGATGGAACATGCGCAGGGAGAACGGCCCCTGCACGCGGGTCACCTGGTTGTGGTACAGCTCCATGGGGTTCATCACGCGGCTGCCGTACTCGTCATCCTGGGCATAGGGGCCGAAGACGCTCGTCAACAACACGCGGGCGCGGCAGCCCAAGGGATGGGTCGGGTCAGGCAGGGCAATCACAGGTAGAATCTCAACTGGGTCGCTGATGCTTGGCATGGCGTACGGTTCTCTCCTGACGGTTTCTAAATGCGGTTTCACGATCACGGGAGGGCGAGGCTCCTGCCGAGCCGCAGTTCTGGTCGCCAAACT
>CAYGZA010000442.1:0-4348 GCA_964354135.1 uncultured Planctomycetaceae bacterium
TAAAGACGATACGCCGACGATCTCGATTTCAGTTGACCAGCGGCAGCCTCACCAAAACCCGCTCTTAACCACCTCTTGTTGACCGCCCGAAAACCGCCCGCAGGGCATTCTTGTCCGCATTCAACTCTGGTCGCGATCGGACGTTGTGACTTCTTGGGCTATTTTGATTAACGAATCGGTTTTCTCGCCCCGCGGCGCGCTCGCTGGTGGACAACGGATGACGGGCGAGGGGCGAGGGCGGAAGGTCGGGTACCATGGCCACGCCGGGCGTGGCCATGGCACCCGGGATGCCGGCAACCGCGGGTCAGGGATTCCGGATTTCAAACTGACCCACTACCCGCGCCCCTGGTCCCGCGTGTTGCGCCTCTGGTCAATTGCCGCCTCGATCTCCCGGCGGACGTCGGGATCGTCTTCCGTGCCAAGCCGCTCGCGAAGAGCAGCCTGCGGAGCCGCATCGCCGTAGCGTCCCAACGCCCAAGCACAGGCCGCCCGCACCAGCGGCTCCGCGTCGCTCAAACCCCGGATCAGTGCGGGAAGGGCGGCTTCGTGCGGCCGGTTGCCGAGCACGATCGCCGCGCTTTGCAGCAGCCCGCGCCGCTTGGAGCGCCAAAGCGGCGTCTTGCGAAACCGCTTGCGGAATGCCCGATCGTCCATCGCAAACAGTCCCGCCAGATCGACCGGGCTCGTGCCCGCACGCGGCCGGAACGCCTCCTCCGCGGAGATCGGCGCGCCGCGATTCCACGGACACGCCTCCTGGCACACGTCGCAGCCGAAGAGCCACGGGCCCATCGGTTCTCGGAACTCGCTCGGAACGGGGCTCCGCAGCTCGATCGTGAGATAACTGATGCACCTGCGGGCATCGAGTTGGTGGGAATCGACCAGGGCCCCGGTCGGACAGGCATCCAGGCACGCCCGGCACGTGCCGCAACGGCCCTCGGTCACCGGCCCGTCGTACTGGAGCGTTTCGGTGGTCAGAAGCGCCGCCAGAAAGAGCCAACTCCCATACTCGCGGCTCAACAGCAGGGTGTTCTTGCCGATCCAACCGAGTCCGGCCAGTTGGGCGAACTCACGCTCCAGGAGCGGCGCCGTATCGACCACCCCGCGAGCCCGCGCATGCGGCACAAGACGCCCGTGGAAGTCGGCAAGACGCCGAAGACGGTCGCGGATCAGGTCGTGGTAATCGCTTCCCCAGGCGTACCGCGACACGCGGCCCTCGCCGGGTCCGGGCGGGACGGGCTCGACGGTGCGGTAGGCCGTGCCGAGCATCAAGATGCTCCGTGCCCCGTCGAGGACGTGGCGGGGGTGCTCGTAGGCCGGCGCGCGGTCCGCCATGTAACGCATTTCCCCTGCGTATCCGGCCGCAAGCCACTGCCTGAACCGCTCCCATCCAGTGGGCACGGCCGCCGGGCACGCCCCCGCCAAGTCGAATCCCAGGGCCAGGGCCTCCCGTTTCAAGGCGGCGGTCAGGTCTGCGGGATCCATGGTCGAGGCTTTCGCTCCGGCTTCCGCGTGTCTAAAATGGAACCGTGGCGGGCGTGCTGCCGGTGCTCGCCCACCAGATTCTATGGACCGGACCGGCGTTTGCGGAGTTCTCTTCCATGCGCTGCGTCGTGCTGTTCGTATGGGTAGTCGCACTGCTCCTTCCCCTGGTCGCGATTTCGGGCTGTGGGCCGGAGGTTTCACGGAGCGACCTGGGGACAATCCTCGATCAGACACCCCAGTTGCCGGGAACCGACGAGCCCTATGCCCTGCCGAAAGTGGGAAACGTCTCCCCGGAGGCTGCGGCGAAGCGATTCGGGGCGAGGCCTCCATCGCCCCCTAGGCCCCCCTACATGCCCATCCAAAAAGGGGCAGATCTCCCCCAGCCGTAGATGCGAGTGCCTTCCGCTTGACCGGTTTTTGAGGCTTGTAATGGGCCTGCACCGGATTAGCCTGGAGAACACGGGAACTCTGCGGAAACCTACTGCACTCAGGTGAATCCGATGGTGCTGAGACTCAAAATCGCGGTGATCGGGGTGTTCGTCGTGGCGGTGATGGCCGCCGCGGGGGCGGCCCAGGCTTGGTCGCCCTATGTTTTCGGCTGCTATTGGCCTCCCTACGGCCACTGGTCTTCCAGGACATACGAGATCGAGCGGCTCCCGTATTACGCCGTTTACCCGCCGGTCTACTACAGCCACCCAGTCTCGCGGCCGTACGGGCAGAGCCCGTTTGCAGCTCCTCCGGAAGAGCGATCCCCAGGCCACGAGGAGCCCATCGACGGGGGGCCGTTGGTGGTCGTCAATCCTTTCGCAGCAGACGAGGCGGGGGCGACACCTCTCGAATCCTCGTCGCCGAAATGGCTGAGGATCAAGAATCCCTTCGCGACGGACAACGCCGCCACGGATCGCGAGAAATCCGCAGGCAAGGCCGAGCAGAAGTAGCCCCCCACCCTGGTGGCAACCGGCCACCCAGTTGGCAGTCGGCATCAGGCCGTCACCGCCGCCGGCCAGTCGGGCAAAAATCGCTCTGGACACAGACAGCGAAAACGGTAACCTACCGGTCCACCCCAAGGAATATCCGCTCCGATGGGTGGAAAGGAGCTTGTCTGATGCTGCGGCTGGTGACCTTTCTTGCCGCTCTATTGGTGCTATCGGGCTGCAAGAGTCCCGGGAACTCGGGGGCTCCCGCGGACCCGTTTTTCGGCCGCACGCGGGTCGCCCCGCCGCGGACGGGTGCGATTGCGGGCCAGCCCGCCACCGATCCGTATTATCCCCAGTCGCCGCAGGCAAATCCGCTCCGCACTCCATCCTGGCCACTCCGGCCGCCGGCGGCAACGTCGCCGACGGCCCCGGGGATCCTGCCGCAGCAACCCGCTATGTCCCCAAATTGGGTGCCCGCTCAAGGACGCACCGAGCCGGCGGTACAGCCCGCCATGCCACAGACGGGGGGTGTATCTCAACCTCTGGGCGAATCCGGCTCTCCTACTCGGTCCGGCGGGACGGCAGGGGGGGCATTGACCACCGGACCTGGCGACCTGCTGACCGTCCCGGCGGCCGCTCGGAGTCCTGTCGAAACCTCTGCAACCGTCGCGGGCTCGGGCACCGACGGACGTGCCGCTCCATCCGCGGCGACTTCCGATGTCGGCAGCCGCGGCCTAAGCGGTCCCGCGGCCGGAACCGCTACCGCCAGATACCCGGGAACAACGCCGGTTTATGCCGGCCGGACGGATGGGTCCCTTTACGGCCGGAATGTGGCCAGCAGCCTGTCGGGCCGGGAACGGATCGTTCGCACGATCGGACCCCGGCCGCAAGCCTCGGCCGACTTCCTCCTCCGCGATGCCCCTCGCCCCATCGACGCCGTATCCTCGAACCAGCCGCCTCCGGCGTCCCCCCGGTTGCGCGGGCCGGTCAACATCGCCGATCTGCCTGAGTAGCGGCTGGGCGTTTTCCCGTCCACGCGCAGGACGCAACGAAGGGGTATAATTGGGAGACGTCCCTACAGGGAAGAATTCCATAGGGAAGACTTCCGAAATCCTCAAGACTTCGGAAGTCTGTGCGGTACAAGGCATCAGGCCGCACCGCCCAAACGCCCCCCAAGGCAGAGCGACCCCCCGTGAGCCAAGTCTCCACGAACATCCTGGCAGGCATTCGCGGCGCCCTCCAAGGACCGTCGCAGTGGCGGCTTGCCCGATGGGCGGGCCTGTTGCCGATCATTGCCGCCCAGGAGCCCGAGCTGCAGCAGCTCGGCGAGCACGACCTCCGCAAGCGGAGCCTCTCGCTGCGGTACCGGGCCCGCAGCGGTGAGCCGTTGGTCCGCCTGCTTCCGGAGGCCTATGCCCTGGTTCGCGAGGCCGGCCGGCGGACCATCGCCATGCGGCACTTCGACGTGCAGATTCTCGGCGGCATTGCCATGTTCCACCGCTCGATCGTGGAGATGCAGACCGGCGAGGGGAAGACGCTCACCGCCACGCTGCCGATGTACCTGCGCGCGTTGGCCGGCAAGGGCTGCCACCTGGCCACGGTCAACGACTACCTGGCCAAGCGCGACGCCGATTGGATGGGGCCGATCTACTCCGCCCTGGGCCTGACCGTGGGGGTGATCCAGACGCAGATGCCCCAGCCGCAGCGCCGCAAGGCCTACGGCTGCGACCTCACTTACGGCACGGCGAAGGAGTTTGGGTTTGACTTCCTTCGCGACCGGCTATTATTGCGCCGCATCCGCGAAGGTCAGACCGACCTGCTGGGCGGGATGTTGGGCCAGCAGACCGGCGCCGACGAGAAGCCCGTGCAACGCGAGGCCTACTTCGCCATCGTCGACGAGGTCGACAGCATCCTCATCGACGAGGCCCGCACGCCGCTCATCATCGCCG
>CAYGZA010000443.1:0-4329 GCA_964354135.1 uncultured Planctomycetaceae bacterium
TCGGAGCTGCGCCGCATCGACGAAGATCGCTCTTCCCAAGGGGCCTGCCGATGACTACGGCCCAAACCCCTCCCGGGCGATTCTTCACCGCCGAGCAAGTGGCCGAAGCTCTCGGGGTCAACCAGTGCAAAGTGCTCGGCTGGCTCCACTCCGGTCAATTGCGTGGAATCAATGTGGCCGCGTCTGCCGGCGGACGACCGCGGTGGCGCATCCGCCTGGCGGATTTAGAGAAGTTCCTCGCCGCCCGAGCGGCCCCGCGCCCGATGCCCACACAGCGGCGGCGAAAGCACCGAGATTCGCAACTCATTGAGTTCTTCTAACCGGAGAGACGGCCAGCCGAAGCCGCCGTGCCTCAACGGGAAGCGACCAACATGACAGTCCCCATCGCAGAGATCAAGATTGGCAAACGATGCCGCCGTGATCTCGGGGACATCGAAGGCTTGGCGAAAAGCATCGAGGAGTTGGGGCTGCTCCATCCCATCGTGCTGGCGCCCGACAACACGCTCATCGTCGGTCTGCGGCGCGTGGAAGCCTGCCGCAGCTTGGGTTGGGAGGCCATTCCGGCCACCGTCGCTTCGTCACTCGACGGTTTCGACAGGCTCCTCAAAGCCCAGTGCGAGGAGAACACCTGTCGTAAGGCCCTAACCCCCGAGGAAGCGGTCGCGATGGGCCGTTTGATCGAGGCGGCGTACCGGCCGAAGGCGAGGGCAGCGCAGCGCGCGGGCGGCGGCGATAAACGCAGCGTGCAAACGCGACCGCTTGGGGTAAGTTGCCCCAAGCGGTCGCGCGATGAGTCGGCCCGAACGACAGCCGTGGCCGCCCGCGCCGTCGGCATGTCGCGGCGTACCTACGAGCAGGCAAGGGAAGTGGTCGACTCGGGCGAGAGGGCCCTTCTGGACGAGATGAACAAGACGGGCCGGGTGAGCGGGGCCTACCGCAAGCTCCGGGTGAAGCGGCAGGCCGACGAGATCGCCAAGGAACCGCCGCCTCTTCCCGAAGGCCCTTTTCGTGTCATCGTGGCCGATGCTCCGTGGCCCTACGCGAAGCGCGCCGATGATCCGACCCACCGGGGGACTATCCCCTATCCGGCGATGTCTCTGGAGCAGATCAAGGCCATGAACGTGGGCAACATGGCGCACGCGGACGCGGTGCTGTGGCTCTGGACGACCAACGCATTCCTGCCCGACGCTTTCGAGGTCGCACGAGCGTGGGGATTCTCTTACAAGACGACGCTCACCTGGGTGAAGCGCAAGATGGGCACGGGCGACTGGTTGCGAGGCCAAACGGAGCATTGCCTGTTGTGTGTCCGCGGCAGGCCTACGATTCGCCTAACAAGCCAGACGACTGTGCTCGTGGCGCGGGGCGGGAGACATTCCGCGAAGCCCGAGGAGTTCTTCCACCTTGTGGAAGCACTTTGCCCAGGCTCGAAGGTCGAGCTCTTCAGTCGAAAAAAACGCCCGGGATGGGCCGTGTTCGGGAACGATATCCAAGAAGACACTTAAGCTATGCGCACCAACATCGCCAAGCCGACGACCCTGTCCGTCAACCTCGACGGGATTCCCCCGGAGCTTAAGGCGGAACGGCGATGGGTGGCATGGAGGCTTGTCAAACGCGGGCAGAAATGGACGAAGACTCCTCTTCAGATCGCCAACGGCCGCAACGCTAAGTCGAACGACCAATCGACATGGGCGCCCTTCGCCAGCGCCGCTTCCTGTATAGCGAGGGACGGCATCGACGGCATCGGCTTCATGCTGGGCGGTGGGTTCGCGGGCGTGGACCTGGACTGTTGCGTCGATCCCGACACGCAAGCTATCGAGCCCTGGGCCCGGGACATCCTGGAGCGGTTTTCGACATACGCGGAAATCTCGCCATCGGGCACGGGGATCAAAGTTTTCTGCCGCGGTTCGCTCCCCAATGGGATCACTGGCCGACGCAAAGGCCGAATCGAAGTGTACGGGGCCGGCAGATACTTCACCGTAACGGGGAGGCCGTGGAACGGAGCCCCGGCCGCTCTTGCAGATTGCAGCGAAGCTCTCGCCGCGATGTGCGAAGAGTTGAGCCACGGCGGAGAAGAGACTGCCGAACCGGCGGCGAAGTCCGCCGACAGCCCCCAGGCCAGCGACCAAGAGATCCTCGACCTGGCCCGCAAGGCCGCCAACGGCGCGAAGTTCTCTCGGCTGTGGAGCGGCGACACCACCGGCCACCCAACTCAATCTGAAGCCGATCTTGCTCTCTGCAATCTGCTGGCGTTCTACACCGGGCCCGATCCACAACGGGTTGACGCACTGTTTCGCCAGTCCGGGCTGTTCCGGTCCAAGTGGGACGAGCGGCATTTTTCCAGCGGGCGCACGTACGGGGAGGAGACCATCGCCCGGGCCCTGGATGGGCGTACGGAGTTCTACGATTGGTCGCGTCGGAGACGAAAGAACCGGACCAAACTCGGGGGCGTTATCAGCAGAGACGATTCGCCGCGGATCACCAACGCCACGATTGTCCCAGACGGCGACGGCGGATTCCAAGCCACCCCGATGCCGATGGACGAGGTTATCGACGGCATTTTCAGGGCCACGGGAGGGTGGCCGAAGCGGGTGGAGAATAGCCTATTCGCGCAGGAAGGTGAAGCCGTCCGGTGGCTTGACAGCACGCCAAGCCTCTTTGGCTGGTTGTCCCATCGTTGCGGATTGATCCAATGGAGTCGCGCCCAAGGTTGCGTGACGAAGGACGAAACCGCCGCCCGGCTCCGTCAGGCGGCCGAAGAATTTGCCAGCGTGGAAAGCTTTCCGCATATTCCACCGATTCCCGGCCGGTACTACACCTGGCAGGTGGCAGCCCCGGGCGCCGGCGAGACTGTGGGCCGGCTGCTCGAGTTTTTCTGTCCAGAGACGCCGGAAGATCGGCAACTATTCTTGGCGGCATTAATCACCTTGGCCTGGGGCGGACTTCCCGGAACCCGACCCGCCTTCATGTGGACGGCCAAGACTGGCAGGGGGCGCGGCAAGACTCGCGCCGCCCAATTCTCTGCCCGTACCTTCGGCGGGCACCTCGACATCAGTCCGAACGAAGACGTTGGCCAGATCAAGGCCCGCCTGCTCACTGCCGAGGCGTCACGCTATCGCGTGGCCTTGTTGGACAATGTGAAAACGACGCGGTTTTCCTGGGGCGAACTGGAGGCCCTGATAACCTCCGACACGATTAGCGGGCGACGCCTGTACGTCGGCAACTCCAACCGCCCCAACGATATCACGTGGTTTGTCACGCTGAACGGGGCAAGCCTTAGCACGGACCTGGCTCAGAGGATCGTGGAAATCCGGCTCCGCGATCCCACGTTCGATGCCACGTGGGATGAGCGGGTCGCTCAGTTCATTGACCGAAACCAGTTGGACATCATCGCGGATCTGGCCGGCATTCTCCAACGGCCGGCGCAGCCCCTGCCACAACATTCCCGGTGGGCGTGTTGGGAATCCCAAGTGCTGGCCCGGCTCGACAACCCGGCCGGCCTTATCGGCCTGATTCACAGGCGACGGGGCGAAGTGGACGCGGAGCAGGAAGAGGGCGAGATCCTCGAATCCTTCTTCGCGTCCAAGTTGCGATGGTTGGAGTACGACCCCGACACCGTGGACGTTTTCCTCCCTAACGAAATCGTCGTACGGTGGTTCAATCAGGCGACCGGCGACAACTGCAAGACAACGGGGGCAACCCGATCCCTCCGCCAGCTCCGCGACGAAGGGCGAATCCAGCAGATCGTATACGCCCGGGTGGGCGCAAAGGGCGAGCGTGGATTCCGTTGGGTCGGTCGCTACGCCGATAGTGCGTCCCCGACTTTGTTTGATTTGAGGCATCGACTCAAAGAAGGCCAAGAGTCAACCCGATAGTGGTGGTTCCGAGGACGAAGGCGGGCAGTTCTGACGCTTCTGACACTTTGCCCTATTAGACCTTTCGCGCGACCTGGTTTTGCATATAGATCAAAAGAGGGGGGCTAGGGCGTGGTATGAAAAAACAAGAAAGGGCGGAAAGTGTCAGAAGTGTCAGAGTGTCAGGCCCGCGCTGAGCACGGCCAAGGCGCCACCCAGGACGATCCTCGGTTGCAGATCGTCCCCTGCGCCCGTGGCCACGTTTCCCTATGGGACGATACGAGGCTGGCCGCCTCGACAGTTCGCCCTCAATGCTTGATTGACGACTCGGTAAACCAGGCCGGTCGAGAGGGAGCGGCTATAGACGTTAGCTGGAAAAGAGGGTTGACGCCCTTTACTCCGCTCGCCGGCTCACCACGCCATGTTGGAGATAGGCATACACGCCCAGTGCATCGATCTCAAGGAGAGGTTCGGTAAG
>CAYGZA010000444.1:0-4327 GCA_964354135.1 uncultured Planctomycetaceae bacterium
ACAATGCGATTTTGGCCACTTCAGAGGAGGCCGCGGGCCCGAGGGTGGTCAACAAGCACCCAGCCCAATAGGGAGAAGGGGCTTTCAGCTCTCAAGCACAGGGGCGAGAAAACGGGCGACGTGGGCCGGATTTCCAATCCCTCCCGGTCTCAGGGCCTCAGGGCGGATTACAAATCCGCCCTACTGCCCGCCAAACACGGCGTGTCGGTCTACTACGGCTTGGCCTTGCTGATGCCTTTGCTGTAGGCCTCGATCAAATCGGCCCATTCCGGGGGCGGGGCGAAGCGGCCGACGTCCTGGGGCCGGAGCTGATCGGCGGGACCCCGGCCTTTTGCCGACTGCGTGCTCCGCTGCCGCAAGCCCAGGCTCCGCAATGCCCGGTCCAACTCCTTCTGGGCGGCCTCGCCCCGCGGCCCTGCGTCGCGGGCCTCCTTCCTCAACTGCTCCCAGGATCGGAGGAATCTCTCCGCGTCGCTGCGGGTCCAGCCGAGTCGCTCCAGGAGTTCGGGCTTCTCCTTGGCCAGCTCTTCCTCGAGGGTCCGCAAGGCGAGGTTCGTCCGCTTGCGCGCGTAGTCCAGATTCGGGTCGTCCGGGGTGGGTTTCGGGCCTTCAGGCGGCGGCGCGCCGGGCGGCCTTTCCCCTGGAATCCCGCCTCCCTCCGGATTCCCGCGAGTAGCTCCTCCCGGTTGAGTCGAACCTTGCTTTCCGGGCTCGCCGGGGGTTTGCTGGTCCGCCTTGCCGCCGCGACCGCCCGCAGAATCGCCCTTCCCCTGCGAACCTTTCGGTCCCTGCGGCTCGCCGGGCTGTTTGTCTTCTCCCTTGCCTTGCCCCTCGCCCTTAGAGCCCGCCTTGCCCGTGGCACTTTCTGCCTTGGCCTGCTGGCCGGCCTTGGTGCCGTCCTGGCCCTTGCCTTGTTCCGCCGACTGGCTCCCTCCTTGCTCGGCGGAGGTGTTCTTGCCGGGGTCGCCGGCGCCCTTCTTGTCCGCCGATTGGCCGCCGCCTTTGCCGCCGCCGCCGGAGCGGTCGCCCTGCTCGTCGCTCTTGCAATCGGAGGTCTTCGGACTGGTGCTCGGTGAGGGCGGCGTCGGGTCGGTGCCGGGCTTCTCCTTGCCCGTGTCGCCCGGCTTCCTCTCCCGCGGCCGATTGGCATCCTGCGGCGAGGGCGTCGGCACCGGCTTCTCCGGCGACTGCCCGGCCCCGGGGGTATCCACGCTTGGCTTTGGGTCACCGCCTTTGGCGCCGGGCTCCCCCGGATCCGCGTCCTGCCGTTTCCCGGGTTCTTTTCGCTCGGCACCTTGGGCCTGCGCGCCCTTGCCGCTGTCCGGCTTTTCTCCCGGCGAGGGCTTTTCGCTGCCAGGCTCGTTGTCCGGGCTCCGCTGCGGCTCTACCTTCTCGCCGCCTTTGGCCCCCGGACTGGCTTCGGCCTTTTGCGCCTCGCCAGCCCCTGTCGGCTTCCCGTCGGGGAGAGCACTCTCGGGCTTGGGAGCGGATGCACCGGCGGGCTTCTCCTTGCCTTGCGGCGTTCCCCGGCCTTTGGCCCCCGCGGCGGTCTTTTCCCCGGTTCCCTGTTTTTGGCCTGCCGCCTGTTGATCTGGGGTGGCCTCTCCCGGCTTCTCTCCGGCGGGCATCTTCTCGCCCGCCGGTCTGGCTTCGCCGGGGCCCTGCGGTTCGCCCGACGGCTGCTGCGCGCCTTGGCCCGTTCCGGTCTTCGCAACTGGGGCGTTTTTCTTGCCTGGGGTCGTCTTCTTGCCGGCTCCCTGCGGCTGGCCCGGGGCACTTTCTTCCTGTTGTCCTGCGGCGGCCGCTTGCTTGGCACCCTGTCCCTTGCCGGGTGTCGAAGGCTTGCCCGACTTATTCTCCTCTCCTTGCCCGGTATCGGTTCCTTTGCCCGCCGGCTTCTCCGGCCCGGCCGGCGGCTGGCCGCTGGGCGATTTCCCTTGCTCCGATCCGGGGCCTTCCTGGGCGCCGTCGGACGGACCTTCCCCGACGGGTTGTTTCCTGGTGGCCTCCTTCGCCTGCTCTTCGCCGCTTTGGCCCTCGGGTTGTCTCTGCTCCTCCCGATACCGGAGAATCTTCTCGACGGCTTCGCCGGGGTTGGTCTGCCCGTCAATCCGTTCCTGAGGTTCTTCCCCCGGTTGGCCCGGCTTCTCTGGCTGCCCGGATTGCTCCTTAGGGGCTGCTGGTTGCCGGTCAGTTCCGGCGGGCGAGGGCGCCTCGGGCCGTCCGGGCTGCCCTTTCTCCTCGGGCCCGGCCTGCGGCGGCGCGTTCGGCTCGCCCGGCTGCGGTTTCGAGTCGGGTCGGCCGTCCGGTTTTCCGCCGGCGGCCGGGCGGCGATCCTGGGCCCCCTGACCGCCTTCGCCCCCCGGCTCCTGGGTCTTCGCCGGGGAAAGAATGACGATCCAGCGCTTCTCGGTCTCTGCCGCGTTGGGGGCCGGCCCCTTGGCGTCCTCCTTGTTGTCGAGGGCCTCGGCCCAGTAGCTCACCCTGTCGCCGCCCTTCAGTCCCAACTTGGCCGGCTCGAAACGATAGCCCCCCTCGAACAGCCCTTGGTGGGCCTTCTGAGGCCTGGGAACGCTCAACAGCGCCGGAATCTTCAACTCCTCACGCTTCCCCTCGCACTGAGCCCGAATCGCCACCCGGCGCAACCCGAAGTCGGGGTCCTGCGCCTGGACCTTGATGTCCACCAGCCCGCCTTCCGGAATCCTGACCTCGCTCTCCGGCGGTTCGAGGAATCGGACCGCCGGCTTCAAGTCGGGGATCACCTCGATGCGGTGCCGGATCGGACGCCGGTTCTCCCGCCGCTTCGCATCCGTGAAACGGAGCTGATACGACGTGTGCTCCGGCTGGGCCGGGTCCTCGCGGCTCATCCGCAACGGGAGCCGGGCACTGGCCGACGTCCCGCGGGATTCCATCTTCAGGATTTGCCGCGGGTTGCCGTCGAACTCGACGTAGGCATCGGCAATCTCCTGGTTGGCGGTGGCCCGGATAGTCACCTCGGTCCCTTCCAGCCCGCGGACGTCGCCCTCGCGCGGAACGGTCCGCGTGGCCAGGCCCGTATATGCCGGATAGCGGTATTCCAACTGGTCGACCACGATCGCCAGGGGGATCTGCATCTCGATCCTGAAATGCCTGGGGGTGCAGTCGCCGGCGGTGAGGTAGAAGACGAGGCCCTGCTGAAGCCCCAGGTTCCCCGGCGGGACCTCCGCCTGGTAGCGATACCCGCCGCTCGGCACGGCCATCGGGACTACCTGATCGACACTCTGCCCGTCGGCACTGCTGTAGACCAGGCTCACAGGCTCGTCGGCCCGGACGCCGCGGACCTCGGCCGACACCAGCACCGTTTCGCCTTGGTAGGCCTCGACGACGCCAGGGTCGCTCGCGCCGATCTTCACCCCGTTGATCTCGATCCGGTCGATCTTCACCCGGGTCGGGGCGTCGATCGGGGCCCAGGGCCAGATCACCCGGCCGAACGAGACCAGCGGGTTCTTCGGCGAGATCGCCAGGTAGAGGCAACAGACCGCCACCACTCCCGCGAGCAGGGCCCCAACCCGAATCAGGTGCGAGCGGTCGACGATCGTCTCCGGATCAACCCGAGCCAAACCGGCGGCCGCCTGGGCTTCCAGCCCCTGATAGACCCGCCGGGCCAACTCGTCACCGCCCGGCTCCTCGGAACGGCGACGCAAGAAGAGGAAGTTGATCAGGCTGTTCTTGAACGCCGGCCAGCCCTGCTCGATGGTGTGGGCGGCGAAGACGGGACTGATTCGAAACACCAAGAGCGGCAGTATCTTCCGAACGAAGTAATACCCGCCCGCGGTGATCATCACGACCCAAACCGAGAAACGCTCCCAGAATCCCAGCCCGCTTCTTGCCACCCAGTGGTCGAGCAGGGCGGCGGCGAAAAGGTAAGCCAAGGTGGCCGCGGCAAGCGTCGTGAGCCCATCGGCAATGTCCACCCTCTTGACCCGGCGCCGGGTCATGAGCAGCCGATTCTCGATGAGCGCTTCGGTCGCAGAACCTGTCTGCCGAGACGGTGGCGGGGATGACGTATCTGGGGGGGGTAATGTTCCACTCGCCATGTGGATTGTGTAGAGACTGGACTCGAGACGGGAGTTAGTACGTGATCACTTCAGTACATTATATGACGCCGCAACGGTCGCCGGAATTCCATTCCCCCAAAAGGAGTGGTGCTCGTTTGGCGGAAAATCGTCGAGTGGCGGACCTCTCAATGCCCGAACTTGAGGAGTACGATGGCGATGTGTGGGCGTGGGCATACGCGTTGGAGGCCGCCAGCGCCCCATTGCTCGTCATCGCGGATCGAGAGAGTTGA
>CAYGZA010000445.1:0-4312 GCA_964354135.1 uncultured Planctomycetaceae bacterium
TGGCCAGGGCGATGGCCGGCACGCGGCGGTAGTTGAACGAGACCATGTTCGCCACGCCCGCCTTCTCGACCGCCGCGACCATGGCCCGGCCTTCGGCGGCGTTCATCGCCAGCGGCTTCTCGCAGACGATCATCTTGCCGGCCTCGGCCGCGGCGATCACCACGTCGTGGTGCATGTTGTTGGGCACGCAGACGTCCACCAGGTCGATGTCTGGCCGCTGGACGGCCTTCTTCCAGTCCAGCTCCATCGACTCGTAGCCCCAGGCCGCTGCGAACTTTTCCAGCTTGTCTTTCTCCTCCGGGCGCGCGACGCACACCTTCAGCACCGGCTTGTGCTCGCGGGGGAAGAAGTGGTTGACCTGCAACCAGGCATTCGAGTGGGCGCGGCCCATGAAGCCGCAGCCGAGCACGGCAATGTTCAGCGGTTTGGACATGTTCTACCTCAACAATCGTTCGTCTTTGCTGGAACCGTCACTTCAATAGAAGGTTCAATGACCAAGGTTCAATCACCAAGGTTCAATGACCGAGGTTCAATGACCAACGGGTACGGTCAACGCGCCGGTTTGGTCTTCCGGAAGATCGCCGAGAAGATCAAGTTCAGCTCGTTGGCTTCTTTCCACAAGCGGCGTGCGGCGTCTTTCCGGGCCGGACAAGCCGCCGCGAGCATCCTGAGCCAATGTTTGGCTTCCCGTGCCTCGCGGTTGCAGACGCTGATTCGGTAATGGAATTCCTTGCGCGATCCCGCCTCTTGTGCTTCACAGTAGTTCGCGCCGACGCTCGTAGCCGCTCGCACTAACTGTGCGACCAGTGGCGACGAAACTGCATCGAGCTTGATGCTCCTGGCAAACCCGATTACCGTCTCTCCGAGCTTCGCGGTCCGTTCGGTCAAATCGTACGCCCTCTTCGTCTCGCTGCTTTTCGCAGCCGAAACATCGGGACTCGCCCGCTCGTCATCGGTCATTGAACCTTGGTCATTGGTCATTGAACCTTGGCCATCGGTCGTTTACTCTTTCCACCCATGCTGATCCCGCACCGCGATCATCACCCGCAGGATGTCGTTCCACGTCTCGGGCTTCATCATCACGGCGTTGGGGAACATGCAGCCGTCCCAGCAGATGTCGCGGAACCGCTTGGTCAGCCGGCCGCGCTCGTCGCGGAGCCAGTAGCCGGCGTGGCGCGGGATGTCGAGCTTGCCGTTGGGATCGGTCGCCAGGCAGTGGCGGCCGGTCTTGTCGTGCGAGCCCGAGCCGTGGACCGTGCCGTCGTTCTGGGCGATGTGCAGGTCGACCGTCCACGGCCGCAGGGCGTCGGTCAGTTGCTTGTACGCCGCGTCCAGCGTCGCCCGATCCTTCCAATCGAAGCCCGGCGGCAAGATCGCATCCTCCGGGGCGTTGTAGCCCATGAGAAAGAGCAGGGTATGGGCCATGTCGGCCTGGAAGCCGAGGGTCCGCGGGCGGTCGACCAGCTCCAACAGCTCGATCATCCGCCGCCAACTGTGCATGCCGCCCCAGCAGATTTCGCCTTCGGCGGCCAGCTTCTCGCCCTGATCTTCGGCGATGGTGCATGCCTCGCGGAAGGTTGCCGCGATCTTCTTCTGATTTCCTTCCGGGTCTTGGAGCCAGGGCTCGACGCCGCACGCCGAGTCGATCCGCACGATGCCGTGGGGCCGCACGCCCAGCTCCCGCAGCCGTTTGGCGATGCGGCACCCTTTGCGAACTTGCTGGAGGAACTGTTTCCGCTCGTCGGCGCTTCCCATCGCGGATCCGCCGCCGGTGGGCGGCCAGATGGGGGCGGTCACCGTGCCGATGTCGAGGCCCCGGGAGCGGGCCTTCTCGGCCAGGACTTTGATCTCGTCGTCGCTGGAATCGATGTTGATGTGCGGCAAGTAGAGAAACAGGTCAAAGCCGTCGAACTTGACGCCGTCGACTTCGGCGGCGGCGGTGAGGTCGAGCATGGTGTCCAGGTCGATGGGCGGCTCGCCGCCATCGCCCTTGCCGACCACGCCGGGCCATGCCGCGTTGTGGAGCTTGGGGTAGTTGTTGGGATGTTGGTCGGTCATAGAAGGGGTCCCTTGGTTGCTAAGGCTATTCAGTCGGTTCCGGCGGAACTATTTCGTCCAATTGGGCAACAAGCGGCGGCACATTCACGGTGGCAACGTTCCAGACGATATCGAAGTCAACGTGCAGGTAGTCATGGACAACCTTGTGGCGCATGCCGACGATGTCATCCTTCTGCATACTGCACCTCGGCGCTGGCCAGCACGCGCCCGCGCAACCAACGGTTCAGGTACTTCTCCTGCACGATATCCACTCTGTGTCCACCGAAGAGCCGAGACAGTTCTTCCTCAATGTCCAGGATGTCGAAACCCACCGCGTGCCCCGGGCTCGAACTCCACCAGGACGTCGATATCGCTGTCGGGCCGAAAATCGTCGCGCAGGACGGACCCGAAAAGCGACATCTTGCGGATATGGTGCCGCCGGCAGAGTTCGGCAATTTCGTCTTTCGGAAGGTTGATCCTCGTCTTGCTCATGGCTGCAATTCTCCCCCCGCTTGCGGACGAGGGGAGTTCTCACGCCGACCCCTTTGCCCTCCCGACCTCACATCCCTACGCTTGCGTTTCCCTGTGCGCTTTCCGTGCCGACCTGACGAACGACCGGACGACGGAGTTCTCGTCGGTTTCCTGGCGACGATTCAAGGAGCGGGTGACGTCGGCCGGCGTGACAAACGGAAACGCCAGGCTCCGCTCCACCGGTTCGTACTTTCCCCCTTTGGTGAGCGCGTAGAAACAAACCTCGCCTTCCGCGTAACGCCAGATCTCTGGAACGCCGATCCGCGCGAACACCGGCAGCCGCGGGATCACCGTGTTCGTCACATCGACTTCAACGACCAGGTCGGGCGGCGGGTCGTCGCCGGGCCGATAGGTCTCGCCCCCGCGGACCTGCGACTCCCTGCCGATGTAGTAGGACTTGTCGGGCTGGACCCCCCGCTCGCCCTTCGCCGGGCTGAGCGTTGTCGATCCCAGGCTTTGGATCGGGATGTCCAGAGCGAGGGCCATTGCGTCCAACATCCGGCCGATCAGCTCAGCCGGCCACTCGTGGTCTTTTCGAGGCGTCATCATTTCTAGGTGCCATCCGTCGTACGTGTGCCGCAGATGGTGTTCGGGAAGGGCTTCCATGAACTTCTGGTACGCTTCCGGCGGAACGGCGTAGAGGATGCGGCGCATCTCCAGCGTGCCCCGGTCGTACGTGTGGCGAAGGTGGAACTCGCCCAGGGCGTCGAGAATGCGCTGGTACGCATCCCAGGGAACGCCGCAAATCAGAACGTATTCGTCGTCAGCGGAAATGCTTGCCGACACGGTTCTCTCACTACACCGCCCGGTTTGCTGCCGGGGCTCACTTCGCTGGCCCCAGCCTACGACTGCCTACTGCTTCTTGTGGTCCCCCACGTTGGGCATCTTGGCGTGGACGCCGGGGCCGAAGTAGCGGAGGCCCACCAGCGGCTCCGTGCCCGTGTTGACCACTTCCACGCCCGCCACGGCCGCCTCATGGGTGATGAACACCTCGTCCACCGGCTCCTCGCCGAAGCGGATCATCGCGGGCGTCTGCAATTCCAGCGGGCCGATCCGCCCGCAGCCTTGCACGGTGATCCAGCCGCTGGCGCCGGGGTCCTTCAGCACGCACGTGGCCCCGGGCATGACCGTCAGCTCCTTGGCCGAGAACAATTGCTCGCCGTCCACCAGACCGTAGCAGATCCACTTGTCGACGCAGCCGCTGGCGGAGCAGGCCCTGTCGACGATCGGCTCCAGGTAGTTGTGCTCCTTGAAGTAGGGATCGACGTTTTTCTCCCAGTCCAGCTCGTCCACGATGAAGTCCAGGTCGTGGTGCTTCTCGGGCGGCATGTCCTTGACCAAGAGGGACCAGGGCACCTCGCGCCCCTCGACCAGCGACTGGTACATGCCGAAGACGTCGGAGCCCCATTGCGGCTCGTAGGTGCAGAGCGACCCGGGGGCATGGAGCACGCCCGGCGGGATCAGCCAGCCCGAGCCCCGCTTCAGCCGGTACGCCCGCGAGAGATCGAGAATGCCGTTATCGCCCTTGTCCCAGTCTTCCAGGCACTTGCGGACCTGGGCCTTCGTGGTGCCCGGCTCCAGGCCCATGAAGGTGTAGGCGAAGTGGTTGTCGACGTTGTTCATCTGCGGCGAGAAGTAGTAGGCCTCGGGCTTGCCGTCCTGGCCCACGAGCTTGGCGTGCTTGAACTGCTGGTGCATGTGGTGGGGGATCGGCCCCATGTTGTCGAAGAACTTGGAATAGACG
>CAYGZA010000446.1:0-4285 GCA_964354135.1 uncultured Planctomycetaceae bacterium
GATCCTGGGATTGGAGACCAGGGCCCGGGCGATCTCCAGCCGCCGCCGCTCGCCGCCGGAAAGCGACATGGCCATGGATTTGCGGAGGTGGGCGATGTCGAACTGCCCGAGGAGCTCGTCGCACCGCCGGCGGCGGGCCTTCCGGCCCGTGCCCAGAAGCTCCATGACCCCCAGCAGGTTGTCCTGCACCGAGAGCTTGCGGAAGACGCTCGATTCCTGGGCCAGGTAGCCCATGCCCCCTTCGCGGGCACGGCGGTACATGGGCCAGCGGGTCACGTCGACGCCGTTGAGTTTCACCGTGCCGGCGTTGGGCTCGATCATCCCGCAAGTCATGCGGAAACTGGTGGTCTTGCCGGCCCCGTTCGGCCCCAGGAGGCCGACGATCTCCCCGGGATAGACCTCGAAGTCCACGCCGTCGACGACCCGGCGACCGCCGTAGATCTTGACCAGTCCTTGGACCTCGAGCATGGACGTCCCTACCGCACAAAGCCCATCCGTGCAAAATTGGGAAACAGCGGGAACCAGATGCCGTTGGACAGGAAGGGGAGCTTGTCGCTTCCTGGAATCCTGTCCCACGAGTGCGGCCAGTAGATCCACACCGCCTTGCCCTTCAGGAGCTCGCGGTGGACGAAGAAGTCGGCCCGGTCCGATTCCCAGAGCCGGCTGTCTTTGCTCTCCGCGCTGTTGTCGCCGAGCATGAGGAACTGGTCCTTGCCCAGCGAGAAATCGACGCGGCGGCGGTAGTGGAACAGGTCCCACTGGGTCGGGTCGGAAAACAGCGCCGCCAGCGAGTCCGCCGTCAGGTTCTGGAAAGGGGAATCCCCGTGCGGTATCTCGTAGTCGTTCATCGGCGAGGTGTAGGGGCCGTCGCGCGAGTACCGCTGGGCGATGTAGTAGACGTCGCGAAACAGCCGCACGTGGCTCACCTGCACCGCCGCGCCCCGCGAGCCGATCCGCGCGGGGGCAAGGTCGTCCAGTTGCGGCAGGGAATTGTCCAACGCCGCCGAGTCGTAGGTGGTCGGCGCGTCGAACTTCACCACGCAGCCGTCGACCCACAAGGTCAGCTCGTCGTCGACGTTCGCAAGACGGACGTGGTGCTTGCCCGGCCCGCGCATCGCGGTCTTCGCCGTGGGACGAAACCCTTCGAGGCCGGGGATCGCGAGGGTTGCGGCGCCGGTGGACAGGTCGACTTCGCACAGGAAGAACCTGCCGCCCTCGACCAGGGCCAGGAGGAACTGGCCGGTCCCGCTCTCGGCCTGCACGGTACACTCCAGGACGAGGTCGCCGACCCAGTGCAACCCGAGCCGATCCGGCCTCGGGGGCGGGCCGAGCCCCGGGGTGCCGTCGTCGCGGGAGCGGCGCGCAAGAACCCCCTGGAACTGGTGCTCCGTGTTGTAGGCGGCGAAATCGGTGATCAACTGGGGTTTCGGATCGCGCCGGGTGCGGCGCGAGTGCTCCAGCAAGTCCTGCCAGTCCTGGTAGGTCGGGGCGTAGTGGCGGTATTCCAGCCACGCCTCGCCGGGCGACGTTCCATCGGCGTGGAACGATTTGAGATCCTCCGACGTCTGCCAGCAGCCGCGGGCGCTCCCCTGCTGCCCCGGGCCCCAGCGGACCGGCCAGCCCTTGCGCACCAGCTCCGCCAGCACGTAATCGTTGTCGTAGACCGGCTGCACCATCGCCAGGATCTTCTGCGGCGGCTTCCGCGCGATGGCGAACTCCTCTTTACCGTCCGGCTTGACGAACACGTCCCCGTGGTAGAGCCGCAAGGTCTCGCTCGGCTTCCCCACGAGACGCTTGATGTAGTTGGTCTTCGCCTCGCCGGGATACATGAAGACCGCCACGTCCCATCGCTCCGGATCGCTCAAGTGATAGGGGAACTTCGCCACGAGGATCCGGTCCCCTTTGAACGAGCGATAGACCTGCTGCTGCGGATTGCCGGGGGCCAGGTCCATCGTGAAGCGGCACATCGGACAGGTGCCGGCGACAATGTGAACGGTCTGCCGGCCCTGCTCGTCGACGTAGAGCTTGCTGGTTCGGGAATCGACCTCGGCACTTGCCGTGACCTGGTAGGAATAGCCGCACTTGGCACACACGAGGTCCTTGTGGCGGCCCATCAAGGTCGGGGCCATCGAGCCCGTGGGGATCACGAACGCCTCGGCCTCGAACGTGCGGAACAAGAACGCCAGCACGAAGGCGATCACCACCGACTCGACGAACTCGCGGAGGGCCCCCGGCGAGAACCAGGCAGAGAGCCCCGTCGGGCCCGGGGCCTTGGGGCCGGTCTGTGTGCGGTCTGCGGCCGGGCGGGGTTCCGATCGCGGGCTCGGGGACTTGGTGGCATTCCGCTGCGGCGGCAGATGGGATCGCTTCTTCGACATGCCGATTTCCGACTCCCAGATTCTTGGCGACAACCGATAGGGGGGGACTTCACCGCACCCCTCTTGGCATTCTACAGCACGGGCCCGCTTCCCGGCACTCACGTGGAACTCAATCGGCCCGCGGGCGGCCGCCCCAGGACCGAGGTATCCCCACCGAAAAAGAAGGCCACTCCGGCAAGTCAGCGAATATACCGGATCCTGCGGGGGTCCGGAACTTGAAAACGCCACGGGCCAAGTCGCACCACCCGTGTTGGGTAGTGTACTAGCAGCGGTTTGCCTACCAGTAGGTTCGCTGAGAGGGCGGCCCCATTGGCCCAAGTACGGCTATCCTCAGAGATCGGGCTATTGTCCCCCAAAACGTAGTATTCGTCCTCTCCCAATCGGACAAGATTGTCGCCGCCTTGACGACCCCGAAGCCCCAGCGGCTCGGTGTAGTACACGTCCCGGTAGACCCGGACCTCGCGAATGTCGATTCCCAGCCCCTGCGAGCCGATGGCCAAGGGCCGGGGAGTCGCCTGGGGAACGGCATCGCCTCTTTCGTACGGCAACTGTACGGCCACGCGGCCGTCGAACGCCACCAACAACTGCCGGTCGAAGAGCGACAATTCCACCCGCACGCCGTCCAGGTCGGCGGGGATGGAACCCTCCGGTTCGAGGACTTCCCGGCGGCCGCTGGAGTCCACCCGGCAACGGGCCCGTTGGGAGTCGATCCGGACCCGGAAATCCTCCGTGCCGTCCGTGGCCCGGATCACCAGATGGCCCGGGCCGCTGAGCCGGACTATCCGGAACGAGAGCAACAGATCGCCTGCCGGGTCGAGGCTCTCTCCCCGCTGTGGGCCGAGTTGGTTGTAGCCGCACCAGTTTGAGATGGGGGCCTCTTCGGTGCTGCCGGGGATGGCCAAAGACGGCCGGCGATGCGCGTAGGTCAGCCAGTCGATCGCGGCCTCGCCGGAAACCTCCGGGTGCGAGAACCCCCCGTCCACCGCCGACCAGTGGCTCTTGTGGGCATCGTGTTGCCATCGGGACGAGATAGCGGGCGACTGGGACAAACACTGCGCGTCGTGGACCAGAACGGCCAAGGCGCGCTGCTGGGCGAGCGTCTTGCGGGCGATCCGGCCATCGACGTACACGTCGCCGTGGCGGATTTCCACCGACTCGCCGGGGAGGCCGACGACCCGCTTGGCCACGACGCGGCTCGCCCGCTGGGGGTCGCGAAAGGCCACCACTTCCCATCGCCGCGGGGAGCGGAGATGGAACGCCGCCTTATCGACCAATAAGCGGTCGCCGGGAATCTCGGGCCACTCCTGAGGATTGTCCTCCCAGTAGCCGCAGTTGGGGCAAACGACTCGGGCACTGGCCGGCCGGCGGTCCGTGCCGCAGACGAACCGATGGCCGCAAGCGGCGCAGACGATTTCGCGGTGCGGCCCCAAGAGCGTCTCGGCCATCGACCCGCTGGTCACTTGAAACGGCACCAAGAGCCCCTGAACAGACCACGTGCGGACCATCAATCCGAGGACCAGCAGCACCGCGAGCGTCTCGATGGTGCGCCGCACGCGACGGCGGGTGACGCCGGCAGCTTCCCTTCCGTTGCTCAAAACGACCTGACCAGCAGCCCGTGCCACGCTTTGAGTCACTTGGCTTCGACTTATTCCGGCAGCGGCTCGTCCTTGGTCTCCGGCGCAAACGGCAGGACGACCAGGCCCAGGAGGAAAACGACGCACATGGTCACGCCCGCATAACGCATCGGCTCTTCGTAGCCGCCGAACGCATATCGAGTCAGAAGGCCGAGTCCGATGGGCCCGGTGGCTGCTACGAATCGGGCGATATTGTAGCAGAGCGACGTGCCGGTGCTCCGCCGCCGCGTCGGGAACAGCTCCGGGAAGTAGATCGCGTAGCCGCCGAACAGG
>CAYGZA010000447.1:0-4176 GCA_964354135.1 uncultured Planctomycetaceae bacterium
CCGGGGCCGACGTGCTGATCTGCGGGGCCAGCTATCGCCAGGACGTGGGTGATACCCGCTACAGCGGCTCGGAGATGGTGGTCCGCAAGCTCACGGAGATGGGGGCGGAGATGCGGGTCCACGACCCCTACGTCGACCACTGGTACGAGCTGGAGAGCCAAGACGAGTATCCCGCACCGGGGCACTCGTGGTCGCGGTTCTTCCGGAACCAGGCCGGCCTGGACCAGATTCGCGTCGAGCACGACCTCTCCACCGCCCTCAAGGCCGCGGAAGCCGTCATTCTGGCCGTTCCCCACGAGGCGTATCTCCGGCTCGACCCCGCGCAGGTCGTCGCGTGGGCGGGCAAGCCCCTCGCCGTGATCGACTGCTTCGGCATCCTTTCCGACGATCAGATCCGCCAATACTTCGGGCTCGGCTGCGAAGTGAAGGCCCTGGGACGCGGGCACATCCAGAGGATCAAGGAGCAGGTCCGGGCGAAGGTCCGGTTCTAAGCACGGCATCCGGGCACGCCGGAACGGACCGGGGGGCGGGCGCAGCACCTCTTCGTGGAGACACTGGGCAAGACCGCGAGGGCGAGGCTCCTGCCGAGCCTGGGTGCGTCTGCTGTGGTCGCCGCTACGGCTCGGCGCGAGCCCAGTCTTCCCGACCGCGCCAACCATTCGCTACCGCACCGGAGGCGGGTGGGGTTCTTGACCCTTACTGTGCCGGGCGGTACGGTAAAGGCGTCCGTTGCGGGCAATATGTCCAGAGCTTCCAGGATTTCATGCCGGGTGGGAGGTGTCTATGGCGAAACGATTAGATAAGGTGATCTGGGCGATCACGCTGTGTGGTTTGGGGTTCGTGGCCGCGCTTTGGATGATGCACCCCCTTGACGCGGCCGACCCGAAACCGGCACTCATGACCTCCAAGATCGTCGGCTGGGAGGAGGCCCGGGAGCACAAGGCCGACTGGGGCCAGATGCGGTTCTACTTCACCGGCGAGACGGCGGGGAGCAAGAACGTGCTCACGGCCGTGGCGGTGGTCGAGCCCGGCAAGGCGGTCCACAAGTCCCACCGTCACGCTGAAGAAGAGTACCTCGTTCTCGTCGATGGCTCCGGCACCTGGAGCCTGGCCGGGAAGGACTCGCCCGCCAAGCGCGGCGACGTGCTCTATGTCGAGCCCTGGGTCTACCACGGGCTGAAGAACACCGGCGATAAGCCGCTGATCTTCCTGGTAGTGCGTTACAGCAGCAAGGGCGTGCCGACCCCGCCCCGGCCGGACAACAAACCGGATGAGATGTGAAGACAAGAAAGGGCAGTCAGTGCGATGCCACCGCACTGACTCTGTCAGGCAACACGGCCAAGGAGTCTCGTGGCCAAGAGCATAGAAGGGAGCATGTCGTGCCTCACAAGGATCTGAAGAACAAGCCTCTGGTGGAGGCAATCTTGGAGATCAAGTGGCAACTCGCCCAGCCAGGGCAGATGTCGGGCCCACCCCAGATGGCACTCTCGGCCGGGGATCCGCACTATCGCCTCTTGCTGGGCCGCCTCTTTGACCGATTTCAGAAGGATTATCCGGTACACGAACCGTTGCCCACGGCGACATTGCCGGACGAAGTGGTGGGCCACGTTGTCCAACACCGTTTTCGTGCGGCGAAGGATGACTGGCCCCTAGTCCAGGTCGGGCCGGGGATATTCACCGTCAACGAAACCCACCGCTACACTTGGACCGACTTCGAGCAGCGCGTCAATAAGGCGGTCGTGCGATTGTTTGATGCCCACCCCAATGTAAGCGACTTTCGGATCCAGAGTCTGGTCCTGCGCTACATCGACGCCGTAGAATTCAATTACCAAGAGGAGAGCGCCTTTGCCTTCCTTAAAGACAAACTGAAAGTTGGTATCAGTCTTCCTTCAAGTCTCTTTCAAGACACCGGAGTTGGCGATCTTCCAAGAAGCTTCTCGTGGCACGCGGCTTTCCAATGTTCAAAACCGCGTGGCAGTCTTCACGTGAGTTTCGCCACGGGGCGCAACGAGGGAAAGCCGGCTATTCTGTGGGAGACCACGGTGCATTCCGCAGTAGACGAGTTGCCGGATATGCCGGACGGCTTTCCCTCATGGCTCGATGCAGCCAACGAAACGACCCACGATTGGTTTTTCAAACTCATTGAAGGTGAGCTGGAAAGGAGGTTTAACGGTGACTAACGCCGCACGCATCCCCTTCGACCCTGGGTATGACCGAGAGGCCCCCTTCGCATCGGGCAATTGGGCCTTCGACGACGGGACGCGAATCGCCGTAGCGCCCGCGCCTGCGTACGTTCGCCGGTGGATTATGTCATTCGTCGGGTGGGCATTCGTTTTCGCCGCGACCTCATCGATCAGTTCTTGTCCCGACCCTTGGATCGAAAGCCAGCGGCAACGCGCCCAGTGGACCATGGCGGGCGCTTTCCAGCCGTACGGCCGACGCCGGATTAGTTCATCGGAGGCGCGGAGACTAGCGCTGGAGATCCTCTATCGAGCGGAGGCGGAGCGCGCGGCCATCGCACAGGCGGAGGCTGAGCGAGGCGTCAACTGGGAGGAGGTCTCGTGATATACGAATTCCCGGACCCGGCCGCACCAATTCGGCAAGGCGATATCTTTGTCGGCCTGCCGCGGGTGGAAGTCTCTCTCGGACGGATCCCAGTGATGGAGGAGGACGGCTCGCAGACGCATCGTGAGTGGCGAGAAATCGCTGCCCTGCACGAGGAGGTGACGGCGATCCTGCCCGTGCGTCCGGTCGTAGCGATGGTGGCGACACAGGATTGCGACGCAACCCACGCCCGAGACATTACGCTGTGTGAGATCCGCCCGTTCCGGGAAGTCGAGCGAAAGTCAGCCCAGACCACCTCCCCCAAGAAGTGGAAGGACCTCCTTACTCAACACGCGCGCATCAACCAGAAATGGTTCTACCTGCCGCCGGATGAGCGGATCGGCTTCAGTGACAAGATGGCCGTTGATTTCATGGTCACGCTGCGTGTTCCGCGCGCCGAGCTGGAGTCGCTTCGTGACCTCCGCAAAGGCCGCCTCAACCAACTCGCCGACGAGCACTTCCGCGAACGGATTGCCGAATTCTTCCGGCGATATCCCTACGACGAATGGTATCCTCTCAACCCGGAAGAACTTGAGGCGTACATTCACGAGTACCCCGAAACTCAGCCGTACCCTTGGCAGCAAGTGAGCCCAGGACGCTGAACGCGCGTTGCGGGGCTGACTCATTTTCACGGAGGCCCGCGATGGTCAATCCATCCATCATCCCACAGAAGCTCGCCATCGACGGCGGCCCGAAGGCGGTCACCAACAAGCTAGCCGGCTGGCCGCAGTTTGCCGAAGAGGGCATCGCGGCCGTCGAGCAAGTCCTCCGCTCCGGCAAGGTGAACTACTGGACCGGCCCGAAGGGGATGGAGTTCGAGAAGAAGTTCGCCGAATGGCAGGGGAGCAAGTATGCGGTGAGCGTGGCCACGGGCACGGCCGCCTTGCACGTGTGCCTCTCTGCCCTCGGAATCGGCCCAGGCGACGAGGTGATCGTGCCCAGCTACACGTTCATCGCCACCAGCTTCGCGGTGGTCCAGGCTGGGGCAATCCCGCGGTTCGCCGACGTGAACCTGGAGGACCATGGCATCAGCGTCGAGTCGGCCGAAAGGCTGGTGACCAAGCGAACGAGGGCGATCATCCCGGTCCATCTTTACGGCAACGTCTGCGACATGGACAAGATCATGGCCTTCGCCAAGCGGCACAACCTGCTGGTGATCGAGGACAATGCCGAGGCCTTCGGCGGCACGTACAAGGGGAAGAAGACCGGCACCATCGGACAGATGGCTGCGTGCAGCTTCTGCCACCCTCAAGTGGAAACGCCGAACTGTCAGCGATGTTGGGTTCCAGTACGAATTGCCTTGTCGTCGTTGACGATCCGCAGGAGCTGCGCCGGCAGTGGCCCGTGGGCACACGTTGCTTGGTGTACGTGCCGGACCCGACATCAAACCGAATGACCGACACTGAACTAGCTTGGTCGCCAACATGGGATGCTCCTCTCGTGCGCCTATTCACCTCGGGTAGCACCGGCGCGCCGGAGCCGCACCACAAGACGTTGGCCCAACTTGCGCAAGGCGCGAAGGTGCTCGGCGTGCGCCTGTCGTCGCTCCGGTTCCCCCTGGTGGCCGCGTTC
>CAYGZA010000448.1:0-4123 GCA_964354135.1 uncultured Planctomycetaceae bacterium
CCCAGCATCTCCGCGTAAGCCTTGTGCCGGCTCCCCTCGTTGGCGGTAATCATAATCACCCGCATAGGGATCCGCCGCGTCCGCCGCAGCCGCTCCAGGACCAGAAAGCCGCTCCGCTTGGGCATCATCATGTCGAGGATGACCAAGTCCGGGTCCTCCCGTTCCGCCATCGCGAGGCCCTGGTTCCCGTCGCGGGCGACGAGGGTCTCATAGCCTTTCGACTCCAAGGCAAACCGCATCGAGTCGACGATCTCATAATCGTCGTCCACAAGAAGGACCCGCTTTGCCCCGGTCTTCGCTTCCTGGCTCACCTGGGCCTTGTCTTCCGGTTGCTGTTCTGTTGTTTCGTCGGCCATGGTGCATCATCCTCCCGCTGCCGGTCCCGCACGGCTCGCACAGTATCTGTCTCTATGTCTCTATGATCGGTTCCCTATGAATCGCAAGCCTTTATGGATACCCCACCCGGTCGGTTCCTGCAAGGTTCGGGGAGGAAAAAGGGGCAGTCGGAACCCGAGCGATCAAGGGCTGGAATCGCCCGGCAGACCCGACTCGATCATCCCGTTTCGGAGAAGAATCACCCGCTGGGCGTATTCATCTGCCGCCTCTTGGTGGGTAACCAGAACGACCGTCCCCCCATTCCGACGGAAACCCTCCAACAGCCCCAGGACCACGGCCGAATTCTCCGGGTCGAGGTTCCCGGTCGGCTCGTCGGCGAGGATGAGCTGGGGGGAGTTCACCATGGCCCGGGCGATTGCCACGCGCTGGCACTCGCCGGTGCTCAACTCGGCTGGACGGTGGGTACTGCGGTGGTCCAGTTGCACCCGGCTCAAGAGTTCCAGGGCCCGTCTGCGGGACGTACCCGCGTTGGCGGTTGCGGCGACGGCCACGTTTTCCCACACGGTCAGGTAGGGGAGCAGGTGGAAGGTCTGGAAAACGAACCCGACCCGCTCGGCGCGGAACCGGGCGCGCTCGGAGGGGGACATGGCCCCCAGGTCTTTGCCCCCGACGACCACCCGGCCGGAGGTCGGCATTCCCAGGCCGCCGACGATGCTCAAGAGCGTTGACTTGCCGCTCCCGCTCGGGCCGCGAACGACCACGAACTCGCCCGGCTTCACCTCAAGGTTTACCTCGGAGAGGGCGCGCACTTGGCCACCGGTGGCCGGGTGGAAGATCCTGCTGACTCCCTCGAGGCGTATCATTCGTTCCAAGTCCAGTACGACCGGCGTCTCGCCGGTCTCCGCAGGCACTCCAAATCCAGTGGGACCGGCGTCTCGCCGGTCCGCGGGTCTCAACGGATTCCGACGGCGGGCGAGACGCCCGCTCTACTGACGTCAGGTTCTCCGGTGCTCATTGTCTCCGCACGATCACGAAGCCGACCACCAGGACTGCCGCCGCCACCACCGCCAGCCCGATGCCGTACTTCCAGACCTGGCTCGTGGCGAAGGAGTCGGCACTGTGGCGTTCGGCCGCGTGCGCCGACGCGTCAGCCAGAGCGGCCGACGTGTCAACCGGAGCGGCCGACGCGACCTCTTGGACCGGCGGGCTTTTCTTGCCGGGCAATCCGGGCGTGCCGTCCGCCTGGGATCCCGCGCCGGCAGCGGCCGCAGAATGCACGGTTGCCTGGGACGCGGCGGGGGCGCTGCCTTGGGGGCTCTCCGGCCCCGACGGGAGCAACACCTCCCGGCTTTCCGCTTCCCGTTCTTCGGCGGCCATCGACTCGGCGACCGACTCCCAATCCCAGCGGAACAGCAGGTCCACGCCCGGGTTCTGGGCCTTGACCGTGCAGGAGCAGGCCCCGGCCAACAGGGCAATCTGCCGGCACAGATTGTCCGAGGTGATCCCCTCGCCGATGGCCGGCGCGAGGACGCGGCCTCGGCCGAACACGGGAAAGACCATCGGCAGTCCGGCCACCTGGGGCATGTCCCGCTCGACGGTCGAGAGCGTGCGGACCAGCCACCGCTCCGCCGGGTCGGAGCGATCGACCTTCACCAGGCCGATGGTCAGCCGTTGCGGGGCCGCGTAGGCGTCTTCTTGCGAGACCCCAGGCGCCGCAGGTGCACTTGACCCCGCAGGCGGTTTCGCGGCCTCTTTCGCCGGCTGGTCCATCGGCTCCTTCTCGCCCGACGCGGAATCGCCGCTTGGGAGCTGCGCTTTGGCCGCCTGGGCGATGGCCTCTTGGGCCGCTTTCTCCGCCCGTTGGTTCTCCGCGGCCTTGCCCCCGCACAGCAGAAGAAAGACGGCGGCGTGTCGCTTCTCCAGGAGCTCCGCGATCTTCTTGCGGGCGGGCGACTCGACCAGCGCCCGAACGGCGGCGGCGTCGAGGCGCTCGGCGGCCACTTCGTCGCCCCAGGAGGTGAAAACGAGGTGGATCGGCAGCTTCCCTGTGCCGAGTTTCTCCCACGCCTTCTTGACGGCCTCGGGGAGTTGCTCCAGTTGGTCCTTCTGGTCCACGTTTATCGTTTCCAGGGCGAGGTTGGCGGCGGCCGGCTGGGTGGTCGACTGCTCCGCCAGCAACCGGTTCACGTCGGCATCTTCCTTGCCCGGCTCGCCCCGGTGGAAGAAGTAGACCCGGAACGGGGCCGGCGACCAGCGGTACATGGCGTACCGGTACACCGGCGTATCGCACGCCGTGGCGGCCTGCACGCAGGCCAGCGCGCCTAGGACAGCGATCAAGGGTGCCCGCAACTCGAAGCGATCTGTCATGGTCTGGACGTCCTTTGCGAGTCTTTGCGAGTTCCCCGGACATTCTCCGGTCGCATGATTCCCCCTTCCTTATACGGTCTCTCGGTCGAAAAGGCAAACCGAAGGAGGCCAGAGCGCTATCAAGCACGGGGTCGGGAGTCTTTTCCACGTCGGCAGCAACCGCTGGGGCCCCTGAGGCCATCTTGTTGCCGACGTGGAAAAGACTTCCGACCCCCTCTATTCCGGCTCTTCCCACTCCAGCTTGTCCCCAAAGGTGGGCAGTTGCTCAAGCGCGTCGTCCAGGCGCCGGAGATACTCGTGCCGAGGTATCTCGATGGCCCCAAACTGGGCTGTCACCGGCGTGACCTGCTGGATGTCCAGCAGCCGATATCCCCGGGCCTTCAGGTGGAAGACCAGGTGGACCAGGGCCACCTTGGAGGCGTCGCGGACACGATAGAACATCGACTCCGCCGCAAAGAAGCCGCCGATCGCCAACCCGTACGTCCCGCCGGCCAGTTGCCCTTCGTGCCATGCCTCGACGCTGTGGGCGTGCCCCAACTCGAAGAGCCGGGTGTAGGCCCGAATCATCCGCCGGGTGAGCCAGGTGCGGCCGGCGCGGCCGGGAGCCGTAGCGCAGCCGTGGATCACGCCGGCGAAGTCGCGGTCGCAGGTGACGGCAAACCGCCCTCTGCGACTGGTGCGCATTAGCCGTTGCGGCACGTGAAACCGATCGAAGTCAAGGATCGCCCTCGGGTCGGGCGACCACCAGAGCATCGGGTCGTCGATGTCGGACTGCGGCCACGGGAAGATGCCGTGCCGGTAGGCGTCCAGCAGCCATTCGGGCGTGAGCCGGCCGCCCAGGGCCAACAGCCCGTCCTCGTCGGCCATCTCGGCCGGGGGAAAAAACCGCGATGGGGGCAACTTGGTCACTGCTTCCCCTCGCCCTCAGGCGACGTCTTGACGCTCCCACAGTGCGATCAGCTCCTCCCAGTTTCCTGCGTCGTGCGAGAGTCGTTTGAGGCGATCCGCGTCCCCTTCCGTAGCGATTCGCTGGAGGAACTCGTAGACCATCGGGGTTGGGCATCCCAGCCGGTTGCTTACCTCGACGATCCAGGCCAGGAACGGTGGGCCGAGCCGGAACTCCCAACGCCACAGGTAAGCGGCGGGCTTCCGTTCGTCGCCCTTCGCCGGGAACCGGAGCAAGTAGCCGCACGACGGGCAAGGGGCATCCGCGAAGGCGAAAGACGGCTCCATACGACAAGGCTGCCCGCAGATGGGACAGCGGTTCGGGTCACCTTCGGGAGTGCGCGACGAGACGGTCATGTTTCTTCTTCACCCCGCTTAGACTGCGCCGGGCAAGATGTTCCTGTCATCAAGAAACTCGACCGGGTCAGCGCCGCGACCGTGCTCCCACATCACCGAGAAGAACCAGATACCGCTT
>CAYGZA010000449.1:0-4110 GCA_964354135.1 uncultured Planctomycetaceae bacterium
TTGGCACCTCGCGGTACGTGCCCGAGAAGGTCCGGGTGAGGTTGAGTCCCCGGGCCCGGAGTTCATCGAGGTAGCGGCGGTAGTCGAAATCGCGGTTCAAGACCGCCCCGTAGTGTTCGCCCGAGGTGACGAGCACTGCCGGCTTACCGCGGAACAGCAAGTAGTGCGGGTTCTCGGGGTGCAGGGCGATCGGCCGGGCCGGTTCCGCCGCGGCGGCTCCAACGGCTGCCAAGGCGGAAAGACTAACAAGGAGGGCTCTTGAGATGAACATGCTTCGTGTACCTCCCGGAAAACGGCCTTCTGCGAGAGGCCGTCCATGAAATCGGGTAGACCCGTGATTCCCAACCAAGCACAGATGATACGGATACCACGGAACGCGCCGGGACGCAATGCCCGGGCGATCCGTGCCGGGGCCGCGCGGGGCTTTCTTGTGCGAGGGTTTCGGTGTATCCTTGCGGTGGAACCTGCCCGATTCCCGGGCGGCAAGCGTGGATCGAGTGTTGGAGGCCGGAATCATGAAGGCTCGTTGTGCGATTGTCTTGATGTCGCTGTTTGTGTGGTGCGTTTCCCCGGCGGTTGGCGAGGAGCCGCTCTTCCCGTTCGTCGTGTCCTACGAATCGCCGGAGAACGCGACTAACGTCTCCGCGTGGCTGGAGCGACCCGCAGGGAAGCACGGCTTCGTGCGGGCCGAGAACGGACACCTGGCGACCGGCGCCGGGCCGATCCGCTTCTGGGCCACAAACCTCTGCTTCGAGGCCTGTTTCCCGGAGCGCAAGCAGGCCGAGCGCCTGGCGGCCCGGCTCGCCCGGCTGGGGATCAATTGCGTCCGCATGCACCACATGGACTCGCACTCCATCTGGGGCGACAGCCCGAATAAGCTCACCATCGACCCCAAGAAGCTCGACCGGCTCGACTGGCTCATCTACCAGCTCAAGGAGCACGGCATCTACGTCAACCTGAACCTCCACGTCTCGCGGTGGTTCGGCGACGCGGAGGGTTTTCCCGCCCGCAACCAGCGGCCAGACTACGACAAGGGCCTGGACAACTTCGAGCCCCGCATGATCGAACTCCAGAAGAAGTACGCCCGCGACCTCTTGACCCACGTGAACCCCTACACGAAGACCGCGTACACCGAGGAGCCGGCCGTGGCCTTCGTCGAGATCTCGAACGAGGACGCCCTGTTTGCCGTCTGGGGCTGGGGCCAGTTGGACCGCTTGCCCGAGCCCTATGCGGGCACGTTCCGCGGGCTCTGGAACGCATGGCTCGCGAAGAAATACGGCACCACCGAGAAGCTCCGCCGGGCGTGGAGCGCGGGGACGCAACCGCTCGGGAATGAGATGCTCCGCAACGGCGACTTCGCACGGCCCCCGGACGGCCCCTGGCAGATGGAGCGCGACGCGAAGACCGAGGTCTCGTGGTCCAGCGCATCCGGCGGTCCGGACGGTGCTCGGCTCCTCCGTGTGGTGGTCAAGAAGCAAGGGGAGGTGCCTTGGCGCCCGCAAATGGCCCAGGCCGGACTGGCCGTTAAGAAGGGCTCCGCGTACACCCTCAGCTTCCAGGCCCGGGCCGAAAAGCCGCTCGAGATCGCCGTCAACTGCATGATGGCCCACGAGCCGTGGGAGAACCTCGGGTTCTCGGCCAACGTGGATCTCGGCCCCGAGTGGCGCTCCCACCGCTTCACTTTCCTGCCGGACCGCGACGACCGCAACGCCCGAATCACGGTCACCAGCCTCGAACCGGGCACGTACGAGTTCGCCGGCTTCTCGATGCGGCCGGGCGGGATCGTCGGGCTGGAGGCCGACCAGCGGCTGGAAGACGCGAGCGTGCCCGTCTTGCGCCACGGGCAGCGGAACTTCACCCCGCCGGGCCGCAACGACTTCATCGACTTCCTCTGGGACACCGAGGCCGAATACTGGTTGGGCATGTACCGCTATCTCAAGAAGGACCTGGGCGTGCGGCCGCTGGTGGCGGGCACGCAGATGGGCTATAGCCCCGCCCACGTGCAGGCGGCGTTGGACTACGTCGATGCCCATTCCTACTGGCAGCACCCGGCCTTTCCCGGCCGCCCGTGGGACCCCCAGAACTGGTTCGTCCGCAACGTGGCCCTGGTCAACAGCCCGGGCGGGACGCTCGCCGGTCTGGCCGCCACCCGGGTCGCCGGGAAGCCCTACACGGTGAGCGAGTACAACCATCCCGCCCCGAACGCCTACGCCGCGGAAGGGTTCCCGATGATCGCTGCCATCGGGGCATTGCAGGGATGGGACGCGATCTACTCGTTTGCTTACTGCCACAACGCGAGCTTCGAGCCGCGGCGAATCGACAGCTTCTTCGACATCAAGAGCGACCCCACGCGCCTGGTCCACATGCCGGCCTGCGCGGCCCTGTTCATGCGCGGCGATGCGGCCGCGGCCAAGAAGACCCTCCTGGTCCCGCTTTCGCAGGCGGCCGAGCGCCGGAAGCTCCACGAGACGCAAAGTGCCTGGACCCTCACCAGCGGATCGTTCGGGGTCGATCCGCGGTCGTCGCTCGAGCACGGGATCGGGCTGGACCTCCGCGGAGGAGCCGCGGCCTTGCCGCGGACCCCGAGCGACAAGGCCGGCCAGAAGAGGCCCGCCAAGACGGAGACGGCGTTTGCGTCCGACACCGGCCAGTTGCGCTGGGACGCCTCGCTGCCCGGCGCCGGTTACTTCATTGCCGATACGCCGCGGGCGAAGCTCTTCACCGGGTTCGTCCGCGGCCGCGAGTTCAAGCTTGGGGACGTGACCCTGCGGATCGGGCCCACGCGATTGGACTGGGCCACGGTCTCTATGGTTGCCGTCGAGGGCGAGCAACTCGGCGGCAAACCGGGCCGGATCCTCATCGCCGCCACGGGGGCAGTCCAGAACACGGGCGCCCAGCTTGAGGACCTCGGCGACAACCGCGTTACCCTGCGCAACCGCTGGGGCACCGAGCCGGTCCTGTGCGAGGGCATCCCGGCGACGCTTGTGCTGCCCGTTGCCGCAGAGCGGGTGCGGCTCTACCCGCTGGATGAATCCGGCAACCGCCGCGGGGCCGTCCCGGTCGCTGCGGAGGGCGGCCGGGCGGTCGTGGAACTCTTGCCCCGCCACAAGACGTTGTGGTACGAAGTGGAGATCCGTTGACCGGACGACCCCACAGTGGGTCGTGCGGCGAGCTTACTCCTCGATCCACCCGCCGCCCAGCACGCGGTCTCCGTCGTAGCAGACCGCGGCCTGGCCCGGCGCGACGCCGCGGCACGGCCGCTCGAACTCGACGCGGAACCGCTCGCCGGCAAGCGGATGGACCACCGCCGGCACCGCCGGGCTGCGATAGCGGATCTTCACCTGGCACGTTAGCGGCCCGGCCAGCGAGTCGATGAGCCAGTTGGCCCGCCCGGCAGAGAGTTCCTTGCGGGCGAGTTCTTCGGCGGTGCCGACGACGACGCGGCGAGTGTCGGGCTCTAATCGCACGACGTAGCGGCGCTGGCCAAACGCCACGCGAAGCCCCTTGCGCTGGCCGACCGTGAAGCGCTCCAGCCCGGCGTGCCGGCCGACCACCGTGCCGTCCGTGGTGACAATCTCGCCGGAAGTATCCACGCCGGGACGGCGCTCGCGGACCAGCCGGGCGTGATCCCGATCGGGCACGAAGCAAATCTCCTGGCTATCCCGCTTCTCCGCAACTCGGAGCCCCAGCCGGGCGGCGATCCGGCGGATCTCCTGCTTCGGGTACTCGCCGACGGGGAAGCACAATCGGGGGAGTAGCCGCCGGTCGACGCCGAACAGGACGTAGGACTGGTCCTTTGCCGGATCGCGGCCGCGCGAGAGCGCCGGCACTTGGCCCTCGACCGCCGGGACCAGCCGCGCATAGTGCCCGGTCGCCACGTATTGGGCCCCCACGCTGTCGGCATATTCGAAGAGCTTGCCGAACTTGAGCCACGTGTTGCAGACGATGCACGGATTGGGCGTCCGGCCGGCGACGTACTCGTCGACGAAGTAGTCGACGATCCGGTCAAACTCCTCCTCGAAATTGAGGGCGTAGAAGGCGATGCCCAAGGACTCGGCCACGCGGCGGGCGTCGGCGGCGTCGGCCGCCGTGCAACAGCCCTGCTTGGGG
>CAYGZA010000450.1:0-4055 GCA_964354135.1 uncultured Planctomycetaceae bacterium
AACATGCTCACCCAACGCTTCGCGTTGTGAGAGCATGCCACCCACCGCTTCGGTGGAGCTTTCGGTGAGGTTGTTCGAGCCGACGGCCTCGCCGCAGCACTTGTTCCAGTTGGTCCGCCTGCAACTGGAGCGGCTTTCGATCCCGGCGCCGGTGGTGGGCATTGCCGTGGAAGTCTCCGCGACCGCCCCGCTGGTCTGCCGCCAGGAAAACCTCTTTGCCGACGGCCCGCTGCGGCACCGCCCGCGACTCCTCTCCGGCCTCATCGACCGGCTTGCCAGCCGGCTGGGCCCTGGCGCCGTAGTGCGCCCTCGCCTGGTCCCCGATGCCCAGCCGGAATCGGCCTATCAGTACGAGCCGCTGATTGCCAATCGTCCCCTCTCCCGCCGGCAGAGAGCGGGGACGAGGAATAATGACCAAGTTCCAAGGTCCAATGACCAAGGACTAATGACCAAGGACCAAGGATCAGGGATCAATGACCAAGGACCAAGGATCAAGGACAAAGGACCAAGGATCAAGGACCAAGGATCAGGGACCAAGGACCAACGTTCTTTTGGTCATTGGTCATTGGTCATTGAGCCTTCTCCCCATTCATCCTTCATCCTTCATCCTTCATCCTTTCTCCCGCTGCGCCTCTTGCGAGAGCCGCTCCCGCTGGCGGCGATGTCGGTCATGCCGGAGGGCCCGCCGCTGCGATTTCCCTTTCGCGGCCAGGAGCACCGCATTGCCCGCGCTTGGGGCCCGGAGCGGATCGAGACCGGCTGGTGGCGCGGCCGACCAATCGCCCGGGACTATTACCGCATTGAAACCGCCGCCGGCCGCCGCTTCTGGCTCTTCCGCCGGCTGGACGACGGACGATGGTTTTTGCACGGGACGTTTGAGTGAGGGACGAGGGGCGAGGGGTCAGGGGCGAGGGACTAGCGGCGAGAACGACTGCGCATTGACCACGGACAACGGCAAATCTCAAATCGGTGCAACCATCCCGGCGGCACCCATTGACAACCCGCGGGAACACTCCCAAATTGGTAACTGTTTCGCCAAGCGAAGCAGACTCCATCCAGATTGCGCGGGTAAGCCCCGCCATCGTGGTGACTGTCTACCGAACGAGCAAAATCGCCAAGTATTGGAGCACGCAATGAAGCTGACCTACGATCCCGAAGTGGATGTGCTGCGCATCGTTCTGGCCGAAACTCCCGTCGAGGAAAGTGACGAGGACAAGCCGGGCGTGATCCTCGATTACGACCGCCAAGGAAACCTGGTGGGCCTGGAAGTGCTCAACTCCTCGAAGCGGGTTGCCAATCCGCGCAGCGTTGAATACGCCGTTACCAAGTGATGAAGTCCCCGACTGGGGCGTAAGACCAACGCAAGGACATGAATCCCACAACGGAGGATCTGCGCAACTTGCGATTTCACGGCGGGTCGGGGCAAACGGCAGTCGGGTGCCTCACGGTTTCGGCGGAAAGGGACAGTCTGCCCTGACCGGCCTATACAGTCTGTCGAATCATTGTTCGGCTTTGACGTGCTTCCGAGGGGATCCCCCATGAGTGCTATCGGCAACTTACTCTGGTTCCTGGCCGGCGGAGTGTTCATGGGGCTCGGCTGGTGGATTGTCGGGGCCGTCATGTTCTGCACGGTGATCGGCATTCCTTGGGGCCGCTCTTGCTTCGTCCTAGGCAACCTCGCCTTCTTCCCGTTCGGCCGGGAAGCGATAAGCCGAAAGGAACTGAGGGGCCGTGGTGATCTTGGAACGGGTTGGCTCGGGCTCTTGGGTAATATCATCTGGTTTTTCTTCGGTGGTCTCTGGTTAGCGCTCGGCCATGCGTTCTGGGCCTTCCTGTGTGCCATCACGATCATCTGGATTCCGTTCGCGATTCAGCACCTTAAGTTGGCGAGCTTGGCCATCGCCCCGGTAGGCAAGACGGTCGTGAGCAAGCACGTAGCAGCGGCGGCCCGAGAGTGGGAGGCCGAACAGGTAGTCGCCATGCATCGACGGAGGTAATCATCATCGGCCGGGTGGCACGCCCTGCGGGACAAAGGGCGAGGCTGGGCCCAGGCGCGACCGACCACGCCCGTCGCTGCGCTCCGGGGCGTGCCGCCCGACCGCCGGGTAGGGTAGAATGGTTTAGAGGCCTCTTGGATACGAAAGGAGCCAGTGATGGCGGAACTGGTGCTTGCCGATGTGGACGACGTCGTTCTCCACCACCTTGAGGAGCGCGCCACGCGCCACGGGCGCACGCCCGCGCAGGAGGCTAAGGCAATCTTGGCGGAGGCTGTGGGCGGCAATCGCCCCGACGTTTGGGCGCCGGTGGACGCGATCTACCGCCGCTTGGCGGCCTCGGGCCAGACCTTCAGCGATAGTGCGGACCTGCTGCGTGAGGATCGGGACCGGTGAGCGCGATCATTGTTGATGCCAGCGTCGGGGTGAAGTGGTTCGTGCCCGAGGTCCATTCCGCGGAGGCCCGCGCGTGGCGTCAGGGACCGGACAACTTGCACGTCCCGGCGTTTTTCTTCGACCTGGAAATCGCGAACGTCCTCTGGAAGAAAGTCCAGCGGGCAGAGATCACCCGCGCGGATGCCGATCTGATCCTTGGCCAACTCCCCTCCCTTCCGGTGACGCGGCACCCGGAGCCCCCTTTGCTGGCCTCGGCCTTCGACTTGGCCAGCCGTACCCAGCGGACGGTTTACGATTGCATGTACCTCGCCTTAGCCATGCAACTGGGCGGGCGGATGGTGACGTCGGACCAGCGGCTTTACCGCAGTTTGGCGGGAACGTCTTGGGCTCCCTACGTTTGCTGGGTGGCAGACGTACCGACGGGACCATGAACCATCGAGCCGAATAGGGACTAGATGCTAGGGTGAAGACCCCAATCCCCAATCCCCAATCCCCAATCCCCAGGCCCCTGGCCCCCGACCCCTATGTCCTACGCCGAGCTGCACGCCAAGACGAACTTTTCTTTTCTCGAAGGCGCCTCGCACCCGGACGAATTGGTCCGCCGCGCGGCCGAGCTGGGATACGCTGCCCTGGCGATCACCGACCGCAACAGCCTGGCGGGCGTGGTCCGGGCCCACGTGGCGGCTAAGGAAGTCGGCTTGAAACTCTTGATCGGGGCGGAGATCACGCCCGAGGACGCCCCGCCGCTGGTGCTTCTGGCAACGGATCGGGCTGCTTATGGGCGGTTGTCGAGCCTGATCACCGAAGGCCGCCGCCGGGCGGAAAAGGGAGAGTGCCGACTGACGTTTCGGGACGTCGCCGAGGCGGCCGAGGGACTCATCGCGGGGGTGAGGGAAAATGACCAAGGAACAATGACCAAGGGCCAAGGGCCAATGACCAATGACCAAGGGCTAAGGGACAAGCAATGGAGGCAATCTTCTGGTCATTGGTCATTGGTCATTGGGCCTTCTTCTCCTTTAACGTCTCGCGTCCTCCAAGAGTATCGCAGCGCCTTCGGCGACCGTTTGTATCTCTTGGCCGAGTTGTACCGCGGGCCGGACGATGAGGGGCGGCTGGAGCGGCTGGTGGAGCTAGCGCGGCAGGCCCGGGTGCCGCTGGTCGCGGCGGGAGACGTGTATTATCACGCGCCCCAGCGCGGGGCGCTGTGCGACGTGCTCACCGCGACGCGCCATGGGCTGACCGTGGCCGAGGCGGGCGAGTATCTCTTTCCCAATGCCCAGCGGTACTTGAAATCGCCCGAGGAAATGGCTACTTTGTTCGCCCGGGCGCCGGAGGCGGTGCGGCGCACGGTCGAAGTGGCCGAGCGGGTGAAGTTCTCCCTGGACGAGCTGCGGTACGAGTATCCCGAGGAGATCGTCCCGGCGGAGGAGGTGCCGCCGGAAAAGGGGACAGGCACCTTTTGTGCGGAGCCGGGCACCGACCGGAGGTTGGTCGCGGGCCTTTCAGGCAAAAGGAGCCTGTCCCCTTTTACGCCGATCGAGTATCTCGCTCGGCTCACGTGGGCCGGGGCGCGCAAGCGCTATCCCAGCGGCGTGCCGGAAAAGGTCCGCGGCTTGATCGAGCACGAATTGAAGCTCATCGAAGAACTCCACTACGAGGCCTATT
>CAYGZA010000451.1:0-3994 GCA_964354135.1 uncultured Planctomycetaceae bacterium
AACCGGCGGGCCGGAAGCTCTCGTGGAATGCCCCGGCGGGGCGCTGGTGCGTCATGGCAATCGCGGCCGACCACCGCCCGCAGCGCCAACTGGGCCTCGCGGTACAGCGCCTGGCGCGCGTCGTCGGCTGCGCTGAGGGCCTTGTGGGCGTCGGCCACCCGGTAGGTCGCGACCGCGTTCAGGCGCAGGGTGACCTTATCGGCGGTCATAATCTCCTGGCCGCCAATGTCGAGCATCGTCTCGCGCAGGTCCACCGGCACGAGCATGACCTTGGCCATGTTCTTCCAGAAGGCGTACTTGCCCGGCGGCAGGGTTTCCACGGAGCGGCCGTCCTGGAACAGCACGCCCACGTGGCCCTGCTCGACGGCGAACGTGTCCAGCACACGACCGCTATCTTGTCAACCTGGCGAACGCGAAAGTACCGGGACAACCGTTGTTGCGTGGTTGTTACATTCTCGTTACACGAAAAAGGTGGTCCTGAAGGTACAATAATGCTTGGTTCGTCAGAGGAGAATGTGATGAGGAATCCTATTGTCGCTGACTAAGATGCACAATGGCCTTCTGCGAAAGGAGAACCCATGAGACCATTCTTACACGCCATAGTTACTCTGGCGGTCGTTTTCTGGGCTGAGGGATTGCGTCCGGCTGCCGACAAGACGGACACCAAGGCCGAACTCCGGGGTCGGGTCGTCTGTGACGGTGATCCTGTTCCCGGAGCCAAAATTGACGTACCGGCAAACGGAGAGTGGACGACCACGGTCACGGACGACAAGGGGCGTTTCAGCGTATCGGGCCTGCCGAAAAACACACGGTGGCGCGTCGGGGTATCCAAACAGCCCAAAGGCGACTGGATGACCCTTGTAGCGTCGATCGTGGTGGAAATCCCCCCTGGTCAACAGATTGTAGATCTGGGGGACATCCCCGTGGGGTGCATACCGGATGAAACAAGCGACATCTTGTGGTTTGCCTCCCCGCGTCCCCTACGCGGTCCGGCGATTTTGCTGAGCGTGAGCCCCACTTATTCCGGAGACGTGGACATCTCGGCGCTTTTCCGACAGCTCCACCCGCAAAAACGGGAGATGCCGCCGGATGGAGCCAGGAATACGCCGATCTTTACGGACCGGCGTCTGCAGGAGGCTGTCGGGGCGTTGAAAAAGGAATACCCCGCGCCCTGGAGCTTGCAGAATGTGCTGAAATGGTATCGGAAAGCCAAAGATGCGCCAACCAGGAAGCACTGGCTGAGCGTGCTGGCCGCCAGCCGCCACCCCAAGGCGGCCATTGAGTTGGGCAACGCGATTGAGGACCGGTCCCTAATGGCCGGCGGCGAAGCCATCGATGGCCTGCTGTACCATTTCGCCACCCCTCTCGTCGTTGGAGGAAGCGAACAGCAATTCGAGGCTGCCTTCAAGTGGTGGAAGGCGAACAAGGATCGGCTGCTCGCCGAGGTGGAAGTGGACGGCTGGTGGCGGGTGATCTCCGCGCAACGCGAGGGCAAACCCGATCAGTCCGACGCCGCCTGGGGCCCCCTGCTTTGCTTCCGGCACGAGAGGCTCATCATCAACGCGCTGGTCAACGCCAGGCATAAGCTGAGTTGCGAGAACTCGACCAAGCAGATCGACATCACAGTGCGGCACGGCGACGCTACCGAAGTATATCGTGGAATCTACAGGGTAGAGGGAGACAATCTTACCATGTGTCTCGGCCTGCCGGGGCGACGGCAAGGACAAACTTCGACCTCGGCAGGCGAACGGCCTGCGGACTTTACGGCCGATAAAGGTCAGCAGCGAGCGCTTTACGTTCTCAAACGGCTCAGACCCGAGGAAGGACAACTGAAACTCCTTTCCGCGAATGTGAGCCCGGTAGGCGTCGTAGGGCATCGCGGCTTTTCCGACGAGCAGGGCCGCACCATCATGCACGTCTACTACAAAGAGGGCCGAAGCTGGCCGCTGGGCGGCAACTTCAGGATGCATGGCCCCTGGCCGGAAGAGGAGTTGGTCGTCCATTCCGTGGTTCTCTATCGGTATCGAGACGGCTGGACTGCGGAGTACTATGGCCGGGATATGCAATTGGACAGAGTAGCCCATCGTTAGCAGAGTAGTGTAATCCATCGACGGATCGACACGAATCCAATTCGATGGCGGGGGGAATTACAACAGCATCGTTTCGCATCTTTACTTCGAAGAAACTGCACCCGAGGCAGCCGCCGTGCCGTCTGGCTCCAGCGCCAAGTTACTTCGTTCAGCGCCCCGCCGAGGAATTGAACCCCGTCTTGCAGATTCGTAGTCTGCCGTGCTAATCCGGCACACCCGCAGGGCAAATGTCTCGACCAGGAATCGAACCCGGGCACCGACGGGCAGCATGCACAGCATGGTCGTTGGTCGTGGACCTTCGGAGGGTCCGATGCGATCCGCTACACCATCGGGACGTAAACGAGCTATCAGCTTTCAGCGGTCAGCTATCAGCTTCCTTTCGTCCCGCTGATAGTTCTACAGCATCATTTTCGTGGAAAGGCGTCCGGATGTTTCGCCAGCCACGATTTCCGGTGCGACTGCCGGGCCTGGCGGTTGCGGGCCAGATGGTAGTCCACCAGGGCCTCGGCGTCCTGCAAAGACAACTGCGGACGCCCCAGGCTCGACCGGAGCAACCGCAAGGCCATCTCCAGCGTCAACTCGGGAATCTTACGCTTCACGTCACGCCGTGTTTGCGTGACAAACAGATGCGCCAACGCCACCAGGCTCATGTGATGGTGCCAGCTCGTCCACGAGCGGGCCTCGTACTCCGCCATTCCCAGCTCCCCTTTGCCATCCTCGAAGAACTCCTCCACACGCCACCGCACCCCCGTCACCAGGGCCATTGGCTTCAGCGGCACGTCGGGCGCGGCGTTGGACAGATAGCACTTGACCTCGGGCGACCGTTCCAGCGAGCGACGGAACACAAGCCAGAGCGGCGGTCCCGCGTGACGATGCCGCACCGACCAGATCCGAAGGCGGGCAAACTGGAAGACCAGCGGCCCCTTGGCGCCTTCGCGGAGTTGGATCGTCTGCCAGGCTTTCTCGGGGAGCGTGTCCACCAGCAGACGCACTTGCCACACGTAGGCGTCGGGGGTCGTGTGCACCGGCCGCTCGGTCCAGACCGTCGTATTGCAGGGGATCTCCACCAGATACTGCTGCCCGGCCAACTCCAAGGCGTCCAGGAAATCCCCGTCGCGTCCGAACTCCTCGTCGACAATCATCCAGTCGAAGCGGACCGTGCTCCGCCCCAGCAAGGCGGCGGCGATCTGCGGTTTGGTCTGGAAGGCGATCTCCTCGGGCACGCGCGTCTTCTTGCGTCGCTTTTCGTCCGCAGCCCACGCCTCCGGCAGGTAGAGCTGATGGTCCAAAAGCGCGGTCCCTGCCGGAGTCGCGCCCAGGAGGAACACGCCCACCTGGCAGTTCTCCTTCTTGCCCAGGCGTCCGCACCACTGCCGTTGCACCCCGACGCTCTGGGTGCCGCGCTTGACGAAGCCCGATCCGTCGATCACGCCCACCGTGCCGATCGGCCACCCCGCTGCCGTGGGCACGAACTCTTCGTTAAACACCGCCTGGATTTCTCGCTGCACGGCTTGGGCCTCCCAGGGAGAAACCGTCAAGAACCGTTGCCAGGCCAAGGCGACGCGTTGCCGGATCTCCGGCTGGTCCGGCGACGGTCCACCGAACACCAGCGCCATCGGTTCTACACTCTTGCGACCTTCGGCCAGGAGCAGTCCCCGGAGATACCCCAGGGAATGCTCTTGGCACTCGCGTCGTCCGAAGCACGGGGCGAAACGCCCGTGCAGTTTCTGCAACCGTGCCGCCGCTGCGCGCAGTTCGATCGTATCCATGATAATGTCCTCCTACGGACTTCCATGAAACGCCGAACTGGCCAGCTCGATTCACATTCCTCTCCTCCTGTATGCCTTAAAACTGGGGTTTTGCAAATTGTGAATTGACCTTGTGAAAACAGGGGGTTTGGGGTC
>CAYGZA010000452.1:0-3980 GCA_964354135.1 uncultured Planctomycetaceae bacterium
CTCAGCATCGCCATCCCGCCCTTGAGAAACGACAGGTTGTTGCGGAACGTCGCCGGCTGCCCGATCGGCGCCACGTCGCCCGCCACCCGCGGCAGCCAGACGTTGAACAAGTAGCCGGTCGGGTCCTCGATCAAGAGGTCGTACTCGTCGGCCCGCATCCAGGCCTCATCCTCGGGCGGCTCGAGGTACTGGAAGGCGGCGTCGGGCGGGACCTCGATCCCCGGGACGGCGTAGTACTTCAGTCCGATGGCCTTAACCAGCCCCATCCAGCCGTAGACCATGTTGCCCACCACGGCATCCCAGTCGAACTCGGCGGCGCACTTCCGCGCCGCGGCGAACGCCTTCTCGTAGTCGTAGGACACCTCCTGGCTGGTGTATCCGGCGTACTTGGCGGTGAACTCGGCCACAAACGGCCGGATGGGGATCATGTCCGGCTTCTGGTTGCGCATGGCGGTCACGTAGCGCGCAAGCCGCTGCTGGTACAGTTGCTCCATCTTGCTGGGCGTGGTGTCGTGGGGCATGCTCGTTTCGTCCTGGGGGTTCCGGGAACAACGCGCGCCGAACCACCGGGCCCGTCTGCCGTCTGGCCCGACCGTAACCGCCGTAGTATTCCAAAGTTACCCCTGCATGTCAATCAGAGGCGGGGAATCGCCGCGACCAGGAAGTATAAGACGACTGCGCAGTATGGGTACTATGGTGATGGTGTGCGGCCGTTGGCCCGGCCGTCATGCAGGCACCCCGATCCCCAGCGGTCGCGCGGCGGCGGTCCAGGCCGGGGGATGGACTGGCAGGTCGCCGGGATGCTATCCTCGCCTTGCCAAACGGCCCGGTTGCGTCGACCGCATGGGGGCCGTCGCCGACTGCCGCGATACGTTTGCCAGGAGGTCTCGATGAACCATCAATCACTGCGCCGCATTGTTCCTAGCGTTGTCAGCCTTGTCGTTCTCTGCATCGCCGCCGTCCATCGGGCCGGGCTCCGAGCCGAACAACTCGCTCCGAGCGCGGCCGGCGAGACCGCGAACGTCCTGCCCAATCCGTCGTTCGAGCAGGAGGCGGCGGGGCAGCCGGCCGCATGGAAACCATCGACGTGGCAGGGCAAGGGCTCGTTTGAGTATGCCCCGGTCGGCCGCACCGGCAAGCGGAGCGTGATGATCTCCTCCGACCAAGGGGCCGACGTCAGTTGGACCGCGCAAGTCCCCGTGCGGGCGTTCTCCACGTATCGCCTCTCCGGCTGGATCAAGACGGAGAACGTGCTTCCGGCCGGCGGCCGAGGGGCCCTCTTGAACCTGCACAACATCCAGCCCGTGGCCACCCCAGCGATCACCGGGACCCGCGACTGGACCCGCGTGGAAGCGGTCTTCGATACCAACGACCTCGAACAGGTCCAGGTCAACTGCCTCTTTGGCGGCTGGGGCCTGGCCACCGGAAAGGCATGGTACGACGATCTCCGCCTGGAGAAGCTCAGTGAGGCAAACCTCAAGCCCACGATCGCCGTCGACGCCGCTCGGAAGGGCGCGCCGATCTCCAAGTACATCTACGGCCAATTCATCGAGCACCTGGGCCGCTGCATCTACGGAGGCATTTGGGCCGAGATGCTCGAAGACCGCAAGTTCTTCCTCCCCGTCGGCCATAAGGAATCGCCCTGGAAGTTGCTCGGCGGCCCGGGCAGCGTGCGGATGGTCCGCCAGGACGCCTTTGTGGGCGAGCACACGCCGCAAATCGCGCCCGGCGAAGGCAAGGAGGCGGGGATCGTCCACGCGGGCCTCGGGCTGCGTCAAGGGAAGGGCTACGTCGGCCGGATCTGGCTGGCCGGCGGCAGCGATCCGGGGGCGACGGCTGCCGGGCCCGTTCAGATCAGCCTGGTCTGGGGCCCGGGACCGCAGGATCGGCAGACGGTGAGCGTCGAGAAGGTCGGCACCGCGTTCGCGAAGTTCCCCCTGAAGTTCATCGCCGGCGGGAGCACGAACGATGGGCGGCTGGAAATCGTCGCCCGCCGCGGCGGCTTCCGCGTGGGGACCGTCTCGCTCATGCCGGCCGACAACATTCACGGAATGCGGGCCGACACGCTGGCGGTGCTCAAGGAGCTCGATTCGCCGATCTACCGGTGGCCGGGCGGGAACTTCGTCAGCGGCTACAACTGGAAGGACGGGATCGGCGACCCCGACCGCCGCCCGCCGCGGAAGAACCCCGCCTGGACCGGCATCGAGCACAACGACTTCGGCCTCGACGAGTTCATGGCCTTCTGCCGGCTCATCAACACGGAGCCGTACATGGTGGTCAACAGCGGCCAGGGCGACGTGCAACTCGCCACCGACATGCTCCAGTACGCCAACGGCCCCAGCGACACACCCATGGGCAAGCTCCGCGCCCGGAACGGCCACGCGGACCCGTACCGCGTGACCTGGTGGGCGATCGGCAACGAGATGTACGGCAACTGGCAGCTCGGGCACATGCCGCTGGAAAAGTACATCGCCAAGCACAACGAGTTCGCCAAGGCGATGCGGGCCGTGGACCCGTCGATCAAGCTCGTGGCCGTCGGCGCGGTCGGCCCGTGGACCCAGGGGATGATGACCCACTCGGCCGACGCGATGGACGTGATCAGCGAGCACTTCTACTGCGGGAGCCAGCAGGGGCTGATCGGCCACGTCGCTCAGATCCCGAATCAGGTCCGGCGCATCGCCGAGGCCCATCGCAAGTACCGCAAGGAACTCCCGTCGCTTGCCGGCAAGGACATCCGCATCGCGCTGGACGAGTGGAACTACTGGTACGGCGAGCACGCGTTCGGCGACCTGGGGACGCGGTATTTCCTGAGGGACGCCCTGGGCATCGCCGCCGGGCTGCACGAGTACGCCCGGCAGAGCGACATTTACGTGATGGCCAACTACGCCCAGACCGTCAACGTGATCGGGGCCGTGAAGACCAACAAGACCGACGCGGCCTTCGAGACGACGGGCCTGGCCTTGAAGCTGTATCGGCGGCATTTCGGCACGGTGCCGGTGGCGACCAAGGCAGGGCAGCCCCTCGACGCCATGGCCGCCTTGAGTGGCGACGGGAAGACGCTCACCCTGGGCATCGTCAATCCGACGGCGGCGCGGCTCGACGTGCCGCTGGAGGTGGGCGGCGTGAAGCTGACCGGACAGGGCCGGCTCTGGCAAATCGCCGGCACCGACCCGATGGCCCATAACGATCCCGGCAAGGAGCCCAAGGTGCGGATCGTCCAGAGCGAGGTGAGCGGGATCGGCGACCGGCTTTCCGTCGCCCCGCTGAGCGTCTCGCTCTACGCCCTGACGCTCCGGTAGCGTGCGCCCGGGATGCTGCGGCAGCGTCAGAACTCGATCAGCTCAAAGCGGACCTGGTCCTTCTCCAGGTGCGCCAACAAGGCGTGTACGGAGAGGCCCCGCGAGATCTGCTGCACCCGCCTGGCGGCCTCCTCAAGGTCCTTCCTTTGCTGCGTCTGGAGGTCCTGCGGGAAAACGCGGAGGTGGTGCAGGTAGTACTTGCAGTCGTCGTGGGCGATCAGCACGACGTGCTGGAGGTGGTGCGTTTCCACCAGGAACTGCAACTGCCGCTGAGCGCTCTGGGCCTCGAAGAAGCAGGAAGGGTGCCCGGCCAGGCAGGCCGGCCCGCCCGGGACGACCAGCCGGTCGAAGTGGGCAAGCTTCAGGCCGCGGTGCAGGAGGTCGTCGATTTGGTCGCCGAAACGCCCGTCGCTACAGTAGACCGCCACGGTGCGGAGGGGGTCCGTGCAGACGGGCGTCGCGCTCTCAAAGATCATGGAGCCTGGCTTGTGGTTCATGGTCTTGTGACTCCGTCGGTCGGGCTCCCTGGGTCAGGCCGCCCACCTCGATTCTTATTCGCGGCAACCGGCCGGGCGGTACAACGGCTCGCCGCTGGCGCGCCACTCTTCGCTGGGAAAATCGCTGGGAACTTCATCGCCGTCGGGCTTATAAGCTTCGCGGCAATGCTTGCAGAGCGTGCGT
>CAYGZA010000453.1:0-3974 GCA_964354135.1 uncultured Planctomycetaceae bacterium
CATACCATGATCTTCATCCTGAAACGGGACAATGCGTGTCCCATCCTCCCGGCGGGTCTATAGGGGATAAATCGGCACGAAGGGCCGGGACTCTAAAGCCGATTCTGCCGCTTATTTCCGCAACGCGCTTCTTGCCCCGAAGTCTCGGCGCGACGCTCGCCGCCGCCGGGTTATTGACATCCCTTGTGTGAAGACGCGACAATCGCTAGACAACTGAGCCCGGCGCGTGTCCGGGCGTGCGTAGTTTCCGAGATCCCGGCTGGGGGACGTGGCAATGTTCGCATTCGATGCAGTCAGTTCGTATCTCCTGGTGATGGCGCTTTTGACGTTGCTGGTGGCGGTCCTGGTTTGGCAGCGGCAGAGGACGCAAAGGACGATTTTGGTTTGGCTGGCGGCCGGTGTGCTGGGCATGCTCTTGGGGAGCATCGGGTCCTACGCGGGGGTCCGCGTCGTAGGGTACGAGTTAAAACTGCTCCGACCGGCGTTGCTGGGAGAGGAAGCCTCCGTGAATGTCACCATGGGCCCGGGGGGCGCGCCCAAAGGCGGGCCACCTGATGGGGGCGCTGCGCCCGGAAAGGGCGGAATGGGGAAAGGTGGTATGGGGAAGGGCGGAATGGGGAAGGGTGGAATGGGCATGGGCGGGATGGGGAAGGGTGGGCCCCCTGCGCCCAGACCGGCACGCGATCTGGCCACCCTGGTGCGGAAACTGGAGCTGTTGACCGGCGACATCGCCATCAGCCTGTCGGCTGAGCAAGCGGCCAAGCTCGGCGAGTGTCTGAAGGACGTCGAAAAGGCCGAGAGCATTTCCGACGACGAAGCCAAGGCGAAACAGGAAAAGGTCCTGGCCGTGCTCAACGAGAGCCAGAAGTCGCGGCTGCAAGCGGTCGGTCTTCCTCGGCCCGGGCTGCCCGGAGAACCTCCAGGAAGCAGCGGTATGGGTGCCCCCAAGCAGGAAGAACCCGGGAATCCGTTCCGGCAGGAGTCCGAGGCAAAGGCCCTCAAGAGTCTCCGCGAGAGACTTGCCCCCAAGGGCGATGGGGGCAAGACGCCGCCGAAGTAGCCGTGCCCCTCAGAAAGCCACAAGACCCGGTGCCTGGGGCGATCTCTCGGACGAGCAGCTCCTTCTTGCGGCATTGCGCCCTGGCGGCCGGCTTCTGGTCGTGCCTGCTCTGCGTGGCGTGCGGGGAAGGTCCCATCGTGCTGCGGGACGTCACCAAGCAGACCGGTATCGGTTTCAGACACACGGACGGCTCCAGCGGCAGGCATTACATCGTCGAGACCGTCGCGTCGGGGATGGCTACCTTCGACTACGACGGGGACGGGAAGATCGACCTCTACTTCCTCAACGGCGCCCCCTTGTAGGGCACGAAGGCCGACGTCGCGCCCAGGAACGCCCTGTACCGGAACCTGGGCAATTGGAAGTTCGCCGACGTGACCGATCGGGCCGGCGTGGGCGATACGGGCTACGGCCTGGGGGTGGCCGTCGGCGATTACGACAACGACGGCCATCCGGACGTCTACGTCAACAACTACGGCCCGAACCTCCTCTACCGCAACAACGGCGACGGGACGTTTACCGACGTGGCGCGGCAGGCCGGCGTGACCCGCGGGAGCACCGTCGGGGCGGGGGCCAACTTCCTCGACATCGACGGCGACGGCGATCTGGATCTCTTCGTGTCGAACTACGTCGTCTTCAGGTACGAGACGTTCGTCCCGATCTTCTTCCACGGCGTTCCCGCGTACCACGGCCCCCGCGACTACCCGCACCAGCCGAACCATCTCTTCCGCAACAACGGGGACGGCACGTTTGCGGACGTGTCGAAGGAGTCGGGCATCGGCGCCCACCCCGGACCGGGCATGGGGACGATCTGCTTCGACTACGACGACGACGGCGACACGGACATCTTCGTCTGCAACGACACCACCGGGAACTTCCTCTTCCAGAACGACGGGAAGGGGAATTTCCGGGAGGTGGGCCTGGACGCCGGAGTCGCCTGCAACCTCTCCGGGACCACGGTCGGCAGCATGGGGGTCGACTGCGGCGACTACGATCGCGACGGCCTCCCGGACCTGTTCATCACCGATTATCACACGGAGATGCCGATCCTCTTCAAGAACCTCGGAAGCGGCCTGTTCGAAGACGCCACGCTGCGGACCGGGGCCCACGGGGGAGTGCTCTACAACGTCAAGTGGGGATGCGCCTTCGTGGATTTCGACAACGACGGGAACCCGGACATCTTCTTCGTCTGCGGCCACGTTCAGGACAACATCCATCTGATCGACAAGCGGAGCTCTTACCTGGCATCGCCCGTTCTCCTGCGAAACACCGGGGACGGGAGGTTCGTCAACGTGTCGGATTCCAGCGGCGACCTGGCGCGCGTCCAAGCGGTCGGCCGGGGCGCCGCCTTCGACGACCTGGACAACGACGGGGACGTCGACGCGGTGATTCTCAGCGCGCGGCACCCCCCGGTCGTCCTCCGCAACGATTCGGCCCCGGGCAATCACTGGCTCCAGATCCGGGTCCGCGGCGTAAAGACCAACCGCGACGGGGTCGGGGCCCGGGTGAAAGTCGTCGCCGGCGACCTGGTCCAGTCCGCCGAGGTCCACAGCGGCCGGGGATACCAGAGCCATTTCGGCTCGCGACTGCACTTTGGGCTGGGGAAGCGGGACCGGGTGGATCGCATCGAGGTCCGCTGGCTGGGCGGCGGAACCGAGACCTTCGACTGCCCCGGCGTGGACCGCCTGATAACGCTGGCCGAGGGCGGCGGCAAGGCCGCGCCGGGCAATCGTCCGGCGGAGCCTCGGCAGCCTGCGGCGGCCCGGGGTCTGACCGTGGATCCCGGCAAGGGAGGTTCCCCATGACGGATCAAGACGCGCCGGACGCGGGCCGGCAGGATCCGGGCCCCGGCCAGGGGACCGCCGCGGGCGTGCGCCCGCCGGCACGCTGGCCCTTAGTGGCGGCGGTTGTCCTCGGCGTGGCGGTCGGCGCCGCGGTTGTGGAGTGGCTCTCCCGGCCCGGGGAGCAGGCGGGCAAGAAGAAGCCCGGTGCCGAGGAGACGCGCGAACCGGCGCCGGGGGAAGTCGAGGCGCCTGCGCCCGTGCCGCAGACCCCCGAGGAGTGGCTCGCCGAGGGAGACCGGATGGCTTCCCGCCTGGTGCAGTCTTTCCCCCACGACGCCGAGGCCCTTCTCTACGCCGGACGCATGTTTGAGATCCTGTCCGAGACCACCAAGGCCGTCGATTGCTGGGAGAAGTGCGCTCGACTGGATCCTCGCGCGATCGACGCGTACTTCGCCATCGGGGTGGTCGCCTTCGACGCAGGCGACTACGCCAAGGCCGCAACGTATTCCCGCCAAGCCTCCGAGCTCAATCCCGGCCTGCTCCCCGTGCAAAGCCAGTTGGCCGAGTCGCTCCTGTACCTGGGAAAAGCCGAAGAAACGGTCGCGGTCCTCCAGAAAGCGAACCCGGCAGTCCGCCAGGTGCCGCAGAATCTCGTGGTCCTCGGGCAGGCCTACCTGCAGTTGAAGGATTACGAGAAGGCCAGGCAAAGCTTTGAGGCGGCTTTGGTCGTCAAGCCCGATCTGGCGAGCGCCCACTACGGGCTGGCGACGGCGCTTGCGCAGACGGGACAGCGCGAGGCGGCCAAGAAGCACCGAGAGGAATTCGCGAAGCTCTCGGCAGGAAGGAAGACGGCGGACGCCCGCAGTCGGGTTGCGGCCGGCCGGCAGAAAACTCAGGACCTCAGCGCGACCATCGCCCAGCTCTACGTGAAGGCCGCCCAATTCTACGGGACCCACGGACGCCCGGACGAGGCTGAGAAGCACCTGCGCCGGGCGGCCGTGCTGGATCCGAAGAACCCCCAAGCGAGGAAGATCCTTGAGGCGATCTCTTCCGGCCGGCCACAACCCTAGAAAAAGCAGACACTCTAGCAAGGAAATCGGGTAATCACGAAAGCACGAGAGCACGGAAAACGG
>CAYGZA010000454.1:0-3941 GCA_964354135.1 uncultured Planctomycetaceae bacterium
TTGCCCCCCTTTCCCGGAGCACGGTTAGCTCGGGGCTATGGGCTTCCTGTCGAGACGGCACATTGGGTTTGGGACGGTCCATCGCGCATTCCGTTTTCCGTACCACGACGACTTCAACCTTCCGACAGCCCTTGGAGCCCCCCCTCGATCATATCCTTCCGTGCCAGCCCCTCCCGCCACTCCGCCGGAATCCCCGACTCGCCCCAGTACGCCCCGGCAAGCTGGCCGCAGACAGCCCCGGTAGTGTCCGCGTCGTCGCCCAGGTTCACCGACCGCAGAACAGCCTGCCGGAAATCCTTGGCGTCGTGAAAGGCCCAAAGGGCCGCCTCCAGGCTCTTCACCACGTACCCGGCCCCGACAATCTCAGGCGGCTCCTTCTCTCGGAAGCTGCCAGCGGCCACCTCAGCGATCTCCGGGTGCAGTGCATGCAACTCCTTGAGCTGTTGCAGAGGGCCCCAATTCGTCGAGAGCACGACGTCTCGCTCGATCCCGTGAATCAGTCCGCAGAGGACCAAGCCGAGATAGGCACACGCGGACAAGCACAGCGGGCTGGCGTGGGTAGGCCGGCTGGAATCAATGAGGAGCGTGACCAGTTCGTCCAACCGGCCAGGGAAAAGACCAGCGTAACGGATCGGCATCGGGGCCAGACGCATGATCGAGCCATTGCCGCTGGCATACTCCGAGGGGTCGCCAGAGGTCCTCGCGTCCCCGGTCTTCTCGAAGCGAGCCAAGGCACCTCGGGTGGTGGTGCCGATGTCGAAGCAGCGGCCGTTGACCGAGTACTCGCCCTTGCGCCACCAGGCGACGTATCGGCGGACCTGGTCGTTCAGGTCCCAGCCGACCGAGGCGATGCTGTCGGCTAGGGCCAGGGCCATGCTGGTATCGTCGGTCCACTCGCCTGGGTTCAGGCGGTGTGGTCCACCACCGCGGTACCCGGTCACTTCGGGAAACGTGCCGGCCATCCGGAACTCGACGGCGGCGCCCAGGGCGTCCCCAATGGCGAGGCCGAGGAACGTGCCTCGTTTGCGACCGACTTCTGCATCACTTTGCGTCATGAGAATTCTTGCGCTTCCCATGGGCCCTGGTTACATACATGTAAGCGGCGGTTGAAGGCGTGGCGCCCGGCGATCGAAAAACGTAGCGCCCAATCAACTACTCTATCCCCTGGCCGGGGTGATTTCCACACTCAGTCAGCCCCTCCTCTCGACCTCCGACGCTGGAGCCGTCCACTCCCCGGCCCCGCCGCCGCTTGGCCTCTCTCAAGGTTTCCCGGGGGACGATTCGTTTCTTTCCAGCGTGCCTGCGGCCTGCGCCCCTCAGTCTCCATAGCCGATGCTCGGGATGAACGGAACAGCGGAGCGGGGAGCCAAGACGAGCGGCTGCCGCAGAGCGGAACGTCAGTCCTGATGGCGGATGCTCTCAGGCTCAATATGGTGTGTGGGTGCAGATTGATGCAGTCCGGCCTCAGGAGCTGCGAGCAGGATGGCACCGCGGTGAGCACCGAAGGCGGGGAAGAGAGCACCGTGGGGAGCACCGTTGGATGCGACAAGACAGGGGCGAATCGGGCTCGTGCGCGTGCGGGGGATCGCCGAGAAGTGCCTCCCCAGGATTCCCATGCCCCCATCCGAGGCGGCGTTGCATGCCTCCCGCCCTGACGGCGATCGCCACCAACGAGTTTCAATCCGCTCCCGCGGTCAGGCCGCGGGAGAAGCCGTTGGCCCGCGAACGTCTGCCTCTCGCACACGGGTTTCAATCCGCTCCCGCGGTCAGGCCGCGGGAGAAGGTCTTGCGGGATGGTTGCGACACCCCGCGACTTGTCGTTTCAATCCGCTCCCGCGGTCAGGCCGCGGGAGAAGTCGTCTCGGCTTTTTCGGAAATGGCAAGCCCCAGTTGTTTCAATCCGCTCCCGCGGTCAGGCCGCGGGAGAAGTGGGGGAGCCGAAGGCCACTAGGATGGAGACTGTAGTAACAAATGTGGGTTTTGGCATTGACGCGCCAACGCATTTTATGCACATTCTCGGGTCCTTGGGCCATTGGGGAGCCTTGTCACGGAGGGCGTCGCCATGCCGGGACCCGGAGAGTATCTGCCGGATGCCACCGAGGGCATCACGCGCGTGGAGGACTTGCCGAAGCCGACGATCGTTCATCGCAGCCGCGACTTTGCCCAGCGGCCGTGTCCGAACTGTGGTCACAGCGCCTATCGGTATGGCCGACGGAAGCGCGTGCTGCATGACGTGGGGGACCTTGTCTCGGGGCGTCCGCGGGACATTCACCTGAGTTACTCCGTCCACGAATGTTCGCAGTGCAAGCGGCATTTTACGGCCGACATGTCGGACTTGGCCCCGCCGAGAAGCCATTACACCCACCGCGTCATCGGCTTGGCCGTGCGGTTGGTCGTGGAGGACGGCTTGCCGTATCAAGCGGCCAGTTGGCACCTGTGGCGGGACCATCGGGTCTTCGTGCCTTTTGCCACCATCCAGAACTGGGTCGAGGCCGGGGGAAAAAAAGGCGGAGACGCGCATCGACGCCGACTATCTCGACTGGGCCCTCGACGGGTTCTCCGGGTACGTCGCCGCCGATGAACTGTACGACGGGCCGTACTGCGTGCTGTCCATCGTCGATAACCGCGCCTTCAAACGGATCTCCTACCGCGTCCTGGATCACGACCCGACACACGACGACATCCGCGAGTTCTTCGCCGCTTTCCGTGCCGCCTTGGAAGCGCGCGGGCTCGTGCTGCAAGGGATTACGACGGACGGTTCGCCGCTGTATCCTCAGCCGATTGCCGCGATTTTCCCGGGCGTGCGGCATCAGGTGTGCGAGTTCCATGTGCTCGCCGAAATCACCAAGGCGGTGCTTCGCGCAGGGGCCAGGGTCCGCAAGGAACTGGCCGGCAAGAAGGAGCAATTGGGGCGGGGGCGTCCGCGCAGCGAGGAGGCCAAGCGGGCGGCCCGGCGGAACGAGCGTCTCGGGCAGAAGATCGGTGATTTGTTCGAGCATCGGCATCTGTTTGTTGCCCACTACCTCACTCCTGCCGAACGCCGGACTGTCCAGCGGATCACCCGCGGCTTGCCTCAGTTACGCACGCTCCGCGAGATCATGGACGAGGTCTACTGCCTCTTCGACCGCCGTTGCCGCACGGACACAGCCTTGACCAAATTGGCCAAGCTACGGAGGCGTGTGCGGCGTTTTCGCAAGGTCGGCAAGACCCTCAGCAAGCTGTTTTCTCCCAATTTGGAAAAGGCCCTCACCTTCTTGGACGATAAACTGCTGCCAGCGACTTCCAATGCCGTGGAGCGCGGCAACCGTCGTCATCGCAAGATGCAGAAGACGGTCTATCGCGTCCGGACGCAAGAACATATCCACTCCCGTATTGCCATTGACATGCTCCGCGATGCTCAGGCCAGCGGGCGTTTCGACACGACCCGAACCCTGCACCATGCCAGAGCAGGATAGAAAACCCCAATAATGATGCTAAAGTCTCCAATAAGGTTGGATTATACCGTGAACGCGGCATTTCTTTCCCTTCAGGCAAGAAATCCGAAGCTCGAAATCCGAAACGAATCTCAATGACCAAGAACGGAAATTCCAAGCGCGCATTAGCCGTCGCGGCTCGCATGCCCAGCGGTCTGGCGATCGCAGCCTTGGCGGGCTTGCTGTGGGTCGGCGCGCCCGCCCCGGTGCTCCTCTCCGGTGAAACGCCGGAGCCTGCCGCGCAGGAGAAAGCCCCGCCCCAGAAGGACCAGGGGCAAGACGACGAATCGCAAGGGCAGCCCAAACAGGAGACGCCAAAGCAGGAATCGCCCGAGGCCCAAAAGCCCGCGGCCAAACGCGCGTTGGATCCGCAGCAGGTTGCCCTGCGCAATCGGGTCCGCCGCGTCTTGGCTTACTACGCGAGGCTGCCGGTCAACACGGCCGACAACACCCCCGGCGAGGTCCTCC
>CAYGZA010000455.1:0-3934 GCA_964354135.1 uncultured Planctomycetaceae bacterium
GCCAGCTTCGTGGTCGGCGGCTGGGGCGGCACGGTCGTGGGCATCTCGTCCATCGACCACATGGACGCCTCGGAAAACGCCACCACCAAGTTCAGCTCGTTCAAGGACAACCAGTGGTACAAGCTGCGGATCCGAGTGACGAAGGAGAAGATCGAGACCTGGATCGACGACGAGAAGATGGTCGACTTCGAAACGAAGGGGCACAAGCTCTCCATCCGCTTCGAGTGCGACCTCTGCCGCCCGTTCGGCATCTCGACCTGGACTACTACGGGGGCGGTCCGCAACGTCCGAATCCGCAGCTTGGGCCCCGAAGGGGAAAAGAAACCCGGCACGGGCAAGAAGCCCGCCCGGGAGAGGAAGCTCCAGTCTGAGACGGCGCCGGCAAAGCCCGCGTCATGACGCTCGGCCCCGTTGCCTTTTCCGGACAGGGCCGTCTGCATAGGATTTCAGGATCTCGGGAGGGCGAGGCTCCTGGCGAGCCGGACGGAAAACACAATGTTCGCGGCTCGAAGTGCGGCCCGGCAGGAGCCTCGCCCTCCCGGAATCGCACAGCGTTGTGTAGAATCAGTCGGTTCCGGCGAGTCCCCATGCCCCCTTTGGAAGGAAACCAGCCTTGCGGCACGCGGAGAAGGTCCACATCGTAGGGATCGGCGACGACGGCCTGGAGGGCCTCACCCAACGGGCGCGTGCCGTCGTCGAGCAGGCCGACGTACTGATCGGCGAAAACCACTGCCTGGCCTTGGTCGGCCAGAGCGGCCAAGAGCGGTTTGCCGTCGGCACCGACGTCGACCAGGCTGTCAAGCGGATCGAGGCCCTCTCCGGCCAACGGATCGTGGTCCTGGCCGTCGGGGATCCCCTTTTCTACGGCTTTGCCCGCTACCTGTGCGACAGGTTGGGCAAGGACCGCTTCGAGGTCGTCCCCCACGTCAGCACGATGCAGTTGGCCTTCGCCCGGGTCAAGGAGAGCTGGGAGGAGGCGTTCCTCACCAACCTGGCCAGCCACGGCGTGGAGAGCGTCGTGGAGCAAATCCGCTCTGCGGAAAAAGTGGGGCTCTTCACCACCGAGGACATCCCGCCGCAAGCCGTGGCCTCGGCCCTCTTGGAACAAGGGATCGACTACTTCACGGCCTATATCTGCGAGAACCTCGGCTCGCCGAACGAGCGGGTCACCCAGGGGGAATTGGCCGAGATCGCCGCGCACGAGTTCGGGCCGCTGAACGTGATGATCCTCGTCCGCAAGCCGCACGTCCCCGATCGCCCCAGTGAGGCGATCGGCCGGCGGCTCTTCGGCAACCCGGACGAGACGTTTCTCCAGTCCCGGCCGAAACGCGGGCTTCTGACCCCGGCGGAGGTCCGCGCGATTGCCCTGGCCGAGATGGACCTCGGGCCGGCGAGCGTGGTCTGGGACATCGGCGCCGGGAGCGGCTCGGTGGCCATCGAGGCCGCTCAAATCGCCGCCGGCGGCACCGTCTACGCCATCGAGATGGACCCCGAAGACCACCAGCTCATCATCGCCAACGCCAAGCGGTTCCGCGTTGAGAACCTGGTTCCCGTCCTCGGCCGGGCCCCCGAGGCGTGGGAGAAGCTGCCCGATCCGGATGCCGTCTTCGTCGGCGGGAGTGGCCGCGGGATCGGCCGGCTGGTCGACACCGCCTACCAGCGCCTGCGGGTCGGCGGGCGGCTGGTCGCCACCATGGGAAGCGTCGACAACATCACCGAAGTCCACCGCCTGCTCCATCGGAGCTGTCCCATCGTCAAGGTGTGGATGCTCCACTTCGCCCGGGGAAACTACCAGATGGACCGGATCCGGTTTGAGTCGCTCAATCCGACGTTCCTGGTCGCCGTGGTCAAGAGTGCCTGAACCGTGTGGCAACGCCTCTTTCGCCGTGGACCCCAGGGCACTCCGATGCAACCGCCGCAGCTCGATGTGATCGCCGTAGGGGCCCATCCGGACGACGTGGAGATCGGCTGCGGGGGCACGTTGGCCCGGCTCGTCGGGCAAGGCTACCGCGTGGGCATCGTCGACCTGACCGACGGCGAGCCGACGCCCGGCTCGCCCGGCCCGCAGGCTCGCCTGGCCGAGGCCCAGCGGGCCGCGGAAACCCTCGGCGCGGCAACGCGAGTCACCCTGGCGCTGCCGAATCGCCGTTTGTTCGACGATTTCGATTCGCGCGTCGCCTTGGCGCGGGTGTTTCGCACCTACAGGCCCCGCTTGGTGCTCGGGCTGGGCGGGAAGACCGTGCGTGCCTCGCCCGATCACTACCAGGCCATGCTGATCACCGAGGCAGCCGTTTTCTATTCCAAATTGACCAAGTGGGATGAGTACTTCGAGGGCCTCCCACCATGCGGGCCGCCGGTCCTGGTCTACTACCTCTTGGCTTTGCGCTCGCCGGCCGCAGCGCAGCCCAACGCCCTGATCGTCGATATTGGCGATACCCTGAGAACCAAGCTGAAAGCAATCGCTTGCTACCGGACCCAATTCTCCAGGCGGTCCGGTTTTCTCGAGCGCATTCGGGCCTTCAATCGGCAGCAGGGCCTGGCGGCCGGCTTTGCCGCGGGGGAAGTCCTCGTCAGCCCTTCGCCGCTGGGCACCGGCGACCCCATGAAGCTCATCCTGGGGGATTGATCCCACTCCAACATTCCGCTACCCTGTGGGATAGGCTTCCAGCCTGTTCCACCAGTAGGGCAGGCGTCCTCGCCTGTCGGAGTAGGACAGGCGTCCTCGCCTGCCGCGTTGGTCAGTAGCACAGGCTTCCAGCCTGTTTACGGTGTTGGGTGCGTGCTCGCACGCACGGGTACCTGCTGTGCAGGTCTTAGCCATGCCCGAGGGCTTTGACGCCTATCACGTCTGGCTGGGGATTCCGCCGGAGGAGCAGCCGCCGGACTGCTACCGGCTCCTGGGCGTCCCGCTCTTCGAGAGCCGCCCCGACGTGATCGAGCACGCCGCCGACCAGCGGATGGCCCATCTCAAGTCGTTGGGGGCCGGCCCACATGCTGCGCTCTGTCAGAAGATCCTGAACCAGGTGGCCGGCGCCCGCGTGCGGCTCCTGGACCTGCGCAAGAAGGCCATCTACGACGAGCGCCTGCGGGAGGAGCTAGGGGCTAGGGATCAGGGACCAGGGGCTAGGGATCAGGGGCCGCCCTCGCCTCCCGGCCCCGTGCCGTCCTTCGAGCTGCCCACCACCACCTACGCCCCGCTGGGCCGGCTCGGCGAGTACCTCCTCCTCGAAAAAATCGGCGAAGGCGGCATGGGCACCGTCTACAAGGCCCTCCACTCGAAGCTCGGTCGGCTGGTGGCCCTCAAGGTCCTGCCCAAGGACCGCCGCTGGGACGAGCGGGCCGTTGCCCGCTTCGACCGCGAGATGAAGGCCGTCGGGGCCGTGGATCACCCCAACATCGTCCGCGCGATGGACGCCCGCGAGGTCGAGGGGACGCGATTCCTGGTGATGGAATACGTCGAGGGGCTGGACCTGAACGCCCTGGGCCGGGCGTGCCATCCGATCGCGATTGCCGACGCCTGCGAGATCATCCGCCAGGCGGCCTTGGGCCTGGAGGACGTCCACCGCCACAAGTTGGTCCACCGCGACGTGAAGCCCTCGAACCTCATGGTCACGCGCCCCAAGGGTCATCCAGGGGGTCAGGCGCCTTCTTCCCCGCAAGCCGCCTCCGCGCCGGCCCGCCAGCCCGCGGGGCAAAAGGCGTCCGACCCATTGCCCGTGTGCGTCAAGCTCCTGGACCTCGGCCTGGCCCGGTTCCAGTACGAGCACGCGGCCGACGAGGAGGTGACCGGCACGGGCATGGCCATGGGCACGGTCGACTACATGGCCCCGGAGCAGGTGACCGACGCCCACTCGGTGGACATCCGGGCCGACGTTTACAGTCTGGGGTGTACGCTCTACAAGCTCTTGGCGGGCCGGACGCCGTTTAGCGGCTC
>CAYGZA010000456.1:0-3932 GCA_964354135.1 uncultured Planctomycetaceae bacterium
CTCCTCGGAAGTGGCCAAAATCGCATTGTGGACAATATGAGGCGTTTGGCACGTTCTTGACGAAAAGCGGCCAAATCGTAATCCTTTGCCGGATAAGGACTTAAGTGGCTATCTTATGGGGCATGGCGTACCATCCCCTAGAGGCATGGTTAACAATCTCCTGGGAAACCGCCATGAAGTGCTTACCCGGCAAGGACTTGCGGCGAAAGCCAGGAAGCCGTTTTGCGCGGCAATTTCGCCTCTTGTGAATCTGGGGTGACCTGGGCCATGAACTCTTGGCTGGCCAACGTGTTGCGCGGCGGAATCTGCGGCCTTTCCACCCGTTGTGCGGTGCAGAGACTCGGCTTGACAAGGCCCTGGTCAACATCGCGTCGGGTGCGGTCCCACGAGGGCCCGTGGCCAACAATTCCCGAGCCTTCGGCAAGCCGAACGCTCTCAAGACGATACGCCGACGATCTCGATTTCAGTTGACCAGTGGCAGCCTCACCAAAGCCCGCTCTTAACCGCCCCTTGTTGACCACCCGAAAACCGCCCGCAGGGCATTCTTGTCCGCATTCAACCCCGGTCGCGATCGGACGTTGTGTCTTCTTGGGCCATTTTGGTGAGCGAATCGGTTTTCTCGCCCCGTGGCGCGCTCGCCGCTGGACAACGGGCGAAGGGCGACGGATGAGGCATGAAAGCCGCCGACTTCCGACCTCCCACTTCCGACCTGCCAGCAACCGCCCCGCCTGACCTGCCAGCCGCCCCGGAGCGGGCACCTTGAGGCGATTGCTGCTCCTTCCCCGCGCGTGATACAATCCCCAACAGCAGGACGCCTGGAGCGCCGGTGACACTCTGCGGCTCAGTTCATCGGGGTTCTATCGGTGATCGCTGCGCGACGACGCGATAAAACCCTACACGTTCGGTGACACGGAAGGGGCCTGCGAGGCGGAGGGGGATACACCATGTCTGCTCTTGAGACGCACCACGATGCGTTCTTGCGTGACATCGCGGCCTTCCCCGGATTCGGTAGGCGTAGCTTCCTCGTGGGGGATTTGCAGGCTGATTCGAACTGGTCTTGGGGATACGACCACGGCGTCTACTGCTTCGTGGTGGACGGGGACGTCGTCTACGTGGGGCGTGCGCTGGGAAACACGCTGGGTCAGCGGATCGCAGATCAGCTGCGATCCACAAGCAATCCCGCGTGGGAGTGCGTCGTCACGCGCAGCGACAATCGCGTGGAGGTGTTCACGGTCAAGCGTGAGTGGGCGTTTCTGGCCGCAGCACTTGAAGCGTACCTCATCCACATGCTGAAGCCGAAATTCAATAGGAGAGTCAGCTAGCCGATCACCGAACCAGCGTTTCGACCTGACAAGCTCGGCCCAGACACCCACGATCACTTCGAGATCACCGCGCGGCCTCGCTTGCAGGTCAAACGCAACACGTTAGACAGCCTGAACTGCCGTTGTGGACGCAAAGAAGCAACGCGAACTACGGTTCCTCGAACGCCTGCGACAGGCTGATACGAGTTTTCCCCAAGGGTCGCTTGAGCCCTCTGAGAAGCCCGACGCATTGCTGCGTACGTCGACCCAAGTGTTCGGTTTCGAGGTGACGGAGTTGCATCAGCGCGGTGATGTCGGTCGCCCTCGGCGTGCGCAGGAGGCGGAGCGTGAAAGCGTTGTCGCGGTCGCGAGCCAGATCGCAGAATCCGCTTCAATGCTCCCAGTATTTGTGCGGGTTCGCTTCAAACCGCGCGTGCCGGTTTTCAAGCGTCAGCGCCAACTGCTCGGCGAGGCACTTGTCGGCCTGGTCGCCGAGCACTTTCCTGGAACGGGCCAGACCGTGACTCTGGACGGTCGGCACATTGGGACACCACTGTCTGAGTGCGTTCGAGCGATAGAGATATTGCTACAGAGGGGACAGCATAGTTGGGTGGTGCCGGACGGCGGCTGGCTTCAGGAGGAATTTGTCGACGAACTTCAGCAGACGATCGACGCAAAGAACGCACTGTACGACGTCTACCGCGCAAAGTGTGACGTTTGTTGGCTCGTCGTCGTAGCGGCCGGCAATCATCCTTCGTCGTTCTTCGAAGCTTCCGCAGCTACGGTGGCTCACGAGTACTCGTCTCGATTTAATCGTACGGTCTTCATGGAGGGCGTTCCTTTGCGTTTCTTCGAACTCCGGAAGCAGGCTGTCTAACGAGCATTTGCAGCCGACGGCGCGGGCGTCTATGCTCTCGGTGAGCAGCGCCGCGCGGCGGCTGAAACGCAGTTGTTATGCAGGCAACAAACGGGATTGGTTAGGAGGCAAAGTGCATGCAGATCCGCCAACTCTTTCAGGGTAGTGATGGCGACAGTATTCTAAGCATTCTCAACAGCAGGCAGATCCGCCCCAACTCCGCAGGCGAGGTGTTCTTTTCGGAACACCGACCTGAGTCAGTGTTCATGCATGGAGCCGATCGACGTCGCAAGGCCTCGTTCGCCATAAAGCTCGAAGTATCTATCCCTGCAGATGTGCAGCAGGTGCGTCGGACCACCGCCGGGGTGCTGGACACGTTGGTGGTGGTGACGCCCCGTCCCCTCATGGCGCGAGTTTTGGAACTATATGTCCGCAGACTCGCGGAGGGTCGGGGCGAGATGAAGCGAATCATTGGAGAAGCCGACATCAGGCAGCATTTGCAGGGGCCTGGGAATTCCGGGGACAGTACATAACTATTGACCACCTCGACCGGTTCGGGCAGGTTCGGTGCGTGGCTCGATTGGCATGGATCGTTGTTGCCGGGGTGCCGCACCATGGGACCCAGCGGGGGAATCGCGGGCAGCCCACCTTCTTTTGCGAGGAGGATTACACGGCCCACGTGGAGTTGATGAGCCCGTGGTGCGGGAAGCACCGCGTGGAAATCTGGGGTGCATTCCGGGAAACTCGCATTCGGCCAACGGCACCGGGCTCGTCTTCTGCGGTTTGGCGTCCGAAGATTTCGCATGAGAAGAGAGGAGACCCTCATGAATCGCTCTCTTGAATGGCTCGCCGGCACCGCCGGGGCGATGGCGTGGCTATGGCTCGCGGCGCCGTCTGCGCCGGCCGATCCGCCGGACATGGCGGTTATCCGGCCGAACGTCGAGACCGGCTTCGCCAACGCCGGCTGGAAGTATGATCGCTATCAGGACCTTCCCTCGCTGGACGCCCGCAAGACGATGACGGTGGCCGACCTGAAGGGCCCCGGGATCATCCGCCACATCCACGTGACCCGCCACCAGCCGAAGGAGCCGGCCGCGCGGGGCGTGGTGCTGGAGATCTGGCTGGACGACGCCAAGGAGCCGGCGGTCCAATGCCCGCTGGCCGATTTCTTCGGCGACGGCTGCAACGGGCAGGGCATGAACTTCACGTCGAAGCTCATCGAGTGCGCGCCCTGGAGCTACAACTGCTACTTCCCCATGCCTTTCAAGTCCCGGGCTCGCGTGCTCTTGCGAAACGACACGGACAAGGACCTCATGGACTACACCTACCTGGAGTGGGAGAACCTGCCCGAGTGGAGCGACAAGCTCGGTTTCTTCCATGCCACGTACAACCGCAAGTGCTTCCAGTTGACCAAGACCTCGGACGAGATGCTCTTCGAGGTGGAGGGCACGGGACACCTCCTCGGCCGGCAGTACAGCGTCGTGACCGACGAGCCGCTCTTCCGCGGATTCGGCTTCGTGATGGAGGGGAACAACGAGGTCGATATCGACGGCCGGCCGCGCAGGCTGGACTACCTGGGCACCGAAGACTCCTTCACGTTCAGTTGGGGGTTCCAGCAGACGTTTGCGGGGCTCCGGGCCGGCATGACCCTGGTGAAGCCCGATCTGCCGTGCATGCTCTCGATCTATCGGTTCCACGACCACCAGCCCATCCGCTTCACCAAATCGCTCCGCTGGCACATCAACTGGAGCCAAGAGGAACATATGTTCAAAAAC
>CAYGZA010000457.1:0-3927 GCA_964354135.1 uncultured Planctomycetaceae bacterium
CGTGAACCGTTGCCTTTACGATCTGACACCCAAGCCGCCGACGACGATCGAGTACGTTTGAATCGAAGACTTCATCATCGACAGGAGAGCAGGACCGTGCCACGACGTTCGGACATTCAGAAAGTGATGATCATCGGCTCGGGGCCGATCATCATCGGCCAGGCGTGCGAGTTCGACTACTCGGGCACGCAGGCGTGCAAGGCCCTGCGGCGCCTGGGCTACACCATTATCCTGGCGAATTCGAACCCGGCTACGATCATGACCGACCCCGGCATGGCCGACGTCACGTACATCGAGCCGCTGACGGTCGAGGCCATGGCCGAGATCATTGCCAAGGAACGGCCCGACGCCCTGCTGCCGAACTTGGGTGGCCAGTCGGGCCTGAACCTGGCCTCGCAATTGCACAAGGCGGGTGTCCTCGACAAGTACGGGGTCAAAGTGATCGGCGTGCAGGTCGATGCCATCGAGCGCGGCGAGGACCGCCAGGCCTTCAAGGACACGATGAACCGCCTGGGCATTCCCATGCCGCAAAGCGAGATCGCCCGCAGCGTCGAGGAGGCCGAGAAGATCGTCGAGCGGATCGGCTTGCCGGCGGTCATCCGCCCGGCGTACACCCTTGGCGGCACCGGCGGAGGGCTGGTTTACAACATGGAGGAGTTCCGCACGGTGGCCGCGCGCGGGCTCTCCGCCAGCATCGTCGGCCAGATCCTCGTCGAGGAGTCGGTCGAGGGCTGGGAAGAGCTGGAGTTGGAGGTCGTGCGCGACGCCAAGAACCAGATGATCACCGTGTGCTTTATCGAGAATGTCGATGCCATGGGCGTGCATACCGGCGATTCCTACTGCACTGCCCCGATGCTCACCATCGCCCCGGAGCTTCAGAGGAGACTGCAAAAGCACTCGTACGACATCGTCGAGGCGATCCAGGTCATCGGCGGGACGAACATCCAATTCGCCCATGACCCGAAGTCCGGGCGCGTGGTGGTCATCGAGATCAATCCGCGCACCTCGCGGTCCTCGGCGCTGGCCTCGAAGGCCACCGGTTTTCCGATTGCCTACGTGTCGTCGCTCCTGGCGGGCGGGCTCACCCTGGACGAAATCCCCTACTGGCGCGACGGCACCCTGGAGAAGTACACGCCCTCCGGCGACTACGTGGTGGTGAAGTTTTCCCGCTGGGCATTCGAGAAGTTCCGCGGTCTTGAAGACAAGCTGGGCACGCAGATGCAGGCCGTGGGCGAGGTGATGAGCCTGGGCAAGACATATAAAGAGGCTTTCCAGAAAGCCGTCCGCTCCCTGGAGATCGGCCGCCACGGCCTCGGGTTCGCCAAAAACTTCAACAGGCTCTCCCTGGAAGAGTTGATGGCCAGACTCGCGCATCCGTCGAGCGAGCGGCAGTTCCTCATGTACGAAGCCCTGCGCAAAGGCGCCAGCGTCCAGACCCTCTCCGACCGGACCTTCATCAAGCCCTGGTTCATCCAGCAGATGAAGGAGCTGGTCGAACTGGAGGAGGAGATCCTCAAGCACAAGGGCGGCTTCCTGCCGGACGAAGTCCTGGTGCGGGCCAAGAAAGACGGCTTCGCCGACAAGTACTTGGCCGGGCTGCTCGGCGTGCGCGAGAGTGAGATCCGCGACCGCCGTAAGGCCCTGGGCGTGGTCCAGGGGTGGCACGCGGTGCCCGTCAGCGGCGTGGACAGCGCGGCCTACTACTACTCCACGTACAACGCGCCCGACGCGACCGGCGTATCCTCGGGCAGGAAGGTCATGGTGTTGGGAGGCGGGCCAAACCGCATCGGCCAGGGAATCGAGTTCGACTATTGCTGTGTCCACGCCGCCTTTGCTCTGCGCGACGAAGGATACGAGTCGATCATGGTCAACTGCAACCCGGAAACCGTCTCCACCGACTACGACACCTCCAATAAGCTCTACTTTGAGCCCCTGACGGTCGAGGACGTGCTGAGCATCTACGAGAAGGAAAAGCCGCTGGGGGTCATCGTGCAGTTCGGCGGGCAGACACCGCTGAACCTGGCGGCGGAACTGGCCGCGGCGGGAGTCAAAATCCTCGGCACCTCTCCCGACGTGATCGACCTGGCCGAAGATCGGGATCGCTTCCGCCAGGCGATGCGGCGTCTTAGCATCCCCCAGCCCGAGTCCGGCATGGCCAGCAACCTGGACGAGGCCCTGGCCGTGGCGAAGGACATCGGCTATCCGCTCATGGTGCGGCCGTCGTTCGTCCTGGGCGGCCGGGCGATGGAGGTGATCCACGACGAGGAAATGCTGCGGGAGTACGTGGTGGCCGCCGTCGACGTTTCCCCCGAGCGTCCGATCCTCATCGACCGCTTCCTGGAAAACGCGATCGAGGTCGAGGCCGATTGCCTGGCCGACGGCCAGGACGCCTTTGTGCCCGCCGTGATGGAGCACATCGAGCTTGCCGGAATCCACTCCGGCGATTCGGCTTGCGTCATCCCGCCGATCAGCATTCCGCCCAAGCACATCGACACCATCTACCAGTACAACCGCAAGATCGCCATCGAGCTGAAGGTGACGGGGCTGATGAACATCCAGTATGCCATCCAGAAGGACACGGTGTACATCCTAGAGGCCAACCCGCGGGCAAGCCGCACTGTGCCCCTGGTCTCGAAGGTCTGCAACATCCCGATGGCACGGATCGCCACCCAGATCATGCTGGGCAAGAAGCTCGCGGAGCTCGACCTTAGGAGGAAGAGCTTCCCGCACTTCGGCGTCAAGGAGGCGGTGTTCCCGTTCAACATGTACCACGAGGTCGATCCGCTGCTGGGGCCGGAGATGCGATCGACCGGCGAGGTGCTGGGCATGGCGGAGTCGTTCGGCCTGGCGTTCTACAAGGCCCAGGAGGCGGCCAACCAGCGCCTCCCCCTGGAAGGGACCGTGCTGATCACCGTGGCCGATCGCGACAAGCCGGCGGTGGTCGAGGTGGCCCGGCGGTTCGCCGAGTTGGGCTTCCGTATCAAGGCCACGCAGGGCACCCGGACGCTTCTGGAGGCCCACGGCATCCCGTCCGAGCTGATTCTCAAGATGCGCGAGGGCCGGCCCAATATCGCCGACGCCATCATGGACGGCGATATCCAATTGATTATCAACACCCCACGTGGCAAGGTCGGCAAGGCCGACGATGCCTACATCCGCCAGACGGCGATCAAACGGAAGATTCCGTACATCACCACGCTGGCCGCCGCGGTCGCTGCCGCCAAAGGCATCGCCGCCTACCGCCAGGGACACGGCCAGGTCAAGAGTCTGCAAAGTTGTCACGCGGATATCAAGTAGAAGTCAAGCAGGGTGGGCATGTCGCGAGCGAGATTGCCATCGCACGCTCCTGCGATCACGGACATGGCCACGAAGACGTGGCCATGCCACCCGACCCACGTGGCGGCGTCACGGAGTGACGCCGAATGCCGGTCAGGGATTGGCCGGCCTACTGTTTGGCCGGGAAGAACGGGAACAGTCGCCGCAGCTCCTCGGCGTTCGGCCGGCGGCCGTATTCGCAGACCTCGAAGGCCTCGGCGTAGCGGACCTTCCTGCCCGCCTCCTCGCCGTAAAGCTCGACGAGCTTGTCGCGGAATCGGTTGGCCACGGCCGCGCACCGGCTGCGGAAGCCGTCGGCGCCGCGCTTGCGGAAGGCCTCGCGCTGGGCCGCGTCCTTGGGAAACGTGCCGGTGGCGCCCCCTTCCACGAACTGCGACTCCATGGTCATCAGGGCCTCCACCTTCTTGTCGATAACGTCGTCGATGGCCACCACCACGTCGGGGCGGAACGGATTCGGCCGCTGGAACCCGTCCTCCGAGTAAAGGAAGACAGGATTGGATCGCAGGCAAGGCGTTTCCGGGCAGAAGAACGGCACCGTGACCATGTAGCCCGAATCCTGCATCAGCACGCCCACGTAGCGGTGATCCGGAT
>CAYGZA010000458.1:0-3636 GCA_964354135.1 uncultured Planctomycetaceae bacterium
CGCAAACGGGGCGAGGGGAGAGGGTCCTGGGATAGGCTCTAATCATGGGGCAAGCCGCTTCTTGGCTTCTTGGTGGTCGATGCCCTCGCCCGCGTCTAGTTGCCGCAGCCCTTCCAAGAGCGTCACCAGCTCCCCGAGGATCATGCACGTGGCGCCCCAGATGCGGTACGGCGGAAACGAGAAGTGCGGGGCCGTGTACGGCTGGCCGCGGTACGTGCGCTGGTGGCTGCCGAAGTTGCCCGGGTCGAGCAAATGGTCCAGCGGGACCTCCAGGAGCCGTTCGACTTCGGCCGCATTGGGAACCATCTCCGGACGCCGCTCCGTCGCGCCGACCCAGGGCTCGATCCGGAAGTTGCTCGCGTGGACGTAAACCGGCGAGAGCGGGCCGAGAAGCCGGATCGGGTGGCCGAGGGCGCCCAGCTCTTCGTGGAATTCGCGAATCGCCGCCTCGGGGGACGTTTCGTCCGGCTGCACGGCCCCGCCGGGGAGACTCACCTGGCCGCCGTGGACTGGCAAGTCCACGGGCCGGAGCGTCAGCGGCACGTGCCAGCGGTCCTCGTGGGGATAGAGCAAGACGAGCACGGCCGCTTGTTTGGCGCCCGGCGGCGCATCGTCGTAACGCTGCCCGAGCGCCGGCTGCGGCTCGAACCGCGTTCCCACCATCGGCCCGGGAAGCGGCCGGTCCAGTCGGGCCGCCAGCAACTTGGGTAGGTTATGCTTTAGCATAACGACCAACAAACGTTTTCAAGGCGCCGCAAGAACTGCTGCAACATCGGCTGGTTCCGCTTGTTATGCTGAAGCATAACCTACCGCTACTTGTTTTCTCACGCATCTCAGCGCCCGTCGCGCAAGCGGTAAACGACGTACCCATCGTTCTCATAGACCACTTTCAAGGTCAGCCGCGGCGCGGCGATCTCCGGCCGGGCCGCGGTCTCGGGCAGTCTGGTCCCGGGCACTTCGGTCAGGACGTAGTCGGCGCTGTACTTGGCTCCCAACGCCTTCAGCCGCTCGTCCCCCAGCTCGCTCAGCGAGCCGTGCCAGTACCGCCGGACGTCTTTTCTCGGGATGCCGTGGATCTCCCGCAGCCGGTCCCACCACTCGACGATGGACGCGGCATCTTGAGGAATCTCCTTGCGTGTGACCACCTCGGCCCGCCGGGTCCGCCACTTGAAGGTGGAGGCTTCGATGGGCGTCAGGAAGCGGGCATCCTTGGGGATGACGCCCGAGGCGGCGATCCACTCGCAGGCATCGCGCCAGGCGGCGTAGCCGCCCAGGTTGTTGATCTTTGCGTCGGCGCGGGGGATGGCGGGCTTGAGTCCGAGGATGAACTCCAGTCGCAACCACGCAAAATCGCCGACGTTCAGGGCGGCGAGGATCCCCGCGGCCGCCAAGCCCAGTCTTCCTGCCCCCGGCCGCCATCGCAGCCGTGGGACGAGTTCCGAACTCGCCCTGCCCGCTAGCAGCCGATCGATCCCGAGGACGGCGAACAGGGCCACCCCGAGCGGCACGGCGACGTCGGACAAGCGGAACCAGTAGAAGCGGAGCAACCGTGCTCCCAGGACGGGCTCCACCGTCCAGACCAGGCTGAGCACGGCCCCCACCAAGGCGATCCCCAACGCCCCGACGACGAACATCCGCAGCCGCGCCACGGCCCCGTCCTTCGCCACCGCGCGGCACAGCAAGATCCAGACCACGATCAGCGCCACAAAGCGGAGGAGGAACTCGGGCCTGCGCTCCTGCAGGATGAGGTGGTGCGGCAAGCGGTAGTAGACGTAGATTTCGTGGGCCCGGTCCACCGTCTCCGCGGGAGCGCCCCAGTTCAGCAAGAGCAACGGGATGAGGGAGGGAAGCGAGAGCAACAGGCCGCCGGCCAGTCCCGGCCACATCGACCGCAGCGGGGGGCGTTTCTTCCCCAGCGCAAGCCATGTAAAGCCGGCAGCCAAGGCCGCCCAGCCGCCGGTCAACACGTGCAACAGCGAGGCGCCGCCCAAGAGAAGCCACGCCCGATTCCAGCGGTCGCGGACCAGGGCCTCCAGGCCGAGGAAGACCAAGACGAAGGCAAACCCCTTGGCCTCGACCCCGCCGATCACCCATTCGCCCGCCAGGTGGCAGCGCTCCATCAGGCAGGCGAACAGCGCGCCGCTCAGCGCCGCCATCCCGCCCCGCGGCACCAGGGCCCGGCTCAACCGCTGCCACGACCACGCCAGGAGCCCCCAGGTGAGCACCCGCCCGAACCAGGCCAGCACCGGCGGCGACATCCAGAGCGAGAGCCGGCCGAACGTGAAGTAAAACACCCAATGGGCGTCGGCCGAATCGAGGAAGAAGTCGCCCGGCGCCCAGTCGGGGCTCCAGTAGTGGATCGCCTTGCCGAGGTAATACGGCTCGTTGACGTCCGGCACCGGCCAGGCGCCCTGGACGCAAAAGACCGCGAAGATCAAGGCGATCTCGACCAGGTCATTTTTCCAGGGCCGCGATGCTCTTGAAGTCATTTTTCAACGAGCGGTAAAGCTGCTGGTAGATGGGGAACGCCCGGTCGTAGCGGGCCTGGGCCCGCGGCTGGACGCCGGTCCGGCGGACGACGCGAATCGTGGCCGCGCAGGCCTCCTGCACGTTCTTGAAGGCCCCGGCCCCGACCGCCGCCAAGAGGGCCACGCCGTAAGCCGGCCCTTCTTCGGTGTTAATGGTGACCACTTTGCGGCCGAACACGTCGGCCTGGATCTGCCGCCACAGCGGGCTCCGCGAGCCGCCTCCGGACGCGCGGATCTGCCGGATCGGCACGCCCAAGCCCTCGAAGATCTCCAGACTGTCGCGCATCGAGTAAGCGACGCCCTCCATGATCGCGCGGACCAGATGGCCGCGGGTGTGGGCCAGCGTCAGGCCGACGAACGAGCCGCGGGCATCGGGGTCGGCGTGCGGCGTCCGCTCGCCGGAAAGGTACGGCAGGAAGAACAGGCCCTGGCTCCCCGCGGGGACTGCCGCAGCCTCCTTGGAGAGCCGGTCGTACACTTCTACCTTCTTGCGTTTCGCTTCGGCCACGTCGGCCTTGCACAGCTCGTTACGGAACCACTGGAGCGAGCCGCCCGCCGAAAGGTTCACGCCCATCATGTGCCACATGCCGCGGACGGCGTGGCAGAAGGTATGGACGCGGCCCTCGGGGTCGATCTTCACCTCGTCGCTGTGGACGAACATCACGCCCGAGGTCCCGATGGAGGTCGACAGCACGCCGCGCTTGACGATCCCGTTGCCGACCGCCCCGGCTGCGCAGTCGCCGGCCCCGCCCACGACCGCGCAGTCGGCCGAAAGCCCCAACAACCCGGCCGCCTCGGGCGTGAGCTTGCCGGTCACCTCCTCCGATTCGTAGCAATGGGCGAAGAGGCTCACGTCCAGCTCCAGCCTGGCGAGCAACTCCGTGGACCAGGTCCGCCGGGCCACGTCCAGGAGCAGCATCCCGCTGGCGTCGCTCACCTCGGTGGCATATTCGCCGGTCATGCGGCGGCGGATTTCGTCCTTGGGCAAGAGGACCTTCACCGTCCGCTCAAAGTGCCTCGGCTCGTGGTTCCGCAGCCACAAGATCTTGGGGGCCGTAAACCCGGTCATGGCCGGGTTGGCCACCAGTTGGATGAGGTTGGCCCGGCC
>CAYGZA010000458.1:3646-3923 GCA_964354135.1 uncultured Planctomycetaceae bacterium
AGATCGTGGGTGAACTGGTACCCCAGCGCCACGCGGCCGCCCACCCGCTCTTCCATCTCCCGGCACTCGGCCGATGTCCGCTGGTCGTTCCAGAGGATCGCCCGGCGGATCACCCGGTTTCGCTTGTCCAGGAAGACCGAGCCGTGCATCTGGCCGGAAAGCCCGATGGCCTTCACGTCGCCGGGTTTCAGCCGGGCCTTCTTCACCACGCTGCGGACCGATTTGATCGTGGCCTGCCACCAGTCCTCCGGATCCTGCTCGCTCCACAGGGGCTTGG
>CAYGZA010000459.1:0-3898 GCA_964354135.1 uncultured Planctomycetaceae bacterium
CAGCGGAGAGCGACGTTGGGCACCAGCAGGACGTTGCGGCGCTGGTCCACCTCGAACTGGAGGTTCGCCGTCAGGTAGGGCAGGACTCTCTCGTCCGGATTGTCGAACGTGACCACCACCGGGTACGTGACCACGTTTTGCGTCATCTGGGCATTCAGCCGGATCTGGCTGACCCACCCGGAGAAGACCTCGCCCGGAAACGCATCGACGCTGAATCGCGCGGCCATGCCCGTGCGAATGCGACCGATGTCCGCCTCGCTGACCTGGGCCCAGACCTGCATTCTCTTCAGATCCTTGGCGATCAGGAAGAGGCTCGGGGCATTCAGACTGGCGACCACGGTCTGACCGACGTTGACGCGGCGGTCAATGATCGTGCCTTCGACGGGGGAGATGATCGTGGTGTAGTCCACGTTCTTCTGCACCAGTTCCTTCGCGGCCTCGGCCTGCTGGATGGTTTTCTTCCCGACAAGCACGTTCGCCTCGGCCACGTCATTGTTGGCTTTGGCCAGGTCGTAATCGGAATCCGACATGGCCCGGTAGTCCAAGGCCGCGTTGCTGTCGGGCGTGGGCCTCTTGCCCGGAGCGGCCCGGTCCGGGCGGAGGCGCTGGGCCCGCCCCCAATCCGCGGCCGCCTGCCTCTGTTTGGCCTGGAGCTGTTCCAAGTCGGCCTTGGCGCGCTGGTAAGATGCCTCGGCCTGAGCGAGCTCGGCCTGGTAGATGGCATCGTCGATGTAGGCCAACTCGGTCCCCTCGTGGACGACGGTGCGGTAGTCCACCCGCTTCAGCTTGGCCAGTTCCGCGTCAGGGATAAGGTACGCCAACTTAGTCCCCTGGTGGACGACCGTGCAATTGCCCATCTGTTTCAGGATGGATTGCACGAGCGCCTGCGGGGATAGGTCCTCCTGCTGGGCGACGGTGCGATCATCCACCCGTCTTACCTTCGCGAGCTTCTCGGGAGAGTCGGCCGGCTTCCTGCCTTTCAGTTCCCTGGGGTCGATCCCGAAGTCCAGGATCCTCCCGACGACCTGGGCGCCCACGTCCACGAATTCTTCCGCCTCCACCGTTCCGGTGGCACTGATCACGGAGAGCAGGTCGCCCCGTTTGACCGCCACGGTGCGGAAGCTGGCCGGTGGGTCGCCGACAACCTGCATCTTGTAGTATGCCACGCCGCCCGCTGCCACCCCGATGACTGCGAGAAGGGTAAGTACGATTCGCATCAGAACGCCTTCAATGTTAAGACCGTAGTTTGATGCAAGGTATTCCGCCCCGAACCGTACGGCCGAATGAGACTCAAGTCCAGGGGGTTAGCAGTCCGCCTCAAACTCGGGAGGCTCCAGACCCGTGCTGCCGTCGTTCGCAGCACCATCACCGGCCGCACCGCATGCGGCCTGTCCGTTCGTCCCAGCGCACGCAGCCGTCGGTGATTCTGTTGCACCCCTTTCCAGATGGATTCCAACGATGACGCTCCCTCATACTTTAACCCGCACACTCCCAATCGGTTGCGAGAGTCGGGGAAGCAGTACCCGGGGATTGCCATTCCAGCAAGGGCCGGTAACGCGGCAGCCCACCACAAGAGGGGGTATCGCCCGGCGGCGACCGGCCGTGGGGGGGCGAGATGCCCTCCAGTGCGTGCAGGAACGGCAAATACCGTCCCCGCCATGTGGGGTGTGCCGCTGACCCGGCCTCCTTCCGGACAGGACGCGTTTCCATCTCCGTCCTGCCTTGGCCCGAGGCGGATTCACGGAGTCCTACCTCGCCGTCGGCGGTCCTTTGGAGGGCTCAGGCGCATCAGGCGGTAACGGGGGTTCGTCGGGAGCTTCCATGGCCTTGCGTGGCGACGACGGGACTTCTTCAGAACCTCTGAGCCCGCGGGACGGCCCAGCAGGCATCGCAGCCGCCGTCTCCTCAGGCGCGAGCCGGATTTCCCAGCCGCCTCCCAGGGCCCGGTAAACCTGGATCAGGCCCTGCGCGACCTGGCCGCGCGCCTGGGCCCACAAGTCGTCTTGCTGGACCAGGGCCTGCACGATCACCTCGTACTGGGTGAAATCGGTTTTCGCTGTTAGTTGCACAAGAGCAACCGCTACGGCGCGCCGTCCGGCTCCGGCACTTTGGCCGAGGAGTTTTGCGCGCTCCTGCGCCTGTAGGAAGGTCACCAGGCCGTCTTCCACTTCTCGGTTGGCCTGGAGCACCGTGTTCTGGTACGCCACCACCAGCTCTTCAAACCTCGCGTCCTGGAGGCGGATGTTGTTCGCGATCCGGCCGTAGTTGAGGATATTCCACTGGAACGATGGGCCGACGCTCCCGCTGAAGGCATCGCTCGTGAAGAGCTGAGAGAGCTTCCCGGCTTGGCAGCCGAGCGTGCCGTTGATCGAGAAGGCCGGATAGAGCTCCGACTCGGCGATGCCGATCTGCTCGGCCTGTGCGGCCGCCAACCGTTCTGCCTGCCGGACGTCAGGGTGGCGTCGAAGCAGCTCTGCGGGGAGGCCGACTGCCGCTTCCGCCGGAACAGTGGGGATGTACACGGTGGCAATTCTCTTCCACAACTCCTCCAGCGCTTGCTGTTCTTTCAGCGTCAGCGGCGCTCGCCTCATGAGTGCCGTGTCTTCGAGGTCGTCCTTCTCCTTTACCGCTTCTTGCAGCTCCTTCTTTCTGCGCGACTCTTCCGCCTTCCATGCGTCCAAGGTCTCCGGCAAGTCCACCGGCGGCATGCCGAGCAGGATACACAACCGGTTGTTGGCCTGCCGGAGGTCGATCTCCAACTGCGGGATTTGGGCCTGGGTCTGCCTTAAGCTGCTCGTGGCCTGATTCAGCTCCACCCCGGTGAGCTTCCCATCCTTGGCAAGAAGCCTCACGATCGCAAGACCCTCCTCTTGAAGCTTCACGTTCTCCCTCAACAGCGCGATCCGTTGCTGGTTGGTAAGAACCTGCACGTAGTTGGCGGCCACGTCGGCCAGCAGTGTGACCAGCACGAAGTCGTAATCCTCGACCGACGCATCGAGCAGATCGCCCGCCGATTCGATCGCCCGGCGGAACCGGCCCCAGAAATCCATCTCCCAAGCGAGGTTGAAACCAAACCCCCACTGCTCGAAGAAATTGTGGCCGATCCCTTGTCGCCGGTAACTGCCGGTGGCATCCTGCCGTTGTGGGAAGAAGTTTCCCTGGGCGATGCCGAGCTGAGCCCGCGCCTGAAGGATCCGAAAGCCGGCTTCCCGAAGCGACAGGTTCTGCCGATAGGCAAGCGTCATGAGGTGGTGGAGCACGGGGTCATTGAAGACCCCCCACCACCGGCCCAGGTCCTCGGGTTCCTGGCGCACACGGGGATCGGCGGCGTCGATCCATTCCTCGGCCACGGGGGCATAGGGCCGGCAATAGTTGGGCCCGACTTTGAAACCGTTGTCCACGTACTCCTTCGGACTCGTGCGGCATCCGCTCAGAGCGACGCCTACTGCCACAACCGCGAAAACGACTGGTCCGGGCCGAAGCACTCGGAACATGGATGGGCCCCCTGAGAAGGCTGCGAACAAGCGAACCCGGATAAGGAAGTCGCCGTCGGCCTCTTCCTCGTGATCGGCAGAACCGGCATAACCGAGACATCCGAAATCCCTCTGGCGGGCAAAACAGGTGCCGCCGCCCCATTATCCCTATGTCTTCCATTTTTCCCAAAGCCCCCGGGAGCCGGCTCTTTGCCGCCCTGCGACATCCACCTGCCTCTTTCGACGCCAGGCTCGAAAAGTCCTCCGCGCGCAACCATCCCCCACAGTCCCGCCGCAGCGAAATCCAGGCTCTCTGCTCGCTCGAGGGGTCAAGGGTGGACCCCGACTCCCATGCCGTGCGCCAGTTGACCTACCAGAGCGTGGGACCGAAACGCCAGCGTCGGCTGGAACCCGACTGGGAAGAA
>CAYGZA010000460.1:0-3885 GCA_964354135.1 uncultured Planctomycetaceae bacterium
CCGGCGTCTTCCATCACACGCTGGTCGGCGCCAGCGACTACTCGAAGAAGGCCGAACTGATCGACCAACTCGTCATGGCCATGGCCCAGCATTGGCGGACTCCGGCGGGGGCGAGATAATGACCCCCTGAAAGGAGTTTCCCTATGGACAAGAAACCCATGTCAACGGTCGCGGAGCCATCGACGCGATCGGCAAACGCCAGGCGGTTTTCCGATGAGTTCAAGCACGACGCGGTCCGCCTGATTACCGAGGAGCGATACACCTTCAAGGCGGCGGCCGGGATGCGCGAGGCAATACTTGGTCGAGCACAACTCGCCGTGGGGCTCGGCTGCCGCAAGATCCGAGAACCGTCTCGAATACGACACCGCCGCCCCGACGTTCCTCCGGGCCAGCTCCCAGGACGGCCCTTCGTCGCGGCGATTCTCGAAGGGATGATCATAGATCGAGTAGTGATAACCCCGCGTCAGTGCCTTCCACGGTAGGATGCGGTCGTCCGAACCGCTCGGATTGATGTGGTCCATGTCCATGATCGCGGGCCGGCCTTCCTCGTTGGCGGGCGGATCCTGCTTGTAGTTGGCCCACGCGTTCATCACCGCGATCACGTCCGCGTGGCTTCCGGTGACGTCGCCCTTCGGTTGGCTGACCCACTTGCCGCGCACGTCATTCCCGCCGGGGCTCATCAGCACCAGATGGCGCCGCGGCTTGTGCTTCGCCTCGTACTCGTGAATGAAGTCGATCATGTCGTGCTGCCACTGCGTGGCTCCGCACTCGTTGGCGACCTAGAAGATCACATTGTCCAGATCGCCCGCGCTGTCGATCACCTTCTTCACGTAATCGCGCTGAATCTGCAGCAGCTTGGGGTCGTTTCCGTAGAAGAATTCCAGCCCGATCGAGTCGCCGTTCGGGTCCGCGTCGATGCCGTTCACGTTGTTCTTGCCGTTGAAGACGTTCCCATCCCAAAGGGCTTTATCCTTGACGTTGGCGTTGAATCCATAAACCTCGAATAGCATGACGGATACGACGATGCCCTGGTCCTGGGCCAGCCGGATCCGGTCGTGGAGTCGCTTGAAGTAGGTCTCGTCGAATCTCCGCAGGTCGAACTTCGGCTGGCCGTCCAACGCCGTGCCGGGCCCGGTGCGGGCGTAGGGCATCGGGCTAGCCACGTTTTTGGAACCACCGCCCGTGCTGAAGATGATCCAGTTGCGCAAGTAGTTGAGATTCCTTTCCTTCATGAATTCGAGGTGCCGAAGCCAATCCAGCACCCAGGGCTTTGTCCAAGCGTTGTCCTGGATCTCGGTGAAGACCCGGTGGCCGCCCAGGTAGATCGCCTTGCCGCTGCCGTCGGTGAAATAGCGAGGGTTCCACGGATGCACGCGCAGCGGACCGCTGGCCGGCCCGGTGGCAGCAGGCGGCCCGGCGAGGCAAGTGGCAGAAGCGATTGCGAAAATCAGCCCGAGCGGCGGGAGTCTCTTCATCGGGATCCTCTCGATCCGGTGCCTGCTGGGGTGTTCCGGCCGAAGGGGACAGTCCCATTTTCGCGGCGAAACAGGACCGTTTCTCACGACCACGCCGTCATCGCCGCGAAAATCGGGACAGTCCCCCTCGGCTGCGAGCGTCGGGCAATAGTGTACCTCACGCGACGGACGGTGACCAGCGGCCGGGATTCTTGCGGTCGCCGCGCTCGGCGAAGATAATAGCGCTTTCAGCAACGTGCGGCGTGATCGAGTGCATCTGGCCTACGACACGTCCGGCCCTTGGAGTTGTCCACCTCAACGGTTTCTTTCCTGGAGGCGATTATCATGGCATCGCACAGCATGTCACGGCGGGAGTTTCTACGGGATTCTGCGGTTTCGGGGGCGGCGGCCTATGGGGCGTTGTCGCTGGCCCGCAGCGCCCACGCCGCCGGCAGCGGCACGATTAAGGTCGGGCTGATCGGCTGCGGCGGCCGGGGCAGCGGGGCGGCCGCCAACGCGATGAACGCCGGCAAGGACGTGCGCCTGGTGGCCGTGGCCGACGTGTTCGCCGAACGGATCGAAAGCGCCAGGCCGCAACTGAAGAAGATGTACCCCGACCAGTTCCAGGTGGACGACGCGCACTCGTTCGTCGGCTTTGACGCTTACCAGAAGGTCATCCAAAGCGGCGTCGACGTGGTGCTGGTTGCCTGCACGTCGCACTTCCATCCCGTCTACCTGAAGGCGGCGGTCGAAGCCGGAAAGCACGTCTTCGTGGAGAAGCCGGTGGCCGTCGACCCGGCGGGCGTGAGGGTCGCCATGGCTGCCAGTGAGGAGGCCAAGAAGAAGAACCTGAGTATCGTCTCGGGCTTTTGCTGGCGGTACGACGAAGGCGTCCGCGAAACGGTCCAGCGCATCCGCGACGGCGCCATCGGCCAGCTCGTGGCCGTCCAGGCGACGCGTCTTGGCGGGCCGTACGTCCTCCGCGTGCGCCAGCCAGGCTGGAATGAAATGCAGTACCAGTTCCAGAACTGGTATCACTTCAACTGGCTCTCCGGCAGCGATCCCGTGCAGAACCTGGTCCATCAGATCGACAACGCCGCTTGGGTGCTGGGGGACGCTGCGCCGGCGACGGCATGGGGCATGGGCGGGCGGCAGGTCTGCACCGACCCCGACCGCTACGGCGATGAGTTCGACCATCATACAATCGTCTACGAGTATGCCGACGGCAAGCGGTTTTACGCCTACGGCCGCCACATCCCCGGCTGCTACAATGAAGCCACCGTCATCGCGTTGGGGACCAAGGGCCGGGCCTTCATGCCCTCCCGGCCCTACATCGAAGGCGAAAAGCCCTGGCGCTACAAAGGCGCGAAATCGGGCGAATCGATGTACGACAACGAGCACAAAGCGCTGTTTGGCGCGGTCCGCACCGGGAAGCCGATCAACGACGGCCACTCCATGTGCTTCAGCTCCATGCTATCCATACTCGGCGAAATGGCCTGTTGCACCGGCCAGCAAATGACCTGGGAGCAGGCGATGACGTCAAAGCTGAGCTACGCCCTGCCGCGGTACGACTGGGACGTGGAGCCGCCAATCAAGCCTGGCCCCGACGGCCGATACCCTGCGATCCTGCCCGGCGTCACGAAGCTCGGTTAACCGGCCGTTGGCGAGGATGGGGGCGCGGCCCAACGGCCGTCAGGTCCCACGGCTCGAAGCCGATCTTCGCCGCCGGGGAGCCTGGGTGCAACCTGAAATCCCCCTTCTTCGGGTCCATGAACAAGGGGTCTGCGGTGATGCTACTGTTGTCCTGGCGCGCAGCCCGCCACTGGGTAAGCGTTTTGTCGCCAAACAGGACCGGCTGGCCTGAAGTATTCCAGTAGAGGTTGCGGTCGAACGCGCATACGTCGCGCCCGCAATGCCCGCTACCATAGTCCCCCACGGCCTTCCCTTCCTTATAGTAGACGAGGTTGCGCCGGCAGGTCAGCTCGAACCCGCCTATACCGCCGCGCTCGATTTGTGCCGTGCGGTTGAAAGCGAAGATGTTGTTCTCCGCCGTGATATTCCGATTGTGGTGCGCAAACAAAGCGCCGTCTTGGCAGCGGTAGACGAGGTTCTTCTGGATCAGAATGTCGTGGCCGCCTTGATCCGGGTAGATTCCCCAGCCGCCGTAGTCCCGTCGCGAGACATCATGCACCAGGTTGTAGCGGATGCGGGCGCCGGGCGTGCTGCAGGTGTAAATCCCGGCCAGATCGCTGAGCACGCCTTGGCCGACGTCGTGAATGTGATTGTACTCGACGATATTGCCCTGGGCATGGTTTGGCCCGAAGTCCTGGACCGAGCCCACGGAGATACCCGAGTAGAATAGGTCGTAAATGTGGTTGTGAATGATCTTGTTGTTGGCATTGTCGCCCACGAACACGCCCACCGCTTCCGG
>CAYGZA010000461.1:0-3880 GCA_964354135.1 uncultured Planctomycetaceae bacterium
TCGCGTTTTCTGCCCGGCTCGGCAGGAGCCTCGCCCTCCCGGAATCACGCAACGTGATTTAGGTCCTGTGGTATCATAGCCCTTATCGCGTCCCGCACGGTCACCACTGCGTATTAGTTCTGTAATAGTTGTGTAACGGCCGCCCCCCGCGCATTCGTCTGAGCCGCCTTGCGGTTCTTTTCCTGGAGTGTTTCAATGGGTGTCGTTGCTACCCTCCGTCGCCCGAGGCGCTACCGTTTGGAGCGACCGGTTACCGGGTGGGACCTCCACCCCAAGAGAACCGTCCACTTTCCACGGCACACGTTATGCTGGAGCATAACTACCCAAGCAAAGGACCTCCGTCATGGCAGCCATCGAAGAACTGAAGGGCCTGGTGGGCCGGATTCCGGACCCGGACCAGAACGGCACCTACGCCAATCTGGACCAAAACAAGGTCGAGCAGATTGAGCAGGTCGTGGCGCAGCTCGAGCGGGGCGGGCGGGACGCCGTGCTGGGACTGATCGACCTGCTCGTGGAGCCCGGCAAGGGGGACGACGTCAAAGCCCGCTTCGCCCTGCACGTTCTGGCCGTCCGTGTGACGCAGAAAGGCAACGACCAAGTGCGGGCCGAGTTTGCCGGGACGATCGCCTCGCAGCTCGGCGGCAACCGGCCCAAGGGCGTTCAGGGGTATCTCATCGAACAACTGCAATTGACCGGCGCGAAGGCGGTCGTCGAGCGTTTGGGCCAGGCCCTCCTCGACCCCGAATTGTGCGATCCGGCGGCGCGGGCCTTGGCGGCCATCCGCGACGGCGCGGCCGAGCAGCTCCTCCAAGCCTTTCCGAAAGTCCAGGGGGCCAGCCGCCGGAGCCTGATTGCGAAACTCGGCATGCTCAGGGCCGAACAGGCCGGCGACGCATTCCGACAGGCCCTTGGGGATGCAGACTCCGAGACCCGCGTTGCCGCCGCCTGGGGCATCGCCCGAATTGCCGGCGCGGTATCCGACGACGCTTTGGATCGGTTCGAAGCGATCCTCGAGTGCCTCACGTGCGCTGAGGCCCATGAGGGCTGGCAGCGGATCAACGAGACCGACGCGTGCCTGGTCCTGGCCGAGGGGCTCGCGGCGGCGGGCAAGAAGGACGAGGCCGCCGGGATCTACACGCACCTCGACAAGACAAGGACCGATCCCTCCGAGCGGCATGTGCGCGAAGCGGCGAAGCGCGGGCTGGCGGCGCTGGCCCAGGGACCGGCGGCCAAGGACGACGAGCAAGGTTTCCGCCCACTCTTCGACGGCAAGTCGCTGGCGGGCTGGAAAGTCGGCGAGAGCACGCCGAAGAGTTGGAGAATCGAGAACGGCCTCTTGGTGCTGATGGGAGGCAGCAGTCACCTGTTCACCAAGGAGGAGTTCGGCGACTTCATCCTCCGCTTCCAATGGCGGCCGGCGAAGAAGGGCTACAATAGCGGACTGTTTATCCGCGGCCGCCAGATCCAGATCGCGGATGCACAGGCCGGGATGTTGTTCGGCTCCAAGGAGGCCGCGGCGGTGCCCCAGTGGCACAACCCCCCGGGCCAGTGGAACGAGTGGGAGGTGACCTGCATCGGCCCCAAACTCTCGCTTAAGGTCAACGGCAAGCTCGCTTGGGAGATTGACAACTTCAAGCCGGGCCGCGCCCCGCTTGGCATCGAAGCGGAAGGGCACCCCATCGACTTCCGCCAAATCCGAATCAAGACATTCCCGAAGCAGGATGATCGGCCTGCTCCTTGAACCGGAGACGAATGTTGGGCTTGTCCGCGCCGCCATGCCTTGCCGGGGAGGACGACTTCGCCCGATGCGGCGACAAGTCGCCGCACTCCAGAATCAATGTCATTCCGCACGGACCGGACTCCGGTTCCTTGGCCGCCCAAACGCCCAAGTGGGTCATTGACGGCCCTCAGCCCACGTGCGATTCTACAGTGGCGTCGGGAACATTCGGCAAGGGCACCTATGCCGGGAGGGTTCATCGATGTTTCTCCGTCCATCGGCGCGCGGTCGTCGTCGCCGGTCTGATCGGGGCTCACGCCACTTCGCCAGCGGGCCAGGTCTTTCCCCGCACCGATGGCGGTTGCGCGTGGAACCGCTGGAAGACCGCCGGTTGTTATCGCTTGCCGGCTCGCGGGCGCAAGACAGTAGCTCGCCCCCGGGCTGCTAAGATCGCCCCTCCTTTAGCGGTGGAGCATCCCTTGACACAGAGGGAGAGTGTGATACTCTGTAATCGGATCGCTTCTGTCCGTGGCACGATTGCATTGAGGGGGCGTCGCCATGCATCGAATCCTGCGGCCGAATCTGGGACGGTTCTTCTCCCGTCGTACTGTATCTCGGGGTCGGAATGCCCGGCCGGCCGCTCACCGCCGGCCGCTGCGCTGCGAGATGCTGGAACATCGGCACCTTCTCTCCGGCGTCACGCTGATGACGCACGGCTTCAACAGCAACGTGGACGGGTGGGTCGCCGCGATGGCCAATGCGGTTCGCGATCGGCCCGATTTGAACATCGACCAGCCGCGCTATCGGGTCGAGGTGACCGATCCGGGGCACGATGGCGGGCCGCTCTCCGTGGTCGGCTCGTTTGTCGGCGGTCCGTCGCCGACCGACGCAAGCACCGACTCGCCGGAAATCGTGATCCTCCTGAACTGGACGGACGTGGCCGGCACTTTGTCGGTCGGCGGGGGCTACCACCGGAGCACCGGCGACGTGGCCGCGGCGGTTGCCGAGATGCTGGTTGCGCCGGGCTTCCTTCCCTACCTTGCGACGCCCGTGGCCGAATTGCCGTTTCATCTGATCGGACACAGCCGTGGGGCGTCGCTGGTCGGCGAGTTGGCGCGGAAGCTCGGGGAAAAAGGGGTTTGGGTGGACCAGGTGACCACGCTGGATCCCCATCCGGTGGACGGGGTGCGAGAACCTTTGTTCTTCAACTACAATTTCGGCGACGCCGCCATGACGGGCTGGGAGAACGTCGTCTTCTGGGACAACTACTGGCGAACGGACGGGTCCACCTCGCTCGACTTCACCGGCGAGAGCATCGCCAACGTCTATAACCTGCAACTCGTCGAATCGGTGCTCACGGGCACCGGGTACTCCTACGAGCATTCCGACGTCCACCTCTGGTACCACGGCACGATCGACACGTCTCCCACGGCCAGCGACGGCGATTACACCGTGCCGGGCAGTTGGTACGGCGGCTCGCACCCGGCACGAGATGCCTCAGGGTACTACTATAGCCGTCTTGTCGATGGTACGCGCAGTAGCGCCGGCTTGGCCCAAGAGCTGGGCGGCGGGGCCAACCGCGCGGACATCAACTGGACCGCTGCGGTCTGGCCCAACGTCCTCGATCCGCAAATCGCGGCAAGCGACCTGCAGTTCGTGATTGGCGAGCCGATCCCGGTGGAGTACTACTATCAAGACGCCGATAGCGCTGCCACGATTACCTTCAGTCTCGACGTGGACAGGAATCCTTACAACGGAAACGAGGTGAACCTGGATCAAATCCCTGCTGCCCAAACGGCTTCGCTCTCGGTACGGCAGAGTGTGTCCCTGCCCACCGGCGGCGTCGCAACGGGCACCTATTACGTATCCGCCAGGATCCGCGACGCCGGCGGACGGACCCGATATGCTTACGCTCCCGATCCGGTCGTCGTGGAGAGAGAGCTTACGGCGGACGTCGTCGACGTGGCTCCCGATCCGCGCAGCACCGCAGTTGGCGACATCGGGATCGACTTCAGCGTCGTGGTCACCGGGTTCGACCTGGCAGACCTCACGCTCGCGCGCGACGGCGGCGCCAACTTGCTCACCGGCAGCGAGACACTCTCTACCAGCGACGACGTCCATTGGACCTTGGGCGGTCTGGGTGGCCTGACGAATGCCCCGGGC
>CAYGZA010000462.1:0-3854 GCA_964354135.1 uncultured Planctomycetaceae bacterium
CGCCGTTCTGTAAAATCTATCGCGGCGGACGTGGGTAAAACTAAGGCTGGAAGCCCGTCCTACTGGTCAGACAGGCGGAAAGCCAGACAGGCTGGAAGCCCGTCCTACTGGTCAGACAGGCTGGAAGCCTGTCCTACGGTTCAGTCCCACCACCAGTTGGTCCGCTTGGCGGCGGACGACTTGTGGACGGCCGAGACCGCGTCGCTGGTTTGGGCCTTCTCGACAATCGCCCAAGGATTGATCTGCACGCCCCCGGCAGCCACCAGCCACCGGTTCGCCTTGCGGAACGGGACCGCCTGGGTGGCAACCTGCTTGGGGGCCCCGAGCCGCGCGGTCTCCAGGCCGCCCTTGCCCGTCAAGAGCGGCAGGCCGTTGCCGGCCTTGGCCGTCAAGTTCTCCTTCATCATCAAAGCGGCCACGACCGCCAGTCGAAGGAATTCCAATAGGCGCGATCGACGGCGTAGCAGTCGATCGGATCGGTGGGCTTCAGGTCCTTGGGCAGGAAGCCGAACCGCTGCATCTCGCGGATGTAGTTTCACTTCCGGCTGTCATAATCCGGCGTGCCACCTTCACGCCCGACGAGCCGCCGCAGCCTCCCTTTGGCCGCTTCCACCTCCGGCTCGGTCGGGTCCGGCGGAACGGCCATGAAGTAGTCGGGATCGATGTTAAAGCGTTTCTTCATCCAACTCGCCTTCTCCGGAGGAGCATCGACGAAAAAGTCTTCATCTTCGTAATCCTGGTCCCACAACAGCCCATCCGTAAGGGCCTCGATCATCGGGCTCCAGTGGCAGTCGAAGTCCGGGCAGTCCGGCGCGGGCAGCGGCTCCTCACCGGCCCGCACGATTCCCTTCTCGGCGGCCTCGGTCGCCGCCAGCACGAGTTGCCGCCATCGGCAGCGGAATTCCGCCGCAGCCTCCTCCTCATCGTCGATCTCAATTTGCACTTGCTCAAAGATGGTCTCGAAGATCGCCCCCACGACGGCCTCGTTGAGCGAGCGGAGTTTAGGGGCCGGTACGTCCTCTCCCAGCAACGCGTCGCCGACGTCGGCCAACAGAACGAGCCTCTGCTCGCAGGTCAGCCTGTCGAAGGCGGCAACCCCGACCTCCCAGTCTTCCACGGAGCCCTCAGCCACAACGGAATCATCGAAGAGCTGCTCGATGGCAGCGCGGACCAGCTCTGCCTCCGCCCCGGCGAGTGTCCGATCCCCTTTCGGCGTGTGCCACATGAATCAGCTCTCCCGCTGGCGAGCCTAGCCCCGCGTGAACAGCGAGTCAACCGCCGGCCTCGGGATTCCCGATCCCATCCGAAATGCCCCGAAGTAGTAGGCTGGGGCTGAGCGTAGCGCAGCGGCAGCGACGCGAGTGCCGAAAAGCTGGGGCTGCGCCCCAGCCTACGTGTCGAGTCACGGTCCCCCCGCGTCCGCGCCCGCGACGGTTTGCGGCCGCCAGTTGAAGGAGTCCCATTCATCCTGGCGACAATGCCCGAACCGCCGGGCGGTCGGCGTGGGTGGGGCGACGCAGTTGACTCCCGCGCACGGTCACCACCGCCACGGTGCGGCCGGTCATGTCGAAGAACTCGACGCTGTAGCCGTCCTCTAAGCCCGCCACCGAATGGCGATCCACGACGGTGCCGACGTCGCCCGCGCGGAGATCGGCGCCGGGGAGGTCCTCCGTCAGGACAACGTCCGAATACATATCGAAGGCCATGGCGCTAACTCGGATAGAGGGTTATTAGTCGCGGTACGTCCGATCCTTGGTCGATCTGCCATACCGAACAGAAGTCGAATCGCGCTCCCGAGGGCGTCACAATCGTCGCGACGATCTCAAAACGCACTCCGTACTCGGTATGGGTCACGGCGGTTACCTCATCCGTCAAGTGCTGGAGGCGTAGATCCCGCTCGAGTTGGCCGCAATCCTCCGCTCGGTAACCGAGACTCATCAGGAGCCTTGCCTTGGGCCCGCCGCGTCGATGCAGCGAATTCAACAAGTAGTCGCGAAGCTTCTCAGGAGCGATAATGGCCCTATCCGCATTGGGAATCTTCATCCTGCGACCGTCCTCGCCAGAGAATTATAACATCCACGTCGACCCGGAGGAAGCACGGGAGTCGAAACGGCGCCGCGGCTAGTCTGCGGTGTAAACCCCGCTCCGCCACTCACGGCCCGCCGGGGTCGGCGCGGGCGACACTCTGCGGTATCCAGTTGAACGAGTCCCAGTAGGCCCGATCCACCGCGTAGCAGTCGATCGGGTCGGTGGATTGCAGGTCCTTGGGCAGGAAGCCGAAGCGCTGCATCTCGCGGATGTAGTGCTCGTTGGGGCGGAAGCCGGGCATGTCGAAGCGCTTGCCGGCCATGAGGCGCTGGTGGGCGTCGCGGACGCTGGCAAGCATGTTCTGATAGAGCGGGTCCTTGGCATCCTTGAAGACGACCTCCTTGCACAGCGCCAGCCCACCCGCTTCCTTGGCCAAGGGCGCCAAGAGGGCATACGACTTCTCCGGCCGCGACAGGTTGAAGGCCCGCTCATAGCGCTCGCCGTATCCCCCGAACGTGAAAACGTATCGCTTGCCGCGCTCGTCGTTCACCTCCCGGCCGTGGCAGCCGCCGCAGCGATCCCTGAGCCCTTCCATGCCCCGACGCGGGATCACCGGGTAAGACCCGCAGCCCAACGAGGCATACGTGCCGGGATACGTGGCGCTGGTCTCGATCCAGAGCCGCACGGTCTTGAGTTCCAGGGGCGAGGGCTTTGACCCGTAGTGGCTGCCGTCCATGAGCTTCAGCAGCCGGCTGGCGGCGGTGGTGTCGCTCCGCGGCGGGCGGTTGCCGAAGGGGAGGTTCCGGCCGTCGGCCACCAGGCCCCGCGTCTGCATGGTCCAGTAGCTCATCGTGTACATGGCCGTCTTGTCGCCGGTCAGGTCCACGCGGCCGTCGTAGCGGTCCGGCGAGTGGCACTGGACGCAGTGGCGGTCGAGGATGGGCTGCACGTCGCGTGGAAAATCGAGCACGCTGGGCACGTCGCGGATCGGCTCCAGCTTGCTCGGCGGGCGCTTCAGGGCGAGCCGGTCCGAGCGGAACTCGGGGGCCATGTTCCGCTGCTCGTGGCAACCGACGCAGCCGATCGTCTCGCCCGGCTGGAGAATGCTGAAACTGTGCATCCGCTTCACGGCCACATCGTTGGCGTCCAAGGCGACGAAGAAGAGCGACTTGAGCGGCGGCAATTCCATGAACGCCGATCCGTCCGGCTCGACCGGCGCCGTGCCGACCACCTCCGCCAGGGTGAAGGAGCCGCCGATCGTCAGGGGCTCCATGCCCCCGGAAAAGTTCACCGGCTTGGGGAGCTGGGCCAGGACGAGGAGCTTCTTGATCTCGCCCCGTTTGACGTCGGCCATGTTGCGGCCGTTGTAGATGTCGGCCAGGACCGCCCGGGCGGTGGCCTTCGACGGGTCGGCCCGGTCGGGAATCACCGGCTCGCGCGGCCGCGAGGCCAATGGCCGCGGCTCGTGGCACTGGAGCCGCCCGCGCTCCGCCGCCGGAAGCTCGTAGATCAGCTCCGTGTTTCCCCGGCCGTCCATCGCAAACAGGCCGCGCGGATGGGCCACGAGAAAGCAGTCTTCCGTGAACGCGTAGGGGTCTTTCCAGTGGGCGGCCCACTCGTTTTCCTTGCAGACCTTCTTAGCGGAGGCGAGGATGTCGGGCCCGGTGCCCGGATCCACGATGGTGACCGGCCCGAGATGCTCCGGCATCCCGTGCCCCGGCGAGAACGAGGCCACCACCTTGCCGGTGCCCGGGATCGGCTTGGCGTCGAGCATGGCGATGTTGCCGAACTCGTTGCCGAAGAAGATCTGCTGCCCGGTGCCGTCC
>CAYGZA010000463.1:0-3842 GCA_964354135.1 uncultured Planctomycetaceae bacterium
CAAACACCAAACGGGGGTGACCTCGTATTACTGACACTTGGCCGATGAAGGATGAATGCGAAGAGCCGACTCCCCTCCGCGGCCGATCGCCGGCGGCCTCGCCCGATTCGACGTGGGCGCCCGGGTCGCCCGCTGCCGGCCGGGGCTCGGGCGCCGGTTCCCTTGCCTCGCCGATTTTCCGGACCGTTGAGGGCAAGACCGCGAACATCTTGGCGATCGCGGCCGGCGGCTGGCCCATTTCCAGCAAGTCGCGGATCCGTGCGATCGTTTTCGGGTGCAGCATGGGGAGCGGATCGCTGCCCTGGCGAAAAGGAAGTCGGAGGTCGGAAGTTCCCCTGAACCCTGAACCCTGAGAACCGATTCTACCCTGTTTATGACAGCATGACTTGTCCAAAATCCGGCCGCCGCGATCGCGGCGATGTCCCAGGCCCCTTCGGTATCAAGAGCCTTGACATTCCCGCCAGAGGGACCAATACTGCGCTGATGGCAACCGTCACGGTTACCCCCGAGGCATGGGCGCAAGCCGACCGCCTCCCCGTGCCGATCCGCGGCCGGATCCGCCGGCTCATCTTGCGGCTGGAGCATTGGCCGGAGGTGAGCGGGTCCAAACCCCTGACCGGCGACCTGGCCGGCCACTACCGGATGCGGACGGGCGACTACCGGTTGCAATTCCGCGTGGAGGGTGAAAACGTGATCGTCGAGAAGGTTGGACACCGGGATGGGTTCTATGGCCAGTGACGTTCTTTCGATCGGCGCCGACGCACAGACCCTGACCTTGGCCGGCCGCCGCTTCGTGGTGGTCCCCGAGCGCGACTATCTCCGGCTCCGCATGGCGGCGGGCGAGGATGAACCGCCAATGCCCCAGCCCGACGCCAAGGGGAACTACCCCGCGGCCGAGGCCCTGGCCGTCTCCATCGCCCGGTCGATCCTCCGCGAGCGCCGCGCCCTAGGACTATCGCAGGTCGAGCTGGCCCGGCGGGCGGGCATCCGTGCCGAGACGCTCAATCGGGTGGAGCGGGGGAAGTTCTCCCCGAGTGTGGCCACCCTGGAGAAGCTCGACCGGGCCCTCAAGGCGGCCCAAGCCCCGGAGCAAGCCAAGGCCCGCCCGAAACGCCGCAAGCGGAAGTAGGGTTCAGGGTTCAGGGTTCAGAGCCGGGCCGTGTCGGCCCGGTCAGGGTTCAGGGTGCCGGTTCCGACTTCCGACCTCCGACTTCCGATCTCCCCTTTGCCCCAGGGGGCCTTGCATCGAACCCGCGGCGCGGTAGATTCATGGTCAGGCGGGGGCTAGGGATGTACACCCGAAGCCCCAAGCTCCACGGGTCGCCCCCGCCTCTTCTTGCCGAGGCTGCCGTATGGAGGCTGGCGGTCATGTCTCAACCCCGTCGGTTGGCGCGATGCCCCCAGGTTTCGGATGACCTTGAACGGGTCCATTTATGGGCGATGGAGTGCCAGGGCGAATTGGGGATCGTGTTGCAGGCCATCAAGACCGTCGAACCGTTGATTCCCTCCGCTCCCGTGGATTACTTCCGCTACTCCGTAAGTCTACCGAAGCCGCGCATTCCCAAGAAAATCCGCAAGCAGATTTGCGATTTTGCGATCTGCGATATCCTTGCTCAATTCGCGAATCTGTTGCGGGCGTCATGCATCTTTGGTTCTCAGTATTCCGCCCTGGAGGAAGAGTTCACGCTCGCGGCCGGGGCGACGGTTCACCTCGCTGGCGCCGAATACGCTAGCGCCCATGAAGCCGTCTTCTGCGCGAACGACACCGCGTTACGCAACTTATGCATGGCGGCTGCAATGTCCTGGGATTCACGGCTGCCGTGGAGTGTCGTAGGTTTGACGTGTCGTGTCGATGACATGTTTTACTACCACCGATTTCCCTTCCGCTTAGTGCGGGAATTCTTCCGGGCAATTGAGTCTTGGTTTGAGGACCTGAAACGACCGCTCGACTGCAAAACGCGGCCTGAAACCCTTCGCGAGCCTTACTGTTATGACCACCTTGACTTTTTTCGCCAAGTCGCTTCCTTAGCCGATTCGGAGATTCATCATTTCGATGCCAAGTTGAAGTCCGAATATGCGAAGGCCCGGGACCGGCGACGGCTCGCCGGCCAACTACCTGCTTCGCCCGCCGGGACAACGCCCGCCCCGGCGATCGCCGCGGCACCGGCGGCGACGCCACTGCCACGGCCTAACGGCGATGGACTTGGGGCAAACATGCCGCCCCGATCGCAGGCCGCGGCCGGCGAGCCGCCCGATGGGCACTCGCACACGCCCGACGAGAAAATCGAGTGGTCAAAGCCAACCGGCAAGAAGGATCTGTTGCGCGATCTGGATATTTCCAGGAAGGCCCTGGCGGCGAGACTCGTCGAAGGTATAGAGCCGGTGAAGGGGAAGATCCGCTACCGCGCCCCGACCGCAAGGGCCCACATGATTGAGGTCGCAATCGGCGACCTCCCCGCCCCGTTGAAGGCAAAGTACGGGTCCTGAAACATGGAAAAAACGCGCTTATCTGCGCCTAAATAATCTTTTCGGCGCGATCGTAGGGCTCGCCCATTGCTCCGCCGGATTCCGTCGTCAGAATCCGGACATGACCCTTCCAGCCCAGCTTCTGACCGCGAGCGATGTCGCGGAGATCCTCCGCGTCACCTCGGCCTACGTGAACCGACTCACGAAGCGCGGCGCGATGCCCCACGTCCGCTTGCCCGATGGGGAAGTGCGCTTCGACGCCGCCGATGTTGAGGCGTGGATCGACGCCCAACGGCGCAGCCCAGAGAGAAGCCCGCCGACGGAGGCCACGCTCCCATGAATCCAACGATGCCTGGCAACAGCCTCGTTTTGGACCCCGCCGCGTCGCCGCTCGCAACATGGGTCGGCCCGGAGCGGCTGTTGCTTACCGCAGCGGAGGCCAGCAAGGCGCTGTCGATCAGCCCGCGGAGTCTCTGGGAGCTGTCGATCCGCATCGACAAGAAGACGGGGCAACTGGTTGGCGAGATCCCGGTTGTGAGGGTGGCAAGACGTGGGGTCCGCTACACCTACGAAGACTTGTTGGAATGGATTGAACGCCACAAGACCAGCGCCGCGGCCGCCGACGCAAAGCAGGTGCGCGATGAACTTACCCGGTTGGCCGCGGAGGAAAGCTCGCCGACGGAGGCCGCGCCGCCATGAACCAGCCGATGCCCATTCCCAGGCTTTCCAAATCCCAACTCAGCGCCGTCCTCGACGAAATCGAGGAAACGGTCGGCCCGCTGGAACGCCGCCGCGACGTGGGGAACCTCGTCAAATTGGTATACCACGTCCTCTGGCGGAATGCAGCCCGCGCTTCGGGAACCGAGATCGAGTTCACTTTTTTTGATCTGGGCTTCCGCCTCGGCAGGGACGCCAACACCGCGCGCGAAGCAGTGCTTGGCCGAAAACCGCGCCGCCGAAAGACGAAGAGGACCGACGCCGAAAAGGAATCCCTCGACGAGCAGACGGCCGAGGGCTCGGCTGAACAACGGGGGCTCGTGCAACTGAAGCTCGCCGAGGTCGTCTGGTACGACGAGCGGAGCGGGACAGTCCGCCTTGTCCTCGAACGCTCTGGCCGCGCGAACTGGCCGCGTTCCCACGTCGGCGACCCGCAGCCCCCGCTGCATAGGATGTTCTATGAGGACGCGGAGGAGCCAGCCGACGAATCACCGGCTCCGCTTCTGGGTTTTCACCTGAAAACCCAGAAGCAAACCCAGAAGCGCCGGGCCCCGACGCGGACCGCGGGATACGGGAGGAGCAAGGAGGATCCCCTTCTCCTCGCGCGGCTCTCCCCGCGCCACTGCAAGAGGATCCCCGAGACAATGCGCAACCCCGTC
>CAYGZA010000464.1:0-3830 GCA_964354135.1 uncultured Planctomycetaceae bacterium
ATCGTAGTCCACCGGCAGGGAGCCTTCACGCGGCGGTTATAGTATCATCACTGATATTGATGGGCCTGGCCGAGGAGGATACGCTGTCTTCATGCTGCGAACCGCTCGAGCCACGGAAGGAGGGATGATCTATCACGTCCTCAACCGAGGCAACGGACGCATGTGTCTCTTTCACAAACCCGGCGACTACGAGGCGTTCGAGCGGGTCTTGGCCGAGGGCTTGGATCGCTACCCGGTGGAGCTGTTCACCTACTGCCTGATGCCCAACCACTGGCACCTGGTGGTCCGGCCGCAGACCGACGAGGCGTTGGGACGCTGGATGGGCTGGGTGGGAGTCACGCACGTGCGTCGCCCGACTTCCTCTCGTCATTTTGAGGGGTCTGGCATGAGGGCCAAGCCCAGATAGGCGGCCAGTTTGCCGGCCGTCTCCAACGTGATGCCGCGCTCACCGTTGACGAACCGCTGGAGCACCGGCGCCGCCACGCCGCTGGCTTGGGCAATGGCGTATAGCGATTGTCCCGTGGCCGCAATGGCGGCCTGAAGTTGGTGGGCCAGTGGGACGTCGCCCGCCCCTTTGCGCCAGCTTAGGTATTCCTCTAGGCTCATGGGTCCGGAGTATTGGCCGGACCGGAGCAATTGGGCCTTCGACGGCCGCGCTGCGAACTCCGCTCTCGCTTCGCGGAGCCGCGCCGCCTCTTCGGCAGTGAGCTTGCGGTTTCGTCGGATGCGCTCGGGCATGGCTGGCATAGGATTCAAGGCTCAGTTTCGTAAGCAGTCACGGGATACACGGCCAGCGGGTCCTCCTCGACGACCTCGAAGACGACCGCGAGGTATTTTCCCGTGCTCGTCTCGCCGAATGTGATCGGCCGGCCGGAGGACTGACTGGCGACGACTTCTTCGGCGGCGTACAGGACATCTTCGACTTCCTCGATCGTAATGCCGTGCTCGGCGATGTGGCGGACGTTGCCCTCGCGATCGTCGTCCAGGTCCCAGAGGATCCGGCTGATCCGCATGTCGTGCTCCCGGCACTTGGAATTGTACCATCTGGTATCTATTCGTCAAGTGGCATCTGCCGGGGTTCGGATGCCAAGCCCACGCTCGTCGTGGGCATGTTCCAGTCCCGCATGGCGACGGAGCGTGCCGGTTTTCATCCCGTCCCGCGACCTCGCAGCTATTGCGGTAGGTCCGACGGCTCCACTTGTTTGAAAGTAACGTTGGACGTACCGGACATGATTCGTCCTTGGCTTTGCGGTGTCGGCTTGACCTCCCATTGACCTTTGATCTTCGTAACGTACATGGCGTCCGTATACATATCGGCGACTCCGCCAACTGGGCCGCCGCCCCCATGCGGTGACCGGTGCTCACGGGTATTCCGGAAAACCCTCGATGGCTCCCGGGAGCGATTCTCTCCATACCGGCTTGACAGCGGGTGCATATCACGATAAAAGGGATACTGTTTATCCCAGTTTAGCCGGCCCCACAGAATGCTCACGAAAACGACCGTCTCCGCGATTCGGGCACTGACCTACTTAGGCACCCGAGGGAGGGGGAGGCCGCTATCGCCGAGGCACATTGCGGAACGACTCGGAGAATCGCCCAGCTACTTGGCCAAGGTGGTGCGGCTGATGGTCAGGGCGGGCATACTGCGGGCCACCCGCGGAGTCAACGGAGGCGTCGTCCTCCATCACCCGCCGCGCGACATCAGTCTGCTCGCGATTGTCGAGGCGTGCCAGGGCGCCATCCTGGGCGACTTCTGTGAAGGGACCGTCGCTCTGAAGCGGACCTGCGCCTTCCACCAGGCGGCCGCCGAGCTGCACCGGGCGGTGGTGCAGGCCATGTCCCATTGGACCCTGGAGCACTTTATCGAGCGGCCGGGCCCCGATAAGATGGTGAGGAAACACGTGCGGTGCTGGATGGAGCTGATCGAGCCGCGCAATTCCAATTCACCGGGCATCGCGCCATCCTCCCAAGGAGCGCCAGCGGTAGAGGCGAAGGGGAAAGGCCGACGCAAGCAGAAGAGATGACCCATGCAGGATCGCGTGCGATACCGGGTGGAAGTCCCCGCGGCGGAATACTGGCGGCGGCAGATCAAGTGCCAGGACGCGTGTCCCGTGCACACGGACGCCCGCGGTTACGTGCGAGCGACTGCCGAGGGCAACGTAGAGCTTGCCTACCTCATCGCCCGCGGGCCCAATCCGTTGGCATCCATCTGCGGCAGTGTGTGCGGCGCTCCGTGCGAGGCGGCATGTCGGCGAGCGGACTACGACCAGGCGATCGCGATCCGGGCCCTGAAACGCCATGCGTGCGACAGATTCGGACCGGAAAGGCGGCCGGAGGGCGGCAAGGGCCTACTGGACTACCTCGAGAACGCCTCGGGGCGGTTTGGGTTGCGTCCATGCCGAGGCAAGGAAGAGCTGCTGCCGCTTCTCCAGGCATTGACGGGCGGCCGAGTCCCGCTTGCGAGGGGCAAGAAGGTGGGCATCATCGGGAGCGGGCCGGCGGGGCTTGCCGCCGCACATGATCTGGCCTTGCTCGGCTTTTCCGTCACCGTTTATGAGGTCGAGCCCGTGCTCGGCGGCATGCTTGCGGTGGGCATCCCGCACTACCGCCTCCCCCGGGATCTCATCCGCGCCGAAGTGGAAACCATCCTCGGTCTGGGCGTGGAGCCGGTGACCCATTGCTGCGTGGGGCGCGACGTGTCGCTGGCTGAGCTGCGCCGGCGGCATGATGCGGTGGTGATCGCCGTGGGAGCGAAGCGATCGCGGATGCCGGCGTATCCGGGCGGCGATGCGGAGGGTGTGATCGGCGGCGTGGAGTTCCTTCGCGACGTGGCCCTGGGCATGCGCCCTCCGCTCGGCCGGCGGGTCGTGGTCGTGGGCGGGGGCGACGCCGCCATGGACGCCGCCCGGACCGCCTTGCGCGTCCGAGCGTCCCAAGGGGATGACGCCGGCGAGCAAGGAGAGCATTACCTGGCGATGGACGCCGCGCGAACGGCCTCGCGCGTCGGGGGGCGCGAGATCCACGTCGTTTACCGCCGCTCCCGGGCCGAAATGCCCGCGGTCGAATCGGAGATCGAGGAGGCGCACGAGGAAGGCATCCGGTTCCATCTCCTGTCGAACCCCGTGCGCATCGAGAAGAACGAGCGCGGTCAGGTGCGCGGCCTATGGTGCCAGAGAATGCAGTTGGGCGAGCCCGACGCCAGCGGCCGCCGAGAGCCGGTCCCCGTGAAAGGATCGGAGCACTTGATGGAATGCGACAGCGTGCTCGTGGCCATCGGCCAGACCTTCGACCTGTCGTTTGTCGATCCCGAGCGCGACGGCCTTCCGATGACCAAGGACGGCCGGATCGACTGCGATCCGGAGAGTGGGAGCACCTCGGCCCCGGACGTCTTTGTTGCCGGCGATCTGGCGCACGGGCCGAAGTTGCTGATCCATGCCGTGGCGTCCGGGAAGGCCGTTGCCCGGAGCGTCTACGAGAGATTGACCGGGCATAAGATTGCGGCAGAGCAGGTGGAGCTGCACTTCCCCTTGCCCACCTATGAGCGGGAGCCGGATTACGAGAAACGACGGCGGCTTCGTCCGGGCATGCGATCCCTGGGCGAACGTTTCGCGGCGCTCGATCAGCCGGTCGTCGATGAGCCGCCCGAAGTTGGGGGGCAACGTTGACAGGTCGTTCTATGGGGGATACGCTACGGGATTGACCCAAAGTCTTGGGGATACTGAGGATTCACTCGGGTATGTCGCGGACGACCAACAAGCATGAAGATGGGATAGGAGAAGATGTCCCTTTGACAGTTGAAAAGAGAAAGGCGATTCCTCGCACGATTATCA
>CAYGZA010000465.1:0-3825 GCA_964354135.1 uncultured Planctomycetaceae bacterium
TATTTCCTTGGTCGCGGAGTTGGGCCAGGGTCTCCAGCAGGCGGTCGTTGTCGCGGGGGTGCAGTCCGACGGAAGGCTCATCGAGGACGTAGAGCACGCCGACCAGGCCGCAGCCGATCTGCCCGGCCAAGCGGATCCGCTGCATCTCGCCGCCGGAGAGGGTCGGGGCGGTGCGTTCCAGCGTCAGGTAATCGAGGCCCACGTTGCTGAGGAACTGCAAGCGGCCGAGGATTTCCTTGAGGGCCTCGGCGGCGATCTGCTGGCCGGTTTCGTCCAGGTCCAGCTCGCGGAAGAACTCCCCGGCGACGGAAACGGGCAGGGCGCACACCTCCGGCAGCGAGCGGCTCGGCTTGTCGGCAAACTGCGGCAACCGCGTAGTGAGCGTGACCGCGCAGGCCTGGGCGTTCAGCCGCCGGCCGCCGCAGCGGGCGCAGCCGATCACACGCATGTGCTTCTCCAGCATCCGCCGCTGGAGACGGCTCTTGGTGCTGCGGTACTGCGACAACAGCCGCGGAATGATCCCCTCGTACTTGCCGCCCCACTTGTAGCCCGAGGGGCCGGAGCGCCAAGTGAACGTGACGTGCTCGTCGCCAGTGCCCCAGAGGAGCCGCTCTTGGATCTTCGGGTCGAGTTCCTCCCAGGCGGTCTCCAGAACCGTGCCGGGCTCCAGGCCGTGTTTCCGCTCCAACGTTTCGGCCACGCCGCGGTAGACGTGGCGGCGCCAGCGGCCCATCTGCCGCCAGTCCCCCACCATCTCGATGCAGCCTTGCTGGAACGACCGGCTGGGATCGGGAATCAGCCGCACTGGGTCAAAACTGTAGATTTCTCCCAGGCCGCCGCAGTCCGGACACATGCCCTGCGGGCTGTTGAAGCTGAACATCTGCGGGCTGGGGGGCTCGAAGCTCAACTGGCAGTGCGTGCAGGCGTAGTGGGCGGAGAGTTGGAGGTCGCCGGGCGCGGGGCCGCGGAGGGATTTCTTGCGTGAATTCGGAATTCGGACTTCGGGATTCGGGATTCGGACTTCGGATTCCGCGGTTTCTGGCTCGGCGGCCACGATGAGATTCCCCTCACCCAACCGCAGGGCCAGCTCCACCGCCTCGGCAAGCCGCGACTTGGATGCCGGCCCGGCCACGAGCCGGTCGACGACCACCTCGATGTCGTGCCGCATCTGCCGGTCAAGGTGTAGATCCTCGGTGAGGCGGACCACGGCGCCGTCCACTCGGGCGCGGACGAACCCCTGCTTCAAGAGGTCCTCGAACAGGTCCCGGTACTCTCCCTTCTGCCCGCGAATCACCGGGGCCAAGACGAGGAATCGTGTCCCGGCCGGGAGCCGACCGATGCGGTCGAGGATCTGCTGCCGGGTCTGTGCGGTGATGGGCCGGCCGCACTGCGGGCAATGCCCTGCGCCCACCCGGGCGTATAGGACCCGCAAATAGTCGTAGATCTCGGTAATCGTCCCGACAGTGGAGCGGGGGCTTTGTCCGGCGGTCTTCTGCGAGATGGAGATCGAGGGGCTGATGCCCTCGATCAGGTCCACGTCCGGCTTGGGCATCTGGCCGAGAAACTGCCGGGCGAAGCTGGAAAGACTCTCGACGTAGCGGCGTTGCCCTTCGGCGTAAAGGGTGTCAAACGCCAAGGAACTCTTGCCCGAGCCGCTCACGCCGGTGAAGCAGATCAGCCGGTTGCGGGGCAGCGTCAGGCTCACATCCCGGAGGTTGTGTTCCCTGGCCCCTCGGATGACGATATCGGAAGCGGCCATACGTGGTGGCGGCAAGGCGGTCCGTCGGCTGGAAAAACATTTATTCTAAGAGTCCGGAAGAGCGGCGGAAAGGAGTTTTCTGCGGCAGGGGCGCTCGCGGGCGGATGCCGCGTGTGGCCTACAAGGCCCCCCGGGTGCAGCCCGTGGGCATTGTTGCCGGACCGCGCGGATGCGTCCGTGGCCCGAAGGGTGTCATGCGCGAGAAGAGTTTCTGGCGTTCTTTCAACTCGGGGCTCGTATCCCGGCGGCCCCGCGATCGTCAGGGTGGAGTGCCTCCCGCGGCGGACGGCGACCGAAGAGCGGTGCCGCCGCAATGACGGCGATCCCAACCAGGGCCACGGCCGCTCCCACGGCCAGCCAGCGGAAGTGCCAACGAATGGCGTCTGCGAACATCTGGTCCGCAAGGTTGGGCGGCACGCCGATTCCCTGCTTCAGATTGTGCCAAACCTGCAAGGACATGAAAGGCGAGATTGCGGAAAAGTCGCCTTTGGTGGGCCAAGTCCGCCAGGTAAGCAGCACCACTCCCAGCCCGATGGCGGCAATCAGCCCGCCGAACAGGAGCAGCCGATGGCGGACCCCCCACGTGGGAGCGGGAGTGTCGAATTCCCGGTCGGGTTCGGCCGGTTCCAGCTTGGCTATCCCCAACATAGTGGGGGCTTCCAGCTCGGCACCGCACGCACAGCGGAGCTTCTCTCCCGCCTGGGACGCTTCGATTACCATCTTCCGGCCGCAGGAACACGGCAGCAGGTACTTGTTCTTCACGGGATGTCTCCACAACCGCTACGCAGGAACCACAAGATCGGTTCCCGTCGAGGCGCTTGGGAAAGTCTACCTTCCGGAACGAGTTCTGGGGAGTCGGCTTGGCCGGGGGATGGCCCGACAAGACGGCCCAAGGCAAAGGCCCGTTCCACGTGTCCCTTCGTGCGTCGATTGGCCGAGCGGCAATCCGAGGGGCAGCGAGTGCCGAACATTGTCCCATTTTTACTATTATCTCCATTTTATCTACAGCCGCAGCGTGCCTCGCCGCGCGCCGGCTCGTGGCGAGAAATCCCAAGGCCGACGCTGGACTGTCCGGGGTTTGTGGTTAGAATTAAATGCCCGGTCCCCGGTAATCCTAGCCTCGGCAAAAGAGGCCGCTGGGTGAGAAAGCCTTGCTTCCCGCCTCCATATTGCACCGAGGGGACGGTCGTTTCCCGATTGCGCTTAGCGCGTGGGTCCCATCGCGCCCGGTGAGCTCAGGATCTTAGTAGCCAGCAGTTGTTCGCACCCCGGCGACACGGGGTTACGAGGCGCTTGTTTTGCAGGCGCAACGAAGGTGACTCCCGGATGCTTGCGGGTTGTCGGCGGGATAGGTCGGCTGAGCGGCGGTCGCAGTTTTTCTGTAAAACGAATTCTTTGCCAAATGACGAGGCGCCGCACCGGTCCGACGAATCGGTGGTAGAGTTTTTTGGTTTGTCGTGGCCACCGATGCGGCGCAGCCTGTTGTGACCACCCTGGAAATCTGAGGGAGTACTGCATTGTTCGACGCAGATGCACTGCTGGACGAGTTGGACGACGTCGCTTCTCATCCGCCGGAGGAAGAGATCGATTTGGATGAGAAGGCGGATGAGGCGCTCGACCTGGACGACCAACTCGAGGATGCGGTCGAGGACCTGGAAGCCGAGGCAGATTTTGAGGCGGAGGCCGGGCTGGAGGGCTTGCCGGGCGTGGAAGGGGCCGAGTCCTGGTCCGACGATCCCGTCCGGATGTATCTTACCCAGATGGGAGAAATCCCCTTGTTGACCCGCCAGCAGGAGATCACCCTCGCCAAGCAGATCGAGGTGACGCGGGCGAAGTTCCGCTGCAAGGTCGTCGAGTGCGACTACGTGATGCAGCAGATTGTCCGGGTGCTGCGCCGGGTCCACGAGGGAGACCTGCCTTTCGACCGCACGGTGCAAGTATCGGTGACCGACCGGCTGGAGAAGGCGCAGATCCTCGGCCGCCTGCCGCACAATCTGAGGACCCTGTCGGTCCTTCTGAAGCGGAACGCCCGGGAATCGCATAGCTGCTGGTGAGACGCGATGTCG
>CAYGZA010000466.1:0-3815 GCA_964354135.1 uncultured Planctomycetaceae bacterium
AGTTTCTACCCAGCCTTCGATAAGAGGCGGGCCACTCCGCGGAAAGGGCTCGCCATCGCAAGCCACAACGCTGCCTCAGTGAGGACGCCCGCTTCGTCGAGTTTGCGCGTCAACTCGGCACCGGCCTCGACCATCGCGTCCGTCAACTGGTCTTTCACCACTGTGTTTTCAGCCACGGCAGCACTCCTGAGGACGGGTCTGCAACGGCGACAAGCATGGCCCGCGCCTGCCAGGCCCCGTCAGGCCCCCGCGCCGCCTTCGGCCCGCGTCAGCAGCTCCCCGGCCGTTTGGACGTCGGTCACCAGGTGCGTCCAAAGCCGCAGCGTCGGCCGGGTCAAGAGCGGCACGAGGGCCTCGGTCTTGGCCTTTCCGCACTCGCTGCACGGGCCGGCCAGAAGGACCACGTACTTGTCGGGCCGCCGGACCCGCGCCACCAGGTCCGGGAGGTCGAAGAGCGTCACCGCCCGCACCGGGCATCCCTCGAGCATCGGTCCCTCCGCGGTATAGGGGCGAAACTGCACGTCCCCGATCCACCCCAAGGCTTCCATTTCCTCCAGGGCCGTGGAAGGGAGTTCTCCGTTGTCGATGAGGTGCTTGAGGTACTGGTTCAACAGCCCGTGCTCGTCGCGGGCCGAGGCGAAGGAAGTCACCACGACGTCGATCTCGTCCGCCCTCTCGAACGACTCCCGGACGCCGGGATTGAACGTCACCTGGTCGTACTGCGGGCTGGGAACCACGGTGGCCGAGAAGAGGCCGACGTACTCGGTCTGGGTAAGCATGCCGTCAAAGTAACTGAAGTAGGTCACGGGGGCCTTTTGCGGCTGGTCGACCAGGAAGCCGCCGGCCGACAAGGCGTGCAGCACCAGCGGTGGGCACGTGAGGTCGGAATAGAGCCGGGTCGCCAGGCGTTTGGCGACCATCATGGCGGAAAAACCACCCCCCAAACCCAAGTGGACGCGAGGGTCGCGATCCCCTCGCTCCCGCTTCTTCTTGCCAAGCTCCTTGATGAGCGAGAGGATCAGATCGGCCCCTACCGTCGCCACGTGGACCGTCGCATCCGGTCCGCGGCAGTTGACCACCTGGATGGTCTCCGAGTCCTGGGCATACTGTTCGACGCCGTAGAGCTCGGCAATGCGCCGGGCGAAGTGCAACTCGCGGGGCGGCTGCAGCAAGAGGTAATTCCGCCGCGCGGCCTCCCAGAACAAAGGATAGATCCGTTCCCGGGTGAGGTCCTTCCGCCCCCATTTCTCCCTGAGCCACTCGGCAATCGCCCCGGCCGACCGCTTCTTGGGCCCCGGCGTTTTGCCGTTGCGTGGGTCGTACTGCCGGGCGAGAGGTGCGAGGAACTGGTTGCAGACGGCGAACACCAACTCGTCGCATTCCTGGGACGGATGCCAGCACTTCTTCCGTGGCATGGTCAGTCCTCCTGGCCGACCGGGCCGGCGCCGCCGCTCGGACGCTGGGCGGGTATCTGCCGAGGGCCTCCCGCTGCGGTAGACCCGGCGCCTTGAGTCTATCGCCATAGTTCGGACTTGGCAACCTGCCGAGCTGGAGCACGCTCCGCGTCCTGGAGGCCTATGTAGAGCGGTGACCGGGAGGGCGAGGCTCCTGCCGAGCCGCACTTCTGATCGCCAAACTCGGGTTTCCTGCCCGGCTCGGCAGGAGCCGCGCCCTCCCCGAGTCACGCAACGTCGTTCAGAATGGCCAGACAAAGGGAGCGATCGCCACGGTGACAACCCAGATCAACAGGTCCATCGGCAGGCCGATCTTCAGGTAGTCGCTGAAACGGTATCCTCCCGGGCCGTAAACCATGAGGTTGGTCTGATAGCCGATCGGGGTGGCAAAGCCCGCGGAGGCTGCCATCATCACGGCGATGATAAACGGCATCGGGTTGGCGCCCAGGTTCTCCGCCGTGGCCAGCGCGAACGGAAACATCAGCGCCGCCGCCGCATTGTTGGTGATCAGCTCCGTAGTCACCAGGGTGACGCCGTACACCGCGGCCAGGGAAAGCCAGGGGTCTCCGCCCACCAAGCCGATGATCCCGCGAGCGATCCCGCCGGCAGCCCCCGTCTTCTCCAGCGCCCTGCCGATCCCGAACGACGCCGCAATGGCCAGCAGGACCTGCCAATCGACGCTACGGCGGGCCTCGTGGACGCGGAGGCAGCGGGTCAGGATCATCAGGCCCGCGGCGACCGTCGCCGCCATGAGCATGGTGATCGGACCGAATCGAATCGTCGGCGATCCCAAGGGGATGGTCACCTTTCCCCAGGATTCGCTGAACGTCACCATCGCGACCATCGCCAGCACGATACCGACCGCCAAAGCGGCCCGATCGTAGCGCGGCGGAGTCGAGTTCTCCAGCCGGCTGACCAGGAAGAAGTGGCGGCTGTGGCGGTGCTGGGCGACGAACGACGGATGGGCCTCCAACAAGAGCGTGTCGCCGGCGCGGAGGATGATGTCGCCGATTTTTCCCCGGATTCGCTCCCCTTCGCGGGCGACGGCGATTACCACCGCGTTGTAGATCGAGCGGAAGCGGCCGTCGCGGATTGTCTTGCCGACCACCGGGCAGCGCTGGCTGGCGACGGCCTCGATGAGGCACCGTTCGCGGCGGGGCGAGTCGAGTTTGAACACCTGGTCCGTGGCCGGAATCAAACCGCGGATCTTCTGGAGGTCCACTACCGAGTCGACGATGCCCACAAACACCAGGCGGTCCCCGCCGCGGAGCCGCTCCTCCGGAGACACCGCCGGAAGGACGATCCCCTCGCGGTCGATCTCCGCCAGATACAGCCCCGGCAGGTGCCGCAACCCGGCTTGCTCGATCGACTTGCCGACCAAAGGACTGCCGGGCTCGATGAGCATCTCGGTGGTGTACTGGCGGGGATCCGCGGTGGTCGCGATTGCCGGAAGGCGATTGGGGAGGAGCCGCCGGCTGGAAAGCGTGATGAAGGCGATTCCCGCCAATGCCGCCGGGACGCCGACCCAGGCGACGTCAAACATCCGAAGGCCCCGGGGCAAGGCGGACGCATACTGCCCCGCCCGCTGCGCGTCGGCAGCCTGGATTAAGAGCCCGTTGACCACCAGATTGGTGCTCGTGCCGATGAGCGTACACGTCCCTCCCAGGATCGCGGCGTAACTGAGGGGAATCATCAGCTTGGAAACGGCGATGCGGTGTTTCTTGGCCCAGTCGTTGACGGCCGGGATAGCATCGCCACCAACGGGGTATTGTTCATGAACGCACTGAGAGCAGCGGCGGGAATCATCATCCGCAGCAGGGCATGGAGCGTGGATCGCGGCCGGCCGAAAAGCCGGTCGGCAATCCAAGTGACTCCTCCCGTCTCGACGACGCCGGCACCAACCACGAACAGGATCCCGACCGTGACCATGCCTTCGTTCGCGAGGCCGGAAAGGGTCTCAGGGGCGGTCAGGATACCGCTCAGGAATAGTACGGCGGCACCCGCGATTAGGACGAGGTCCGGAGCCAGTCGCGAGGTGGCCAGTAAGCCCAGCACCCCCACGACGACCGCCAGCGTGAACCAAGCCTCGACGCCCATCCCAAACCACCTCGTCTTGGGGCCGCGCCTCAGACCGGCCCAAGGAGCCCGATGGCAGCGAACGACCCAAAGCATACCCTGGATAAGCAGAGAAGGGTATAGTGAAAATCATCACGACGATGCTTCGTATAATGATCTTTCGAGCCGCGGCCGTAATTCCTGGCGGGCGTTCCATGAATCCGCCCTCGACAGAGGTGCATAGTAGGACCGGCGTCTCGCCTTAGTTTTACCCACATTTTCTCTGTTGGGCTATGAGGTAGCCGT
>CAYGZA010000467.1:0-3768 GCA_964354135.1 uncultured Planctomycetaceae bacterium
GGCCTCTATCAAGAGTGGTTCTTAACAGACGAGTTCGTCAACCGCGAGATCGCGAGCATAGAAGCCCGTCTGATTCAATAAGAGCCACCCAAAAAAGGAAGGGTCCGCCGGAGGACGCCTTCGGGGGGGCTTTTGACTGACATGGATGGGCCGTCAGCATGACCGTCGTGGGCAGTGCGAAGATTCAGACCACACCGGAATTCCGGAGCTTGGTCGCCGCGGCCGGGCTGAGCGAGTGCGGAGCGTAGATGCACTCGCGGTACGGCTCGCCGTTCTTGAAAGGGCCGTTCGAAAAATACCACTGCTCCCCGTAGGTGGGTAGATACACGGTTGAGCGAGCGTGCGTTCAGAGAGCTGTTGCGCGCGAAGTGTACATCGACCCAGGTGCCAAAAGGCCTTTTTCCAAGGCGCGTCGGTCGCCCCCACCGACGCGCGCAAACCGGCGTGAGACCGCCGACAGGCGACTGATAGTCCCAGGTACCCGTGGCGCGTGAGACACGTCAGAAAACCACCCTTTTCTCGGAACGCTTCGTTCGGTTCCATCAATCCGTACCCCGGCAATCCGGGACTGATGCAACGTCGCCTAACGAACAAGGCCGGGTGGGCCGCCCATCAACTGTGCGCGGGGTTGACATACGCGGTATTATAATCCGTTGATGCGGTCGAGCAGCACGGCGTTCAGCCCAAGCCGCCAAGAGCGCGCAATCTCGTCACCCTTGGTCATTGGGAGCAAATGGCATGACAGGCAAAACGCCCGCTGGTTCGACGGCCGCAACGGCCCACCACGCCATCGACCGCCGCAGATTTATGCAACGCGCTGCAGTGGCCTCGGCGGCGGTCGGGATGTTCTCGTCGGCCGCGTCGGCCGTGCCCGCGATCGTCGACGATTCTGCCGAAGCGGCCGTGAAGCGGCTCCACGAGTCGCTCTCGACGGAGCAGAGACAGCAGGTTTGTTTTGCCTGGGACCACGTGGACGAGAAGCGCGGCCTGCTGCGGGCGCGGGTGGCTGCCAACTGGTACGTCACCGGGCCGCGCGTCGGCAGCGAGTTCTACACACCCGCACAGCAGCGGCTCGTCCGCGAGGTCTTTGACGGACTGGTCCAGCGCGACTGGACCGCCCGCTTCGACAAGCAGTTGCGAGACGACGCCGAGGGCTTTGGCGACCAGAGCATCGCCATCTTCGGCGCGCCGGGTGCGGGCAAGTTTCAGTTCGTCATCACCGGCCGGCACATCACCCTGCGCTGTGACGGCGGGTCGGCGGCCGAGTTGGCCTTTGGCGGCCCGATCTTCTACGGCCACGCCGCCAGCGGCTTCAACGAAAAGGTGGGCCACCCGGGCAACATCTTCTGGCACCAGGCGGTGGCAGCCAATACGGTCTTCGGGATGCTCGACGGCAAGCAGCAGCAGATTGCGCTACTGAAGCGTGCGCCGGCTGAAAACGCGGTGGGTTTCCAGGGGGCGGAGGGCAAATTCCCCGGCATTCCTGTCAGTGCGCTCTCGGCCGACCAGAAGGCACACCTGGAGAAGGTGCTCCAGAAGCTGGTCGAACCGTATCGGCAGTCGGATCGCGATCGCGTGACCGGCTGCCTCAAGGCCCAGGGCGGGCTGGAGCGGTGTTCGCTGGCCTTCTACGAGGAGGGCGATCTGGGCAACGACCGCGTGTGGGACATCTGGCGATTGGAGGGGCCGGCGTTTGTCTGGCACTTCAAGGGCACGCCGCACGTCCACACCTGGGTCCATGTGGCCGATAATCCCGCAGTGAAGTTGAACGCCTGATTACATGGGCGACCCGCCGCTGGCCATGGCCTTCCTGGACCGGTTCGTGGGCGGGGCGATCGCTGTCTCCATGTGTCCATCTACTGAACACTACCGTTTTTCGCAGATTGACGCCCCCATGACATCCCCTATGGACAGGGTAAGTCTAGCCGGGGCAGCCGGTGGAGTCCGACCCAGGTGGCCCAGGTGCTACAACGGGTGGGAGACGTTCCTCATCTGCCGAGGTCCACCAGCCCACCTGGGATCCGACGGACATCTACGGGGGGTCGAGCCCCGGAAGTTATCGGCCTCCGTTGAATCGTGCTTGACGGATGCTCGGAAGCCTTGAGCCAGGACGAGGTCCAGGTCCTGCCCGTAGTATGCCCGCCAATCTCTAAAACCGCCCTCCCGGAGGCCTTTCCAGCCCATCGTCCGTCCGTGGGCATCTGGGTCGTGCCGGCCACGAGCCTTCTCAGAAAGCGCCCCCACCGTGGCCTCTGCCGAAAAACCCACCTAACCGGGTGTCCTTGCCCTACATGCCCTGCAACCGTCTCCTCAGCGCCGTGTACCGGCGGCTCGTATCCTCCCTCCTCACCGCCATCCCCAGGGCCTTCTTCGTGCCCACCAGAACCACCAGCCGCTTGCCCCTCGTGACGGCCGTGTAGAGCAGGTTCCGCTGGAGCATCATGTAGTGCTGGGTATGGACCGGGATCACGATGCAAGGGAACTCCGACCCCTGGCTCTTGTGGATGGAGAGCACATAGGCCAGTGCCAACTCGTCCAGATCGCCGAAGTCATACGCGACCTGCCGCCCCTCGAAATTGACGATCAACTCCTGCTCGATGCGGTTGATCTTCTCGATCACCCCCAGGTCGCCGTTGAACACGTCCCGATTATAGTCGTTCTCGGTCTGGATCACCCGGTCCCCGATCCGAAACGTCCAGCCGAACCGCTGTACCTCAGGGCCGCCGTCGCCCGGATTCAAGGCGGCCTGGAGCACCTGGTTCAGGTTCCGGGCCCCCAGCAGCGACCGGTTCATCGGCGTCAGCACCTGAATGTCCAGCCTGGGGTCGAACCCAAAACGGGCCGGAATCCGCTCCTTCACCAGCCGCACCACCAAGTCCTGGATGGCCTCCGGCTCGCTTGACTCGATGAAGTAGAAGTCACCAAGCCCCTCGGGCGTGGCCAGATTCGGCATTCGGCCCTGGTTGATGGCGTACGCCGCCGTGACGATCTGGCTCTGGCGGGCCTGCCGGAAGATCTCGGTCAGGCGGACCACAGGCACAGCCCCAGAGGAGATCAAGTCGGCCAGCACAGTCCCCGGGCCGACCGATGGAAGCTGATCTACATCCCCCACCAAGACCACGCAGGCACTGGAGGGAACCGCCCGGAGGAACTGATGCCCCAGCATCACATCCACCATGGAGACCTCGTCCAGGACGAACAGGTCGCCCTTCAGGGGGTTCTGCTGGTTCCGTTTGAACTCCCCGGTCGCCGGGTCGAACTCCAGGAGGCGGTGGACCGTCTTGGCCGTTCGTTGAGTCATTTCGACCAGCCGTTTGGCTGCCCGCCCGGTCGGTGCGGCCAGGACGCACTTGAGCCTCTTGGCGGCGAAGATCTCCAGGATGCTCCGCACCAAGGTGGTCTTGCCCACGCCTGGCCCGCCGGTGATGACCAGTATCTTGTGCCGGCACGCCTGCCGGATTGCCTCCTGCTGCCCGGCCGCCAGCTTGATACCCAACTTGCCTTCCACCCAGGCAATCGCCTTCTCCACCTCGATACGAGGCAGAGGGTGCGGTTTGGCCGAGGCAATCCGGTGGAACGACTGGGCCAATCCCACCTCGGCCCGATGCAGAGCAATCAGGTAGAGCCAGGGCTCGCCGTCCACGACCTCCCGGACTACGGCCCCGCTCTCGACGCCAAACCGGACTGCCTCCTCGACGATCTTCTGGTCGATTTCGACGAGTTTGGTGGTGTGCTCCACCACGCCGACTTCCGGGTAGCCGCAATGGC
>CAYGZA010000468.1:0-3748 GCA_964354135.1 uncultured Planctomycetaceae bacterium
TCACGCGCGACGTCTCCGGCGAGGGAGTCCAGCAGGCGCTCCTGAAGATGCTGGAAGGGACTATCGCCAACGTCCCGCCCAAGGGCGGCCGCAAGCACCCCGAGCAGCAATACATCCAGATGGACACCAGCGACATCCTGTTCATCTGCGGCGGGACCTTCGTGGGATTGGAGGGGATCATCGCCCGGCGCCTGGGGAAGCGGACCATCGGCTTCGGCCAGGACACCAACCAGCGGAGCGAGACGGAGATGGCCGAGTTGCTCCCCCAGGTCACCAGCGACGACATCCTCCAGTTCGGCATGATCCCCGAGCTGATCGGCCGGCTGCCGGTGGTCTCCGCCCTCTTGCCGCTCCGCGTGGACGACCTGGTCCGGGTGCTCCGCGAGCCGAAAAACGCCCTCTGCAAGCAGTACCAGGAACTGTTCGGCATGGAGGATGCTACCCTCGAATTCACCGACGGGGCGATCCGCCAGATCGCCGAAAAGGCCCACGAGAAAGACACCGGGGCCCGCGGGCTCCGCGCGATCATCGAGGAGATCATGCTCGACATCCTGTTCGAGCTTCCTGATCAGCCGCCGAGCATGAAATACGTGGTGACCGACGACGTGGTCCTCGGCCGGCAGCGGCTGTTCCCGGTGCCCGAGACCAAGCACAAGAGCGCCTGATCGCTGGTCCGGTATTCATTGCAGCGCCAAGTTCACGTTGCAGGAAGGGGACCGGCTCCGTCGCCGCGACGGCGTCGGCCCTCGAAACACGGCATCTGGCGACGGTGCCCGGCCCCTTTTTCGCGACCGGGAGCGTGGGAACGAGGGTATACCCGGCAAATCGGCCTGCTCCTCTTGAGTCGGCACGCGCGGGCGGATACTATTTGGGCAGACATGCCGACGAGGCGCAACCGACCGGACTTCCGAAGTCTCGGAGACTTCGGTAGTCTGAGAAAAGGGCCAACCGGATCATGAAGCTGATTATCGCGATCATCCAGCCCAATCGCCTGGAGGCGGTAAAGACCGCGCTGGCCGACGTCGAGGTCTTCCGCCTCACGGTGATGGACGTCCAGGGCTTCGGCCGCCAGCGCGGGCACAGCGAGGTCTACCGCGGGCACGAGGTCTCGGTCAACCTGGTCCGCAAGGTCCAGTTGATGATCGCGGTGAACGACAACTTCCTTCAGCCCACGATCGATGCCATTCTCAAGGGGGGGAAGACCGGGCCGTCTGGAGAGATCGGGGATGGCAAGATATTCGTCTTGCCGCTGGAAGACTGCATCCGCATCCGCACCGGCGAGCGCGGCGGGGAAGCGATCTGAGAATGGGCCTTCCGCTATCGGCAGTCAGCTACCTTCTCACCGGTAGACGATTGTGATGCTCTCGATCTGGTCGCCCAGGTGCCGGTCGAGGTAGCCGACGAAGGCGCGGAGCAATTGCCACTCGGGAACGTCCTTCTTGGTCCGCACTTCGGCCACCAGAATGTCCCCGAGCGTCTCGTGCCAATTGATCCAGCCGGGGTACTTCTTGTGGACCCAGCGTCCCTCGCCCTTGCGGACGAAGGTTGTCGTGGTGCCGCGGAGCTCGCGCTCGGTGCCCTTGAGGAGCTGTTTCAGGCTCGCCTTGTTCCCGGCCTTGGGGACGACTTGAAGGATCTTCATGGCACCCGGTCCGGTATTACGGCAACCTGCCCGAGTCACGCCTTCTGGGTAAGCGTCGCCATCTCTTCGAGAGCCGCCATGGCCTTGGGTCGGGTCTGCGGCCAGAGCCACGCGGTGCGGAGGCGGAAGCCCGGAAGCACGGTCGAGGCAATGATCCCGTCCCGTTCTTCCAGGCGGCGGTACCGGTTCTCCCTTGCTCCGGAAGCCTCCGCAGGCGGCGTCGCTTCCAGAGCGTACACCTCGACGTGACGCGACATGGGGTCGATCACCCAGTACTCTTGCACGCCGGCGGCCTCGTACTCCAGGTACTTCTCCCGCCAGTCCCGCGACTCGCTGTCCGGAGAGACGATCTCCATCACCAGGTCAGGCGGCCCTTCCAGGTGGCTCTCGCGAAGCAGATGGCGCCGGCTTTCGGCGAGAAACCAGATGTCGGGCACGCGCCGGCTCCTCTGGCCACTCAGACGGATCTGGGCTTTGGGCAACACCACACCCAAATCGTGCTCTTCCACAAACGCCAACATCAGGCTTATCAGCCAGGCGCTCAACCCGCAGTGTTCCAGATTGGCGGGCGACATGATAATGACTTCTCCATCGACCCATTCGGCGCGCGTATCCTCATCGCACCAGGCGACGAATTCCTCCTCCGTCATTCGTGGCGGCGGGCACAGGCGGGCGCTGGCCGGTGGTGGCTCGTCGAGCAAACGATCTTGCGTGGCCATGGCCGCTCCTGGGAAACGAGACCGGTTACCGCCCCCTCTTCCCCATCCTACACGTGCGCCGTTCCCGGCGACTGGCCGTTCGACGTCTCGCCGGCGGCGGCGCCGACCGGGGTTTGCTCCGGAGCCGGCCCACCCACCGATCCCTCGAAGACCAACTGCTTCTTGCCGGCGACCTCCTGGACGTTGATGGTGATCGTGTCCTTCCCCTGGAACTCGCCCTTGAGGAGTTCTTCGGAAAGGGGGTCTTCGATGTAGTTCTCGATCGCCCGGCGGAGCGGCCGGGCGCCGAAATCGAGGTTCGAGCCCTTCTTGATGATCCACTTCGTGGCCGCGTCGCTCAGCACCAGCGTGAGGCCCTGCTCGGTGAGCCGCTCGCGGACCTTGTTGAACTCCATCTCCACCACATGGCCGAGGTCGTCGGTCGTCAGGTGGCGGAAGACGATGATGTCGTCCACGCGTCCGAGGAACTCCGGCCGGAAGACCTTCTCGATCTCCGACTGGACCCGCTGCTTCATGCTCTCGTAGCTGGCGTCGGCGTCGGGCCGCTGGAAGCCGAAGGCCGACTCGTTCTTGATCGCCTCGGCCCCGGCGTTGGTGGTCATGATGAGGACCGAGTTGCGGAAATCGACGTGGCGGCCGAAGCTGTCCGTCAGCCGCCCCTCCTCCATGATCTGGAGGATCATGTTGAAGACGTCGGGGTGGGCCTTTTCGATCTCGTCCAAGAGGACCACGGCGTAGGGCCGGCGGCGGATCTTCTCGGTCAACTGGCCGCCCTCTTCGTAGCCCACGTAGCCCGGCGGGGCCCCGATCAGCCGGCTGACGTTGTGCTTCTCCATGTACTCGCTCATGTCGATCTGCACCAGGGCGTCCTGGTCGCCGAACATGAACTCGGCCAGGACCTTGGCCAGGAGCGTCTTGCCCACGCCGGTCGGCCCGGCAAACACGAAGCACCCGGTCGGGCGGCGGGGGTCCTTCAGTCCGCTGCGGCTGCGGCGCACGGCCTTGGCCACCGAGCGGATGGCCTCGTCCTGGCTCACCACGCGCTTGTGCAGGTCCCCTTCCATCTTCATCAGCCGCAGCGAGTCTTCGATGCTCAGCCGCGTCAGCGGGATGCCGGTCATCTTGGAGACGACTTCGGTGATCACGTCGGCATCCACGACGCCGTCGGCCTCGCGGGCCTTGTCTTTCCACTCGCGGGTGATGGTCTGCTTCTTCTTCTTGAGCTTATCGGCCTGGTCGCGCAGCGCGGCGGCCTTCTCGAAATCCTGGTTGGCGACCGCCTCTTCCTTCTCCTTGTTCAGGCGCTCGACCTCCTCGTCGATTTCCTTCAGGTCCGGCGGCCGGGTCATCGACTTCAGGTGCACTCGGGCCCCCGATTCGTCGATCA
>CAYGZA010000469.1:0-3725 GCA_964354135.1 uncultured Planctomycetaceae bacterium
CCCTGGGCCCCGCACAACTTCGCCGATATTGACCTGCAAGCGGCCTGTCGAGAACAATCTCCCGCAGAGGACGCGCAGGGGGCAGAGGGATAAGCCATGTTTCTCTTGGACGACATCCTGCTGGCCCCGCTCAAGGGCGTGGCGGCCATTTGCCGGACGGTCCAGAAGGCGGCCCGGGAGGACCTGGAAGCCCAGGAGAAGGCCATCCTGGCTACGCTCTCGGAGTTGTATCAGCAGATCGAGGCCCACCAGATCAGCGACGAAGAGTTCAACACTCGCGAGAGTGAATTGTTGGACCGATTGGAGACGGCACGGGGCGATCGGGACGCGGAATCCGCGCCGGACTAGGACGGGCCGGCGCGCGGCAAAAGGAAGTGCCATGACCAGCAGATCGGAGCCGCAAAGGGCCGACATGAACGGCATCCCCGACGTCACAGCCTGCGGCGAAGACACGCTGGTCGAGTTACTGGATCGTCTGCTGAACGCGGGAGTCGTGGTCTGTGGCGACGTGAACATCTCCGTGGCCGACATCGAGTTGATCTGTCTCCGGCTGCAACTGGTGCTCTGCTCCGCGGAGACTGGTCGGCAGATAGGCATGCTCGTTCCAACGCGGGACTTCCACCCGGTGCCGCACGACGTTTGAGGTCCTGACGCGGAGAGGCAATTACCCATGACGAACTTGGCCACGGACATCGGTACGCTCTTCCCGGACTTCCCCGAGGTGCAGGCCGCTCAGCAGCATCCGGCTCCGGCTGCGCGGTCGGACGCGCCGTCCAAAATCCGGCTGAACCCGGAGAACGTGAGGAACGGACTGGCGAAACTTGTGCTCACCGTGGTTGAGTTGGTCCGGGAACTGCTGGAGCGACAGGCGCTTCGCCGCATCGACGCTGGTACGCTTGCCGAGGAAGAAATCGAGCGTCTGGGAGAGACATTTCGCCGACTGGCGGAAGAGATCGAAAGGCTCAAGGAATACTTCGGCTTCAGCGACGAGGATCTCAACCTTGACCTGGGCCCCCTGGGAAAGCTGCGCTAGGGCGCGGGGAGAATCCATGGCTCAGACAGAAGTCATCGCGCGGTCCACCCACTCGGAGAGTCTGGCCGAGGTCCTGGAACGGGTCTTGGACAAAGGGCTGGTCATCGCCGGCGACATCAAGATCAAGCTCTGCGACGTTGAGCTATTGAGCATCCAGATCCGCCTCTTGATTTGTTCCGTGGACAAGGCCAAGGAGATGGGGATGACCTGGTGGTGGGAGCAAGCCGCCCCCACAGTCCAAACCATTCCCCCGCCACACGTTCCACAGAAGCCCTTGCCTGCGCCGGAGGCGGGGACGCAGATGCCCTCGGAGCAGTCTCGGAGGTTTCACGAAGTGATACGTGCGGTAGCCGAGGGACCCCGCTAGCCGGATTGCTCATATCTTGATCGAGTTGCGGGCCCGGGCTGAGCGGGGCGACTTCGGCCTGCTCGACGACGATTGCCCTGTGGCGGAGCCGAAAGAGCCGTGGGCTACTGGGGCACGGAACCCTCGATATGATCTTGCGGCTCTACGCCAAGATCCATGTCCACACCGAACGGCAGACTGTAGCGAAGCCATCCTGCGGTGGGGGTGTTCGGGCCCCTGAACACCTGGTAGAGTTTCCCTCTGAGGGGAACAGGTGTGGTCACAAATTGTCCAGAACTGTTCCAACGATGGTCGGGACGTCGACGTAAACCCTTGGGGCGCAACGCCTGCCGGAGTGGCGGAATGGCAGACGCGCTGGACTCAAAATCCAGTGGGCTTCGGCCCATGAGGGTTCAAGTCCCTCCTCCGGTACTTCACAAACCAAAGCAGCATAAGGAGTTGCGGCGAGGCTCGTGAACGCTTGTGAAATCGATTTTCGCCAGCGGTTTCGCATTTCACAAGATTTCACAGAACGGTACCGAAAACGACCGGGCGCCGGACGTTCGGCGACGGTGGAAACAGAAGAAGGCAGCCCCCCGTCAAGGGAAGCTGCCTTGTTTCATTCTGGCTCTTGCGGTTCTTGCCGATACCCCTCGGCGCACCTCGGGCTGCTCCATTTTCTGCGGTCGTTTGCTACGCCGCCGGTCGGCCATGCGCTGAGCCGCCGGGCTCAAATTCCGGCCTTCCTTGCGCCGCGGCGTGAAACCACCGCCTCGACCAGGAGCCGCAGGGCTTGGTTGGTCATCGCCGGGCCTTCGGTCTTCGCATCGTTCCAACTGACGATCAGGTCGAGATCGGGGATCACCACCATCGCCCGGATGTCCCCGTGGCCGAAGGCCCCGAAGGCGTCGGGCGGGGCATCGGGCCAGAGCCGCCTCCCTTCCCGGCCGACACCGTTGACCCACCAGGTAAAGCTGTAGCCGCCGTAATGGTCGGTCTGGTTGTTGCCGCCGCCGATCGAGCGCTGTCGGGGGATCATCTCGGCCGGCCGACCCTTGGTGCGCGCAAGCGACGCGGCGAGCGGCGAAGAAACCGCCGTCGTCGCGTGCTTCTCGGCAAGCAATGGGCGGCCCGACCAGTTGCCCTTGCGGAGATAGAGCAGCCCGAACCGGGCGAAGTCGCGCACCGAGATGCCCAGCCGGCCGGGACGGTTCTCCGTGCCGAAGGCCATGAGCGTCGGCCGGTCCTCGCACTGCAACGGGTCGGTCAGCTTCGGGTGCAGCACGTCCGCATCCACTTTCTCCCACGTGGTGCCGTACACCTTCAGGAAGAGCGTGTCGAAGAAGAGGGTGATGTTGTAGTCGCTGTAGTCGAAGGCCGCTCCCGGCGGCTCCTGAACGCCATAGCCGGAAGTCTGGCAGGCCAGGTGCCGCCAGAGGATGTTGCGGTCCTTGAAGCCGAGGGCGGCGTTGAGCGGATCGAGCCGCGGCTCGAAGCCCCGCACGGGCGAGTCGATGCCTTCGAGCCGCCCTTCCTCGATCGCCTTGAAGAGGAAGTGCGTGTACCACGGCTTGCAGGCCGAGGCGACGTCCGCCCGCCTCGCCTGATCGCCCCAGCCGTAGACCATGTAGCCGTGCCGCACGACGCAGCCTCGCCCGCGGACGTAGTCGCGAAACGCATCCAGCCTGGCCGGATCCAGCCCGACCTCGCCGGGCGCCTTGTGCGCCCAGGTCTTACCGGGGTAAACGGGCTCCCGGGCTCCGGCCCGACTGAGAACTGCCGGCGCGGAAGCCTGCCAGGAAAACGCGAGAATCGCGGAAGCGACAAAGACTCGCTGCACGGGCTACACTCCCGACGAAGGTGAATCTGCGTTGGCTGGAGCCAAGAGCTTGCGTCCGATCCGCCCTACGTGGCATTCTGTAGGGCGGCCGTCTAACCCGCTCGGGGCGGAATGCGAGTTCTCCCTGCGATCCGGGGAATCCGAGGACCAATACGTCTCACTCTAAGCCGTATGGAACTAATCCGTCAAGTGGACGTGCTCTGCTCGGCGGGATCCACCGAATCGGCGCATAAACCGGCCGGCGTCCGCGTATTGCTATTGGAGACAGGCAGAATCGGTTGTACTGGGTCCTGCAACGCGTGGTCCGCCTGTCGGAGGAGGAAACCCATCGCTTTGCCGTCAAGCCGTCTGCAAACTCGGCGTGAGCCCGGAAAGCCGATGTGACCTCACCCGCCGCGTTTTCTCGCGCCCGGCTGCAAGTTCTGCGTGGCCGTGTCGTGGACTCAGCGTCAGACCCATCTTCGACACCGTGAAGTTGTATCTTCCTGCAAGTAAAGGGGTTGCGT
>CAYGZA010000470.1:0-3679 GCA_964354135.1 uncultured Planctomycetaceae bacterium
TCCACTGCCACCCGCCGCACGCCACCGCCTTCGGCATCGCCCGCGAGCCGATCCCTCAGTGCGTGCTTCCGGAGGTGGAGATCTTCTTGGGCGACGTGCCGATCACCAAGTACGCCACCCCCGGCGGCGAGGAATTCGCCTCGACCATCCTCCCCTTCGTCAAGAAGACGAACATCATCATCCTGGCCAACCACGGCACGGTCAGCTTCGGCGAGACCGTCGAGAAGGCTTACTGGTGGACGGAGATCCTCGACGCCTACTGCCGCATGTTGCTCTTGGCCCGCAGCTTGGGGCGAATCAACTACTTCAGCGAGCCGGAGGCCAAGGCCCTTCTCGACCTCAAGCAGAAGTGGGGCTACCAGGACCCGCGGAGCGAGCTGAAGAACTGCGATATATGCTCCAACGACGTGTTCCGCAACAGTTGGAAGGAGACCGGCGTGCGTCACGAGGCGTTCCAGCCGCCCGCGTTCTGCATCCGGCCGAGCGATGCCGCTGCCGGCAATCCCGGCGGCAACGGCCATTCCACCCCCGACCTGGAGGCCCTCATCCAGACGATCACCGACCGCGTGATGGCGGCACTCGAAAAGAGCTGACGAGCAGGGCGACGTTCCCCTCGCGAGCACTCATCGAAGCCCACGGGCTACGACCCGTGGGCTTTGTGCTTCTTTGCATCGTGCAAGTGCATTTACCGAGCAGCCTCACTCCTTCTTGATCTCAAATGTGTCGCCGCTGAGGTCGAAGCCGGGCGGACTGATCGCCTCTCTTGCGGCCGTAAGCCCTGACTCCGGGGTTGCGGCGGCAGTGTCCAGAGGGGCCGCTTTCGGTGCCTGCCCGCCGCTGGGCCGCTTGAGAAACGCCGTCCAGGACGGCAGCCCCTGGGCATCCTTGTGCTGCACGACCGTGACCAACTCCCAGCCCTGTTGCCCGACCTCGTTCAGGGCGTATGCCAGGGTGGTCTCGGACCGCCGGCTGCTGAGCAGGTACTCCCACTTCTGCTGAGAATGGACGACCACGGTTTTCACGAGTATCCACCTCCCTTGGTCGGACAACCTGCCGGTTGGGTTACATTCTACTTCATTCACCGCACATGCGCGCCAGGTCGCGGAGGTATTGGAGGGCCTCGTCGACGTCGGGCACCGCGACCCCTTGGACGCGCCCGGCCTGATCGCACCTGGCCAGAAGCCGCAGCTCGTCGAAATCCTCCGAGGCCGCCAGCCGCCGGTGCGATCGGGCCCCCAGCGTCCCGTCGCGCAGGGCGAGGGCGTCTCGATGGTGCTCGATCAGCCAGGCGGTGCGCGGCGTGATGTACCCGTCCAGCGATTCCAGCGCGGCCGCAATGTGTTCCCTCCGGTCGATCGCCTTGCCCACGTCGTGCAACAGCGCCGCCAGCAAGAACTCCTCGTCGTAAGGCAGCTCCTCCCGGGCGAGCTCGAAGACCTGGAGGCTATGATACAGCACGTCGCCCTCAGGGTGATACCGGCGGTCCTCCTTGACCTGCTCCAGCGGCAAGAGCAGCATCCGGTAGATATGGAAGCGGTCCACCTTGCTTTCCGCCTCCAGGACGACCTGCTCCAGGGGCTGGTCCGGATACTCGCGGGCCAGGAGCTGCTCGAGCTGCGCGATGCTGGCCCGCTCGATCGGCTTGCCGGTGATCGAGCTCTTGAAGACGTAGTGGGCCTTGTCGCCGGCGTAGAGGGTCAGCTCGAAGTCGAACTGGTCCTGCACGTGAACATGCGTATAGTTTCGTTCTTCGCCGTCTTTGCGGACCCGCTTCCGCTCCACCTCGTACGCAATTCCCTCGGCCTCCAGTGCCGCCGTGACCGCTTCGAGGCTGTCGGAGAAGAGGTGCAGGTCGATGTCGGAGCCCTTGCGGACGTGGCCGGTCAAGGTGCTGCCGATCAGGCGCGGCCGGAAGCTCTTCAGGATCCGCATCATCCGCAGGGCTTCCACCCGCATGTCCCGGAGCCGTTCCGTGCGGCGATCCCCCTCGTGGATCCGCGCCATGACCTGGATTTCGTCGCGGATCTCGCGGTTGCTGGGGAGATCGCTGGGCTTGAAGTCGGCCCCCGCGATCCGGCGGGCGGCCTTCATCTTGGCCCGGAAGTACTCGGACTCCTCCCGGGTATACATCAGCCGGGCTGCTTCCCACGCAACCCGGCGGCGCATCTTGTCACGTGACATTCTTGGTAGCGCCGAAATCAAGCCCATCGATGCGGCGCAGGGCATTCATCCCATAGTATACGGATCCCTGAACGCCGACTGCAAGTCCGAAGATAGACGCGGCACTCCGTGACCGGCCGCCGCTACTTCGGCCGCTCCAGGACCATCCCGTAGTGGTACGGCGGCAGGTCGATCACCCCGGGCGCCACGAGGCAAAACCCGACCTCCTCGGCCCACCGGCGGCACTGCTCCGGCCGCGGGCGGATGTCCATCGCGGGGCCGCGGGGCGTCGTGGGATCGTACCGCCAGTGGACGATCGCCAGCTTGCCGCCCGGCGCCAGCACGCGATACGCTTCCCGAAGCAGCGTCTCGGGACGCTCGGCGTGCAGGATGTTGAGGAGCATCGCGTAATCGACGCATGCGTCGGGCAGGCCGGTCCCCTCGGTTACGAAATCCCGCAAGTGAAACCGCACGTTGCGAAGGCCGGCCGCCTGGGCCTTCGCCTCGGCCGCAGCGATCATTGCCGGCTCGACGTCCAAGGCATGGATCGTTCCGGAGACGATCCTGGCGGCGGGGATGGTGAACGTGCCGTACCCGCAGCCGAAATCGACGGCATCCCGGCAGGAGGCTGTCAGTTGCAGCTTGCCGAGGACCGTCGGCGGATCGAAGAAACCCGCCCACATCGCCTCGTCGGGCATTCCGCTTTCGCGCGTCCTCATTGTCGGCTGCGGCGGCTTGTTCTTGAGTCGTGCTCTCCCGGAGAACACCAAGCCCCTGGTAGCAGTCTAGGCGGCAGGTGGTCGCCGGCAAGCCCCGCCTGCGAGGGAAATGCCCCACTGTTTGAGACAGGAGCAACGAAACGGGGTCAGTACGATCAGAATCATGAGAGAATCACGAAAACACGAAATCTCGAAAACGGGCAAGGGCAATCGATCGCAGACCGGCTGCCACGCCGGTCCCGCAAGCCTCTCGCGCGATGGCGTTTTCGTGCTTTCGCCCTTTCGTCGATTCGTGATCTCCCCATTCCCTTGCGCGCCGTGCTATGATACACGCCGTCTCCAAAATGAAAGGACTTCCGCGTGACCAGCCGCATCGCGCTATTCCTGATCGCTTGCACGGTCGCCGCTTGCGCCGCACGGGCGGACGAAATGCCGGCCGAGAAGACCCACGTGAACAGCCTGGGAATGCGGCTGGTCCGCATCGAGCCGGGCAGCTTCGTCATGGGGTGCGCCGAAGGGGGCGATTTCGACGAGCGGCCCGTTCACCGGGTTTCAATCGGCCGGCCCTTCTACATGGCCGCGACCGAGGTGACCAGCGCCCAGTTCGAGCAGTTTCGTCCCAATCACCGCAGTCTGCGGGGAAAGCTCGGCTTCTCGAAGGGGGATGACGAGGCCGTGGTCTTCGTGAGCTGGCACGATGCCTCGCAATTCTGCGAGTGGCTCTCGAAGAGGGAGCGGCGTCCTTACCGTTTGCCCACCGAGGCCGAATGGGAGTACGCCTGCCGCGCCGGCACGACGGC
>CAYGZA010000471.1:0-3671 GCA_964354135.1 uncultured Planctomycetaceae bacterium
TCACGCCGGTCACCTGCGAGTCGCACTTCGAGCACCCGGCCAACGACTGGCGCGGTCCGATCCGCATTAGCTGGTATCAGGGCGGCGCGATGCCCGGGTCGCCCAAGCCTTACATCGACCTGAAGAAAATCGACCACGGCGCGATGTTCAAGGGCTCGAAGGGTTTCGTCATCGCCGACTTCGGCTCGCGGATCGTGGTGCCGTTCGGTGACAACGCCGACCTGACCTACTACAAGCCGCGCGCCAAGGACGCGGTGCTGCCCCCGTTGGGCCATTTCCAGAAGCAGTGGATCGACGCCTGCAAGAATACCAGCCTCAAGACGGCCTGCGACTTCGAGTACAGCGGCAACATGATCGAGCAGTTGCTCTTGGGTCTGGTCGCCTACCGCGTCGGCAAGAAGCTCGACTACGACGGCGCCGCCGGCCGAGTGACCAACAGCCCCGAGGCCAACGACCTGTTGCGGCGCCAATACCGCCCCGGCTGGACGCTCGACGGCTAAGAGTATGGACAACGGGGGGTGCGACTCTTATAATGTCTATGTGAATGGTCGCACCGGAGCCAGGATATCGTTTCAAGGCGCCCGCATCAGTCGGTCCGGCCGAACAACCAGCATGAGCACGAGGTGCCAGGCATGGCGTCGGTCATCCAAGTGACAACGGTCAACTATCCGGAATCGGACGGCAAGCCCATGGGCGAGTCGGACGAACACCGCAAGGAGATGATTCGGCTGATCCGGTTGCTGAAGCGGTTCTACGCGGGCCAGTCCGTGTACGTGTCGGGGGACCTGCTGGTGTTCTACGAGCAGGGCAACCCGAAGAAGTTCATCGTGCCGGACGTCTTTGTGGTCAAGGGGCTCGATCCCGGCAACCGGCGGATCTACAAGCTGTGGTTTGAAGGGAAGCCACCGGACGTGATTCTCGAAGTTACGTCGCGGAAGACGCAGAAGAAGGACACGGTCACGAAGCCGGCGCTCTATGGCCAATTGGGGGTGCCCGAGTATTTCCTGTTCGACCTCACGCGGGACTACCTGGAGCCGCCGCTGCAAGGTCATCGGCTGATCGGCCCACGGTATGACCCGATCGCCGCGGACGCCCAAGGCGGGCTGGTGAGCGAGCAACTCGGTCTACGCCTGCGCGCCGAAGGCCGGCAACTGATGCTCTATCGCTTGGACACGGGCCAACGGCTGCTGACCGCCGAGGAAGAACTTCAGATCGAAGCCGAAGCCCGGCGGGCCGCAGAAGCCGAAGTAGCCCGCTTGCGCGAGCAGTTGCGCCCCCGAGACGCTACGTAACCCCCGCGCGACGTGTGGCACGTCCCTGAGGATCTGCGAAGGGCGTGATCTGTGAGTCGACGCACAAAAGCCACGCCCATCGAAGACTCGGGGCGTGCCACCCGATCCGAGGTTAGCAGCTAAAGTCTGACCCCCATCGGCCCCAGCGTCCGTTGCGTTGCGTCGGACGGGATACAGCATCAGTCGATCAATGGGCCCATTTGCCGCATGGGTTCGACTTTCGACTCCAAGTACTGGCGCAGTTCCCCCTCCCACAGGCGGATATGCTCGGATAAGTGGCCCAACAGTTCTCTCATGCAACCCTCAGCCTTCAGGGGATCAAGAATGGCTCTCTCGGACAACCGGGAGTACCAGTTGAAGACTGTCTGGCTGGGGCGAAAGGAACCCCCAAGTTTCTGCCTGGAGAACTCATGGTAATACCAAAGCCAGTAGAAGAAGGAGAACCTAGCAACACCAACAGTCAACCGCCAATCGGGCAGAGCGACGTTCGTGCTCTGGGAGCTGATCTGAAACGCCATGCTCGGTTCGCGATACTCGCTGTGTACTCCGTATTGTTGGCGGTCTCTTAGAAACTGATTGCTGACATCCCCCCAATTCTCCAGGGGAGCGGGTTCAGTCACGGATATCGAGACCAAAGGGTGAGCCAGTTCCTCAATCAGGAAAGCCAGTCCGTCCTTCAGTACCTTAGCCGCTGTGCCCAACTGAGCTCCGTCAGTGACCGTAAGTCCTCGCGTGTCCTCTGCGACCTGCGCAAGGTGCGCATCGACAAGGAACTGAAGGCTTGTGGATTCCTTGGCGGAAGACTGGGGCTTTGTCTTTGATGGCCCTTTCACTCTTGTGAGGACCGTTACGCCAGATAGATCTACTATGAAATGCGGCGTCTGGACCAAAGACTCACGACGGCACCATTCATTCATGCCCCCTTCCACGTAGGCCACAAGGCGCATGAGGTCAACCTCTCCATTGTCGTCAGCGGCCTTTCCCTCCAGTCCTTCGCAGAGGTAATAGGAGAAGAGCCCTTGCCCCAGTTCGTGGGGCTCATGTGCCACCTCGCCACTTGAGCACGAACGAAAGGCCGCCCATCCCTTGCCGATCTTGGCCATTGCATCTTGAAGTCCTTGCGTCATTCGCAGTGCGATGCTGCGACTTCCCATCTGGGGGGAATTGCGGCACGCATCGAATACCTTCAGGACGCAGCTTGCTCTCGACCCTTCAAGGATGGAATTGACCTTCTTGACCCCTATCGCAGTGTCGTTGAGAACGTTCATCCGCGTGTCTTGAGTCAGGAGGTACGGAACACCTGATACTTCCGCGCCGTGACCGGCAAAGAAAAACAGGAGAAGGCTACCTTCTTGCGCTCGCGTTGAGGCACGCTTGAGGATATCGAGAATTGCCGCCCGCGTCGGCGACTCCACATTGGGAAGCTGGGCGCGCTGTTCCCCATTCACGAGGAGGTGAGCCTGTACTTCGTCAAAGGCCGCATACTTCTGGATAACATTTGCCAGGCGGATTGCGTCAGCCGGAGGAAACAAAAGCCGGTCCTGGTCGTAGTACTCAGATACCCCAACGATCACGGCGTGGCATGTCCGGTCCATGAGAGTCAGTCTCCAAATAATCCTTAGATCCTGTTGGCTGGTCTAAAGCGTTTGGCTGCTCCGGGGTACCCGTGGTCAGAGTACAGCATGCCCTGAATACCGTCAAGGATGGCTGGGTGGCATGCCATCACGCGGCCTCAGCCGCGGGTCGGCATGGCAGCGGCAATGCTTCGGCTCGAGAACAGGTCTTCTCCTAGCCAAGCTTGCCTCACCGAGCAGTTGCTCGATCACCTCTTGGAGCGGATAGTCGCCATGGCGGAGCCGACGTCGGATATTGCCAACTGCGGCAGAGGTGATGCCGCCATAGTATCCGCCGATGGCCCGCTGTGTCATGTCCGTCAGCCGGCTGGGTGGCATTGACGTGTCGCCAGTGCTGATGCACGGATCAGGTGTCCATGCAGGATCGCTTGCCTTCTTTCATCCGGCCGCTTGAGAATTGGGCCAGGGATCGGGGAGAATGAAGCTGACGAAGTGTGTCGAGCCCCAATTGTTCGCTGCTTGAAGAGCGCATGCAGGCCCACGTATGACCGAGCCAGTGCCTTGCATCGAGGGAATGGAGAGGATTTCGCGGCTCGCCAGTCGCCGCAGGGTTGCTTGCCCTCCGAAGTGTGTTGCGGATCGGAACTGCCCGGTATTGGAAATGCCGCAAGTTGATCCGTAACACCCTGACGCTGACTTCACCACCGAGGCACGGAGGACACGGAGAGGAAAGGAAAAAGGGACACTTTAGGAGTCTGTAGCATCATTACAGGGGATTATGCGGCCTTTCGGGTGGCACGAGCGG
>CAYGZA010000472.1:0-3659 GCA_964354135.1 uncultured Planctomycetaceae bacterium
AGAGGGTGTTCCAGCCGCTCATCCGTTCTCTCCTTCGCCCAGGACTGGGATTGTCATCGCACAAAAATCCGGGGGGGTCAAGCGTCATCACCGGAAACCCTCATCTCCAGAACGCGGGAAGGAGGAGGCGCACCGCCACATCCACGAGGAAGCGGACCTTGTCCTGCCACGGCCGGTCCCGCTCGTGGTGGTACAGGTGCCCGGGGTTGTAGCGGATCTTGTTGACCCAGGGCGCCACCTCCGCAGCCAAGCGGTAATTCTCCTGGAGATCCACCGACAGATTGGCGTGGGTCTGCCGTCGGATGGCGCCGAGGGCCTCGACCTCTCGGCGGGTATCGACCGCAATCCGAACGACCCCGGCCCCGGCCTCCGCGAGGGCGTGTACCTGGGCCACGGTTGCCGGTACGTCGACAGTCTTCGTGGCGCACATACTCTGCACGACGATCGGGTGCCCGCCGCCGATCGTTGCCGAGCCGACACGGACCTCTCGCGTGAGGTTTCGGACACCTGGTTCGTTCATTTTCCCCATTTCCCCCTCTTTACACTCCGTCGAGCTTTCGCGACTGCTCCTTCGCAGATCAAGTGTCATTCTTGCGATCCTTAGGTCCGGTTCAAGGTCCGACTTTTCCGCCGGAAATGGATCGGCCGCATATTTCAACTGGAGAAGATACAGCGACTTTTCCGATAAACGAGGCACGAGCGGATTGGCCGGCTGGGTGCGCGCCCGCCGTCCGTCGGTTCTGCAGAACAAGAGGGGATGCTCGTAAGTGGCTGTCCGCCTTGATGTTGCGATTCTTCCCCATACTCGCTCTCCTGACCGCCTCCGGCTGCGCCATCCTGCCGGAGATTGCCCATCAGCCTACCCTCCACAATCCCTACCCAGAGCTGTCCAAGGTGGCGATCGCCCCGTTCTTCAACCTTAGCACCGAACCGACGCTCGATGGACGCAAGGTCGCGTTGGCCTACTTTAACGAATTGCAGCTTGTGCCCGGATTCGAGGTAGTGCCGGTCGGCGTGGTGGAACAGGCGATCCAGCAGACGAACAACCGCCTGAGCGGGCCGGAGGATGCCCGGCGGCTGGCCCAGCATCTCCAGGTCGATGCAATCGTGGTGGGGGCCATGACCGACTACTCGCCGTACTATCCGCCGCGCATGACGATGCAGGTCGAGTGGTACGCCGCGAACCCCGGTCTTCACCCCATACCGCCGGGCTACGGCCTGCCGTGGGGAACGCCGGAGGAACAAGGGATCCCGGGCTCGCTGATTTTCGAGGCCGAAATGGCCCTGGCCAGGGAGCAGCTCAAGACCCAGACACCGAACTGCCCCACGCCCCCGCCCGAGGAAAAGACGAGGCTCCCGCAGGCGCAAGCCCCGGAGCAGCCACCCGCGAAGAAGCTGGAGCCGACCCCGGCCTCGGGAAAACGCGATGACGGGGTCACGGCCCTTGGATACCAGGCGCCCGCCGCTACGACCGCCAAAACCGCTTCCACCGCACCGGGCTTCCCGCGCACCTGGCCGGATCCTCGCGGGTTCATTCCCTCCCCGCCGAGTTCGCAGCCTCCGTCCTGCTGCCCGCAGCCGGGCCCCGTGATGCGGCACACGCAAGCCTACAACGGGCAAGACAGCAAGTTCACCGAGGCCCTAACCAGCTACTACTTCTTCCAGGACGACGCCCGCTTCGGGGGGTGGCAAAACTACCTCCAGCGCAGCGACGATTTCGTCCGTTTTTGCTGTCACATGCACCTCTGGGAGATGCTGGGGGCCCGCGGCGGGGCCGGCGAAACGCAAGTAGTGTGGCGGTGGCCGAGAATCCGATAACAGTACGGGAAAGTTCCGCGCCCGTGCGACCGGCAGTGCGGCGCGGCAGGATGCACCACCGTTTCGAGTCCTTTGCTGGGAGGCGGATTGCCGTGAGTCAGGACATCAATGTGTTGGCCCTGGTAAAGGGATCGGAGCGCTACGTCTTCCTGTACGACGACTCCAGCCGCGCCGAAACCCTGCGGGTCTTGGGGCGGTTCGCCTCGAACCCCGAGCTCAGCTTCACCTGGTACGACGCCGCGGTCCTCAGCCAGAAAATCCGCCAGGAAAGCCAGAAGCGGGCCGTCTCCCAGCGATTCCATCTCCCCTTGCGCAGCGACAAGGACGAATCGTCCTGATCCCGGCCGATGCGCACCGCCGCCGCCCGATTCCTGCAGTACCTGCGCGTTGAGCGGAATGCGTCGGATCTCACGGTCAAGAGTTACCGCGAGGACCTCACGGCGCTTGCGGGCTACCTGAGCGAAGCCCGGGGAGGCCGGTGTCCGCAGCCGGGGGAGATCACGGTCCTCGACCTCCGCGGCTACGTGGCGGCGCTGCACGAGGCCGGATACGCGCCCGCGACCATCGCCCGCCGCCTGGCGAGCATGAGGAGCTTCTTCCGCTTCGGCCAACGGGAAGGCTGGACGCGCACCAACCCCGCCAAGCCGCTCCGCAACCCGCGAAAGCCACGCGGCCTCCCGCACTTCCTCTCCGCCGAGGACATCGGCCGGCTCCTGCACGCGCCGCTGGCCGACGAACCCCTGGGGCTGCGCGACCGCGCCATCCTGGAAACGATGTATTCCGCGGGCCTGCGGGTGAGCGAGACCGTCGGGCTGAACCTCGGCGACCTAGATTTCGAGGCCGGGATCGTGCGGGTCCGCGGCAAGGGACGCAAGGAGAGGCTCTCCCCGATCGGCTCCTACGCGATGCGGGCCATGAAGCGCTGGCTCCGCGTGCGGCGCACCAGCCCCCGCGAGCCTTCGGGACCCGACGCCCCCGCGTTCGTCAACAAGTTCGGGCGCCGCCTGACGACCCGGAGCGTCGCCCGAATGCTGGAGAAGTACCTGCGGCAAACCGCCCTGGACAGCCGCACCACCCCGCATTCGCTGCGGCACAGCTTCGCCACCCACTTGCTGGATCGCGGCGCCGACATCCGCAGCGTCCAAGAACTCCTGGGCCACAAGAGCCTGGTGACCACGCAGATCTACACGCACGTGAGCACGGCCGGTCTCCGCGCAGCTTACGAGCGGGCGCACCCACGGGCGAAGGCGGCCGTGAGTTCCAAATGACGAATGTCGGAAGCCGAATGACGGGGGTGGCTGAGGAAACGAGAATTCGCCGCAAAAGCGCGCCTGTCCCCCTTTTCTCCCTCAACGGGAGGAAGCGGCACCATCAGCCCCATCGGCGTCTGCGTCGAATTAACGTCTGTAGCGACACTCTAGCATCGTTATCGGGTACTGTGGCGACATGGGCCCGGAATTCCCGGCATCCGACAGGACATCAGTCGCGCGCAACCTGTGGAACGTCTGTGCCCCCAGTTTTCCTCAGAAAATGTCGCTCAGCAACGAGACGGACCCGATAACGATGCTAGAGTGTCTCTGTAGCTCGCCTTTGACCGCTGCAAGTTCTTCACCACAGTTTCGGGCACTTCATGCTTCGAGAGGAAGAGTTTGATCGCCACCTCTGCCACGTCCTCTGGAAATCTGGGGCCGAGCCACATACTGCGGATCGCGCTTGGCGGAAGGTCAATCTCGACGAACGGCACAAGCGTGCCTCCTCGTACGCGGAAGTCGATCCCGTAACGAAACTTGTGACTGGGGTTTTGCAAATTGTGAATTGACCTTGTGAAAACAGGGGGTTTG
>CAYGZA010000473.1:0-3651 GCA_964354135.1 uncultured Planctomycetaceae bacterium
GTGGATTTCCGCAATCGCCTCAAGGCGATCTGCGGTGCGGCGCGCCGCGTCGGGCTCGACGTGGGATTCGCCTGCGTGGCCAACGAAGGGTACGCGAACAGCCCCGAGGCACTCCGCGCCGACGTCAAGGGCATGCGCGGGGCGGCGTTCCCCACGGACATCTGTACCGCCAGACCGGAGGGACGCCGCTACGTCTTGGACAACTTCGCTCGGCTTTACGACTGGGCCACAGACCTTGAGCCGAAATGGGTCATGATCTGGCCCTACGACTCGGGCGGTTGCGGCTGCGGGCAGTGCCAGCCGTGGGGGCACGGCGGCTACCTTCGTAGCGCCGAACCGCTGGCGAACTTGGCGCGGCGTAAATTTCCAGGTGCGAGGGTGATGCTCTCGACATGGCTTTTCGACGGCGAGGAATGGGCCGGACTGGCGCGGGCGTTCGCCACCCGGCCCGACTGGGTAGACTACCTCCTGGCCGAACCGGCCTTCTCGCCCGGCACTCCCAACTCGCCCCCGGCACATCCCTCCCCGGCGAGACTTCCGCTGGTCGGCTTTCCTGAAATCAGCATGGTCGGCTGGCCGGTATGGGGTGGATTCGGGGCCAACCCTCTCCCCACCCGCTACGAGCGCGAGTGGAAGGAGCTCAAAGCCCAGTGGCAGGGAGGCTTCCCCTACTCCGAAGGCATCTTTGAGGACATCAATAAGGTCCTCTTCGCGAGCTTCTATTGGAAGGCCGACACGACCGCCGACGAGGCGCTCAGGGAGTACATCGCCTTCGAGTACTCGCCAGAGGTGGTCGACCTGGTCCTGCCGGCCATCCGAATGCTGGAGAAGAATATGCCAAGCGGGAGGGTCGGGCCGTGGTCGCTCAACGCGCGCGACCTGATGGACCAGGCCGACACTCGGCTCACACCGCGAGCGCGCCACGCTTGGCGGTGGCGGATCCTCTTCTTGCGAGCTCACATCGATGCGCAGTTGTACCTCAGCCGCGGAGTGATGCAGGGCCGGGTCCTCCACGATGCCTTCAAGGAGTTGACCCGCATCTACCACGCACAGGTCGCCGAGCCTGCCGTCAAGCCGCCGCAGGCCGATCCGACCGAGCCGCCCGTGACCGTCCGCCCCTCGGATTTCCATGGGCCGGAGTTGGCCGAGGCATATGGCCGAACCGTGTTGTCGTCCAAGCCGATGGGGTACTGGCGTATGGGCGACGTCGCGGGGGACGTGCTGAAGGACGCTTCGGGAAACGCCCACTCGGCCGCGTGCGAGGCCGGCGTGGAATTTTCTCCGCCGACCGGTCCCATGCCCGCCAATCCCGCAGCCGTCTTCTGGGGTGGGCGGATATCGGCGGCCATCGACCATCTGCCGGACGCGTACAGCGTCGAGTTGTGGGTTCGGAACGACCTGCCCCCAACTGCCCGCGCCATCACGGCGTACTTCTTCTCCCGGGGCGTGGACGGCCCGCAAGGGACGGCGGGCGGCGACAACCTGGGAATCGGCGGCACGCACCGCTCCGAAACCCAAGGGAGGCTCTTTTTCTTCAATGGCACGAAACGCGACCAGGTTCTGTCAGGCAGGACCGCCCTGAAGCCGGGGAAATGGCACCATTTGGTCCTCGTACGCCAACGCCGGAGTATTTCCGTGTACCTCGATGGCGGCCGCAACCCTGAGATCTCCGGCCAAGCCGAGATTGGCTACCCCGCCGGCTGCGGACAACTGTTCTTCGGCGGCCGCAACGACGGCTTCGCTCCCCTCGAAGGGAAGCTGGACGAAGTGAGCGTCTACAACCGCGCGCTGAGTGCCGACGAGATTGCCGCACACTATTCGGCGTCGCAGGCATCGAAGTGATTAGGATCGGCTGATGCGCGACAAAGCCACACGAGCTGAGCACCATCGCCGCGACGGTCGAGGACGCCCTTTCCCTGGCCTCGCGATGAAACGTTTTTCCGGGACGGCCCTGCTTGTCTGCGTTGTTGCAGTCGGCGCGTACGCCGTCGACGACAACCAGCCACAACCGAAGGCAACTGTTCAAAAAGACTCCGCGGCGATCCCCAAGAGGGACAACGGCGACATTCCGCCCCGGTCGCGAGCTCCGGAGGGCAAGCAGCGGGTGGTCTCGCGGGAAAGCATCGAGTACCTGCAAAAACTACGCAAGAACACGCCATTCGGCACAAAGGGCTTCGACCTGGCGGCGTTACGTGCGGGCATGGGATCGCGCCGTGAGCCCACCATCAAAGGCGTCAAGCTCATTCGCGTGAAGATCGGAGATATTCCCTGTGAATGGGTGCTGGCGCCCGGCGCGGACCCCGATCTTCGGCTGCTGTACCTGCACGGCGGCGGCTTTGTCTCGGGGTCGGGGGAATACTATCTCACCCTGGCGGCTCACCTCTCGGCGGCGGCCAAGTGTGCCGTGCTCTTGCCCGACTACCGGCTGGCGCCGGAGCACCGTTTCCCCGCCGGGCTCGAGGATTGTATCCGCGCTCACGAATGGATGATCGCGAACGGGCCGGCCGGCCCCGCACCCTCCCAAGCCACATTCATTGCCGGCGATTCGGCCGGCGGCAGCCTGACTCTGGCGACCCTGCTGGCGCTCCGCGACCGCCGACGACCGCTCCCGGCGGGGGGAATCGCCCTCTCGCCAACCACCGATTTGACGTTTGCGAGCGAATCCTTGCGGACCGTCAACGATCCTATCATCAGTGCACACACCATGCCCGTGTTCCGGGATCACTATCTGGGGAAGACGGATCCCCGCAACCCGCTGGCCTCGCCAGTCTTTGGCGACTACCGCGGCATTCCGCCGCTGCTGATTCAGGTCGGGGAGCAGGAGATGCTCCGCGACGACAGCGTCCGGGTGGCGAAGAAGGCTCGTTCAGACGGAATCGCGGTGAAGCTCGAAGTCTGGCCGGGCATGTTCCATGTGTTCCAGTCCCACGAGCCGCTGCTTCCTGAGGGCCAAGAAGCCATCGATCATGCTGCCGACTTTATGCGCTCGTCGTTGCCCCGACGATAAGCTGCGGAGCATCGGGGAACGACCCGCTCTACCCGGTCTACATCCAATTCGAGCGATTCCGTTCCGCACAGTACAGCAAGGAGCTGAGCGATAAGGTCTGGCGGGGATGCGTGAAGATCGCCGAACAGGGCTACTGGGCCGGCGGTGTGTGGACCCAATAATGACCATCGCTCGTTTCTTCCACAAGAGGCCACAGACTGACGAAGAAGACTCGGCAATTGACCCAAACGGAACCGGATCCATGGCGTAAGCCCTTTCGTACATGCCCGGCTATAGGGACCCTAACAGGTCGACCTGCTCCCAGACGGACCGATCGAATTTGTAGGGCCCCGCGACACCTGACTTTACCGCGGCGATGACCATCTCACGTTCTTTCAGCGTCTCTTGCAGTTGTTCGAGCAACTCGCCAAGCCGTCGAGCCACGGTCGATCGGCCGAAATGGTCGTCTGACGCACGGTCATAAGTTCCATCCTGATTTGACACTTGAAGTTCAGCTGAGTATTCTTGACTCTTCGGGCTGCCGCTGATGTCGCCGGTCAGGTAGCTTAAAGGGCGGCCACACGTCCCGTTGGCATCCGAAGGCAAGACGCGCGAAAGGGGACGGCAATGAAGGCGTATCTCTTGGCACTGGTGGCCACCATCGT
>CAYGZA010000474.1:0-3593 GCA_964354135.1 uncultured Planctomycetaceae bacterium
ATACGCATTCTGGCAGTATAGGGCCGACCTTGAATTACTGACACTTGGCCGCTGAGAGCTGGCTCTCGCCGCCAGCGATGACTCGCCTCCTCAGCCACGCCTAGGTAAACAGCCGGCTGACCGACTCATTCCGGTGAATCCGCTTGATCGCCTCCCCCAGAAGGGGCGCAACACTGAGCACCCGGATGTTCGGCAGCCTCCTTTCGGGGGTCAAAGGAATCGTGTCCGTGATGACGATCTCCTTGACCGGGACCTTCGCCAAACGCTCGATGGCCGGCCCGCAAAGGATCCCGTGGGTGGCTGCCAGATAGACCTCTCGGGCGCCGGCCTTGGCAACCATCTTGGCCGCCCCGCATATCGAGCTTCCCGTGCTGATCATGTCGTCGAAGATCACGGCCACCTTCCCGTCGATCGGGGCCCCGATCAAGTTCGCCTGCTTCGTCGAAGAGCCTCCGACGCGGCGCTTGTCGACGATGGCCAACTGGGCGTTGAGGTGGGCCACGTGCCGGAGCACCCGCTTGATCGCCCCCTCGTCCGGGCTGACTACCACGAAGTCGCCCTCAGGGACAGAAAGGCCGCGGAAGTGGCTGTCGATCACCGGGGCCGCGTAGAGGTGGTCGACGGGAATGTCGAAAAACCCCTGGATCTGGGCGGCGTGCAGATCCATGGCTAAGACGCGGCCCGTCCCGGCCCGGGTAATCAGGTTGGCCACCAGCTTGGCGGTGATCGGCACGCGGCCCTCGTCCTTCCGGTCTTGCCGCGCATAGCCGAAATAGGGGATCACCGCGGTGATCCGCTCGGCGCTGGCCCGCTTGAAACTGTCGATCATGATCAACAGCTCCATGAGGCTCTCGTTCACCGGGGCGCAGGTGGGCTGGATAATGAAGACGTCGCGGCCGCGGACGTCCTCCTCGATCTTGCAGGAGATTTCCCCGTCGGGGAAATTGCCCACGGTGATGCGTCCCAGGGGCAGCCCCAGGTAGTCGGCCATGCGCTGGGCCAACTCGGGATTGGCCCGCCCGCTGAAGATCTTCACGTCGTTCATCGTCCGGATACGTCCTGTTTTGGGATGAACGGGGGCCGATCGGAGGAACGACCGCCGGAAATCTGGATCCGAGGGTCCGGCCCGGCTTGGGTCCCCGATCCGGCCCATCATCATGCCACGGAACGATGCCCAGTTCCAGGGGACCAGGGGATTAGATGGCGGCCGGGTCCTCCCATCGCAGATGGCGGAACCGGCCGAAGCCCGCGTCGCAGGAGGCGAGCGTGGCCCCGTGGGAGATCGCCAGTGCGGCCAAGTGCGCATCCGTGGTCAGATTCCCGGCCGTTCCCGTCGCCTCGAGGAGTCTCACTTCCGGCGGGCCAGCTCCTCACGGACCTCGTCGTCCTCCAGCGCCGCCGCCAGCGCGAGTGCCTTGTCGAGGTTCACCTTCGCCTCGCCCATAGGGAACGTCTTCTCCTGGTAGGAACACGCCGCATGTTCCCCGCGACCCACCAAGAAGGGGCGTTAACACGGGCCAAGCAAAGCCGACAATACCAATGGCAGGTATGTGCGGGAACAACCTCAGGTCGTCCGAACGGACGGCAGCCCCTAGCGGGTGGGATCCTCAGGCCCGAGACTCCTGGCTCTCGGCGCCCCATTGCGGCCTCGGGAGTTTCTCCACCGCCGCGATGCGGTCCACTGCCGCCGGGTGGGTGTAGATGTTGGCCGTCAGCTTCGGATCGGAAAGCCGGGCGAGCTTCTGCCTGAGACTCAGTTCCATGCCTGCCTCCATTCGGGGTTGCGCTCGAGCTCCTCCCGGAATTCCTTCACAGAAACCCCGAGGAGCCCCGCCGCGACCTCTTCGCTCATTCCTTCGCAGCCGAGGGCGTGCAGGGCCTCGGCGGGTTCCTGGTCGGCCCCAGACACGAGGACTCGGACGCCCCTTAGATCGAAAGGCACGGGTCCACCTCCCTTTTCGGAAAACAGGTTTGGCCGATGTCGCGGCACTGACGCCACTGGAAGAGGCGGGCCGCGCGCCCTTCGTCTTCTCGGGAAGAATCTGCGTACTCCGGCGGTGGTTGGCTCGCCGCGATCGCGGTCAGGGGCTCGCCGGCCCGGCGCCGCGGTTCATCCCCGAGGGCCGCCTGGTAGGCCAGGGGCGACGAGAGCCCATAATCCTGCCCGGCGATGTCCAACAAGTCGCCGCCGAAGTAGCGCCACGAGCGAAATGCGACGTGGACCAGCACGCGGAGAAACTCGCTCCCGTGGCCGGCCCAAGGAAGCGATCCCGGCGGCCGGCCCGACACGCGCTCCGGCGGCGTCGAGCCGCGGCCGTAGGGCAGAATCGCCGCCAGCTCGTCCATCGCCAGCACGCTAAGCGCGCCCGGCCTGGGGTGGTCCAGCAGGTGATGCGCCAGCTCGTGCAGGACCACCGCCAAAACCTTCCGAACCGGGCGCCTCGCCGCCCGAATGACCGCCGTGAAGCCCGGCCCCCGCCAACACGGCTTCAGCACACGCCAGAGGCATAACCACAAGTACGGCCCGGTGAAACCGTCGATCCGACGGGGGATTCGGAAATCGCTCGCCACCTCGCCGACGTCCAGAAGGTACAAGGGCCGGCCGGCCTGGTCGCGGTCCACCAAGCCGATCAGCTCCGCGCCATCGGCTCTCCAGTCTCTCTTTCCGTGTTGGGTCGAGGACATCGGTTTTCCGTCTTCCTGCTTCCTACCCCTCGGCTCTCAAGGCCCGGGCCCGGGATAGCCGGCAAAGGAGACGGCCGTCCATGGGGCCGGGCGGAACGCAACAAATCCGCCGCGTCACTCCCAGTGCATTCCAAGAAAGGGATCCTGCAGAGTGGCCTGAACCTCCTGGGCCTTCTGCATGGCCCGCTCTTCCTCTTCGGCCGCTTGTTTCGATAAGGCCGGGGCCCGGGTTTTCGACGCGAATTTCTTGTACTGGGCGTCTTTCGTTACCTTCGCCAGCCGGCGGAGTTCGTCGGCGAGGCTGGGGGCGGCCGTCGTTTGCAAGGTCCGGATGGCCTGGGTGCGCAACTCGCCCGGCCCGCCAAGACCAGGATGGGCTGTAGCTTTTTGGGGTCGATCGGCTCGCCCTGGGCGTGTTTGCGGACCATGCCGCGATAGCTCGCGGTCGCCTCTTCACCCATCGCGTCAAGATCCAGGGCCTCGGGTTTGTCACTCATCAGTTTGATTCTCCTTGAACGGTCAGAGAACTTCGATTCGGAACTGCGGATGGACGCGGATGGACGCCCATTCGATCTTTCTTCTCTGCGATTCTCATCACGAAAGCACGAGAGCACGAAGAGTGTTGTTTTCGTGTTTTCGTGTTTTCGTGATTTGTTGATCCGCGTTGATCCGCGTCTATCTGCGGTTTCACTTCCTCTCCGTCACGCCAGGATGGTTGGCAGCCCGCCGACGCCTTGCCGGGCCAGGATCTCGCCGCGGAGCTGCCAGCGGACCAGAAGGGCCAACTCGAAGACGTAGGCACCGCCCACAATGCGATGGGGCAAGATGCCCTCTTCCGCCCACGCGCGGACTTCCTCGGGGGTCGCCCCGAGCTGGTGCGCGGCCTCGACCAGGCTCAAGAGCCGGTC